>JAFTQJ010000079.1 GCA_017462785.1 Oscillospiraceae bacterium | reverse complement strand
TAAACCTTTGGTTTGCCAGCATCGCATTCGGCAGTCCGCATAGCGGCCCACCGAACGCAGCTGGTCGGGGCGTACCCCGAACCCCCTACAAGAAAAAGGAGAGTGATGCCATGAGAAAACGAAACGCAACAATCACAATTCGCTGTACAGAGGACGAGCGTCAGCGGATCTACAGCAAGGCTCATCAGCATGGATTGACGCTGAGTGACTTCGTGCTGCGATCGGCACTCGGCAATAAAATCGTCACCGCCAACGGACTTGCGGATGTGCTGAAAGAGCAGAAGTCCATCGGTCGGAATCTGAATCAGATTGCCGTGCTTGGCAACATGGGACGGTTGAAATCGGTGAGGTTGGATGAGTTGATTGCACAGCATGAACGTGCAACGGCAGCCCTTTGTGAAATTGCAAAGGCGGTGCGCTGATTGGAGGGATGCAATGATGCCGATTATCCATTTCATTAACAGCAAAACACAGACCGCCGGAGGTATGAAAAATGTCCTTGCCTATGTTACAAGGACAGAGAAAACGAAGTCAGAGGACAAGCAGTATGTAACAACTCTTAACTGTTTCACATCAACTGCTTACAATGAAATGCTTGCAACGAAGAATGCTTACCACAAGAACAGCGGTAGGATGTATTATCATCTGGTGCAGAGTTTTCCGAAAGGCGATGACACTCCACCTGAGCTTGCACATCAGATTGCAGTTGAACTTGCAGAAAAAGCATTCGGGAAATACGAATGCGTGGTGGCAACACATATTGATCGTGAGCATATCCACTCGCACATTGTGTTCAACTCCGTCAGTTTCGAGGACGGCAGAAAGTATCATTCCAACGGAAACACTGTGCAGGAGTTGATGGATTTATCCGATGAAATCTGCATGAAGTATAGCGTGACAGTGCTGGACAAGCATCAGCAAGAGAAAAGAGATGTGATATCCGATCGTGAATATCGCTCGGCAGTGCGTGGCGAGAGCTGGAAGTTTCAGCTGATGAATGCGGTCACAGAAATCATGAAGCAAGCGAAATCAAAGAAGCAATTTGTGTTTATGATGAATCAGTTGGGCTACGGCGTGAGGTGGGAGGACTCACGAAAATACATCACTTACACTTGCCCGAATGGAAGAAGGTGCCGCTGTGCAAAGCTGCACGGCGAGAAGTTTTCAAAGGAGATGATGGAACATGAGTTCAAGATTAGACGTGAATGCCTTGATGGAACGCAACAAATCCGACCTGAAAGCGGCAGAGGAAACCATGCCCATGGTGGCAGTGGACAACCGGAACTGGACGGCGGTGATCAGTCTGCTGAAAAGATCCTGCGAGGTACAGGAGGAACTGTTGGAGTTGCAGGGCGAGCTGATGACGAAATCTGGAATCGAAATGCACTTGCAAAATCAGAAAGTGCTGTTCGATCAGGTAGAGGACGAATGCAGGAAAATTCAGAAATTCACAGCAGAGCAGACAACGAACTCTCTGACGAGCTTAATCAGTCAATCGGAGAAACTGTCCTTACAGGCTGGGAAGTTGAACGAGGAATACTGCTCCAAGCTGAAAAGCTTAGAAGAATGGAAACACAAAACGCAATTGAAAATGCTCCGTTGGGTTGTGATTTCGCAGACGGTGCTCTTGATCTTGTCGCTGGCATTGCAGATGTGGCTGCGATAATGGATGAGTCGGAGGAAGATGAGGAGATCGAGCGGCACACCGACAGCAAGGTGCTGGCAGAGGAGATCCGACGTAAGGAAGCGTTGGGGATGCACATGTAAAGGAGATGATGCCATGGAAAAGGAAATTGAAATCAACACCACAGCATACAGACGCAGGAATCTGTATATGGAAAAGAAAATGCACATCGACGGCAAGACCTATGAGGTCGTGTCCGTCCTGCCGCTGGCAGATACAGAAAATCCGCCGGAAACTGCGGCGGACAAGATCAAGTATCTGATCAACGAGGAAAATTAACAAAATGTTTTCTGGACTTCCAAACCGAATGGGCTTATACTGTTGGTGTATCCTATTCGGTTTGGGCGGCGTGAAAATACGAACAGGAGGATTGATAAAATGGATAACACACCAAACCGAAATCTGATTACGGCGTTATACTGCCGACTTTCCGTGGAGGATATGCATGAGGGCGAGTCGCAGTCCATCGAAAACCAGAAGATGATCTTGCAGCAGTACGCTGACGACCACGGCTTCCACAACTGTCAGTTCTATGTGGATGATGGCTACAGCGGCGTGGATTCAACCAGACCTGCCTATGTGCAGATGCTAAAAGACATCGAGGATGAGAAGATCGGCACGGTCATTGTGAAAGATCAGTCCCGACTGGGACGAGATCACTTAGAAACGGACAGGCTCATGGAGCTGACATTTCCGTCCTACGATGTGCGATTTATCGCAGTGACAGACGGTGTGGACAGCATCAACGGTATCAACGAAATGTCGGGAATGCGGAACTTCTTCAACGATTTCTTCGCCAGAGATACGAGCAAGAAGATTCGTGCGGTGCAGCGTGCAAAGGGTGAGCGTGGAGAGCGTGTGGGAACGACGATTCCCTACGGCTATATGAAAAATCCCGATAATCCGAAACAGCTTGTACCAAATCCCGAAACTGCTCCTATTGTCAAGCGCATTTTTGAGATGTACGCAAGTGGCATCGGCATCCGCAGAATCTGTGCGACCTTCGAGCGTGAGGAAATCCTCTGCCCAAGCGTGTATGCGTTCAGAACGACAGGCAATCGGTCGGGAAATCCGAATCTCGATAAGCCCTATCGCTGGTCGATCACGGCGGTTCGCAAGATGCTCTCCAACGAGTTTTATTGTGGTGACACTGTCAATTTCAAGACCTATTCCAAGAGCAATAAGCTAAAGAAACGACTGAAGAATCCGCCCGAAAAGCGACTGGTTTTCAAGGACACGCATGAAGCAATTGTCAGCAGAAAGCTGTTTGATACGGTGCAGAAGCACTTCGCAGGCAGAAAGCGTCCCGATGTGCAGGGTGAAATGGACAAGTTTGCAGGTTATCTATTCTGTGCGGAATGCGGTGCAAGGCTGTATCTGCACAGGGGTAAAACGATTGATCCAAAGCTGAATGCATTTCAATGCGGCGGATACCAGACGAAGGGCAACAGCCATTGTACCTCGCATTATATCCGAGAGTCGGTGCTGAATGAGATTGTGCTGACCTCGCTCCGACAGATGACGGCGTATGCAAGGGAGAACACCGAGGAGTTTTATGCGATGGCAACGGCAAACGGTGAAGCTGAAGCAGAGCGATTCTATGCCACAGCAGAACGGCAGAAAACGCAGATTACTGCAAGAATCAGTCAGCTTGACAACATTATCCGCTGTCTGTACGAGGATAGGGTGACGGGACGAATCACTCCCGAACGCTATGACACGATGGCAAGCGGATACGAGTTGGAACAGGCAGAGCTGCGGCAGGAACTGCAGTATATCACGAAAAGAATTGATGAGATGGACTTGCGTGAAATGTATGTGAAAGAGTTTATCGCCAAGGCAAAGACGTATATTGAGATGCCTGAACTGACGCCCGAACTGCTGCGAGTGTTTATCCGCAGAATTGAGATTTATGAGAAAGCGGAGAAGTACTCACGAACCTGCGGAAACAGAATTGTGATTCACTATACGTTTCAAGCGGGCAGCGTTCTGAGAGTGGATGCGGTAACAGACGAAGCAAACGAAAGGGCACTGCTTCCGGCATAAAAAGTGAACCCGAAAGGCAATTGTGCCTTTCGGGTTACATACCACTCTCATTTCTCCGTTAAGGATAACAGGCAATCTTCATGGGGGTCGTTTTTATGCCTTCTCGAAAAATCCAAATCGTTCCATCGCCTTGTAGATCCCGTCCTCACGCAGTTTTGCCGTGACAAAATCCGCATGGGGGATGAGCTTTTCGCCGTCACCCATCGCAATGCCCATGCCGGCGGCACGGAACATCGGCAGGTCGTTCAGACTGTCGCCGATGGCGTAGGACTGTGATCTCTCCATGCTGTGATACCGCAGTACAAACTCCATCGCCAGCCCCTTGGAGCAGGTGAGGGGATGCATCTCTGCAAAGCCCCAGCCCCTGTCCACATAGGCAAAATACGGCGAAATGCCGGACTTGAAACGTTCCAGATCGGTCTTTTCATCATAGCCGATGACGAATTTGTCAAAGGCAAAATCCGCATCGTCCGTGCTCCGGTAAATATTCTTCTCCTGCATCCGGAATGTATTGCGGATGTCGGTGATGAACGGCAGCTCCCGTGTCTTGGGATCGAAGTAAAACCCATTGCGGTGCTCATACAGCGGAGCTGCATCCACGTCACGCACAAGCTGTACCATTTTGTGCATCACATCGGGGGGAACTGTCCGGTAGAACAGCTCCTTTCCGCCGCACTCAATGTAGGTGCCGCAGCCGCACAGATAGCCGTCAAAGCCCAGCTCACGCACATCCGCATCCACATTGCAAAGCGGTCTGCCCGTATTCACATAGAGCAGATGTCCGGCAGCATGTGCAAGGCGGAGGGCTTCCTTGGTGCTCTCCGGCACAAAATGTCCGGCGTTGTCCTCCATCAGTGTGCCGTCGATGTCAAAGAACATGATCTTCTGCATCTTATACCTGCTTGAAGAGATGCACCAGCTCCAGTGCGGACATTGCACAGTCATAGCCCTTGTTGCCTGCCTTGGTGCCTGCACGTTCAATTGCCTGCTCGATGGTGTCGGTCGTCAGAACGCCGAACAGCACCGGAACCTCTGTTTCCAGAGAAACGGACGCAATGCCCTTGGAAACCTCTGCACATACATAGTCATAATGGGAGGTGGAACCACGGATGACCGCACCCACGCAGATGATGGCATCGTAGTTTCCGGACTTGGCAAGCTTCTTTGCAGCAAGCGGAATCTCGTAAGCACCCGGTACCCATGCCAGCGTGATATCATCATCGGAAACGCCGTGACGCACCAGACAATCCTGTGCACCGCCGATGAGCTTGGAGGTGATGAATTCGTTGAAACGCGATGCCACGATGGCAATTTTCAGTCCCTGTCCGCAGTAAATTCCTTCAATTGTTTTCATAATGATCTTCCTTTCTGTGTTGTATGGCAGGGGACTTTGCCCCTGATCATTGTCAAAGATATGTTTTCTTGGCTCTCAGCGTTTTGCCTTTGCCCCCTTGCGGGGCATTGGCAAAACGTCTTGGGATTCCAAAGGGATGATATCCCTTTGGCGGGGGTGCAGGGGGCAGAGCCCCCAGCAATACATCTCACTGATTGGGAACATCAATCATATGCCCCATCTTTTCCTGCTTCGTCCGCAGATAGAACAGATTCTCCTTTTTCGGGGGAATTTCGATCGCCTCACGGGAAACGATCTCCACGCCGTATTCCGACAGGTCGGAGATCTTCTCCGGATTGTTGGTCATGATCCGCAGCTTCACTGCACCGAGATCCTTGAGGATCTGGGCACCCTCACTGTAATCACGCAGGTCGGGGGCAAAGCCAAGCTCCACATTCGCTTCGACCGTATCCCGTCCATGCTCCTGCAAATCATATGCCTTGATCTTGTTCAGCAGTCCGATGCCCCGTCCTTCCTGACGCAGATAGAGCAGGATGCCCCGTCCTTCCGCAGCGATCCGCTTCATGGCTGCATCGAGCTGTTCGCCGCAGTCACAGCGGCAGGAGCCGAACACATCACCCGTCAGGCACTCCGAATGCACACGGCAGAGTACCGCTTCTCCGTCCGTAACATCGCCCATCACAAGAGCCACATGCTCCCGTCCGGTGATGGTGTTCTGGTAGCCGTAGATCTCAAACTCACCGTATTTCGTGGGCAGCTGTGCATGGGAAACACGCTCCATGAACGGGTCATGGATGCGGCGGTACTTCTGGAGATCCGCAATCGTGATGAATACCAGCTCATGCTCCTTTGCAAATTCCGTCAGCTGGGGCAGACGCATCATGGTACCGTCCTGTGCCATGATCTCACAGCAAAGACCGCATTCCTCCAGACCTGCAAGCCGCATCAGGTCAACGGTCGCCTCCGTGTGTCCGTTACGCTCCAGAACACCGCCAGCCTTTGCCTCCAGAGGGAACATGTGTCCGGGACGGCGGAAATCCGAGGGTTTCGCATCGGGAGCAACACATGCTCTTGCCGTCAGTCCACGCTCCTCGGCGGAAATGCCGGTGGTCGTGTCCACATGGTCAATCGACTCTGTGAAAGCGGTGCAGTGGTTATCCGTGTTGTTCTGCACCATCTGCCGCAGAGCAAGCTTCTTTGTCATGGCACGGCTCATCGGCATACAGATCAGCCCCTTAGCCTGTGCCGCCATAAAATTGACATTCTCCGTCGATGCGAACTCTGCCGCACAGATCAGATCACCCTCATTCTCACGGTCGGGATCATCCGTCACAAGAATGACCTTTCCCTGCCGCAGAGCTTCGAGAGCTTCCGGAATGGTGTTGAATTTCATACAAACCGATCCTTTCTTAGATTACATAAACCCATGCCGTGCCAGAAAATCCTCCGTAATACCGCCGGATCTCTGTGCACCGCAGAGCTTTTCCACATATTTTGCAATGATGTCGCATTCAAGGTTCAGCAGGTCGCCTGCTTTTTTGTGCAGGAGCGTGGTTTCCTCCCCTGTGTGCGGAATGATGGAAACAGAAAAATCCGTATCCGTAACCCTTGCCACCGTCAGGCTGATGCCGTCAATGGCGATCGAACCCTTTTCCACGATATACCGTAGGATTCCGGCATCCGCTGCGATCGTGACCCAGACCGCATTGCTTTCACACCGGTAGGAAACAAGCCGTCCCGTGCCGTCAATATGACCGGAAACGATATGACCGCCGAATCTGCCGTCCGCTGCCATTGCACGTTCAAGGTTGACGGGGCTGCCGCTTTGCAGCATGCCGAGATTGGTACGCCGCATGGTTTCCGGCATCACATCGGCAGAAAATGAGCTTTTGTCAAAGCCGCATACTGTCAGGCAGGTGCCGTTGACCGCAATGCTGTCACCGATGTGCACATCATGCAGCACCACGTCCGCACCGATCGTCAGAACGCAGGCATCCGCCGCTGTGCGGATGCTTTGCACCCTGCCGACTTCCTCTATGATTCCTGTGAACATCCGCATCCCTCCACATCATATTCAAGCAGTACATCATCCCCGAATCTTGAAATGATCGGGCGGCTCAGGCGGTATGCTTCATCCGGATATGCCACACCAAGACCGCCGACTGCGGATTTTGCAGAAACACCGCCAAAAATTTTCGGAGCAATGTACACATGCACATGCTGCACGATACCGCTTCGCAGTGCCGCTTCATGCAGTGCCGCACCGCCCTCCAGCAGAACGCTGTCGATCTGAAGCTCACCGAGCTTCCGCATCAGGATGCGGAGATTGACATGACCGTCCTCCTCAGGGATCTCCAGTACATGCACCCCACGCTGTTCCAGCAGTGCACGCTTTTTTCCGTCAATGCGGCTCGCCGCCACATAGGTCGGGATGTCCTTGGCACTGATGACCAGACGGCAGTCCGGCGGTATCTGCAAATTGGTGTCGCAGACGATTCTTGCCGGATGGCTCGGATTTTCCGCACGGCAGTTGAGCATCGGATCATCCGAAAGCACCGTGCCGATGCCGACCATGATGCCAGCCACACGCTTGCGGGTTTCGTGGACGTGCCGGCGTGATTCCTCGCCGGAGATCCACTTGGAAAGCCCCGTTCTTGTCGCACTCTTGCCGTCCGCAGTCATGGCGGTCTTTAGTACGCAGAACGGTGTTTTTGTTGTGATATAGTGGAAAAACACACGGTTGATCTCGTCGCATTCCGCCTTGCAGAAGCCCGTCACGACCTCGATTCCGGCAGCACGCAGCTGCTCTGTGCCCTTTCCGGCAACGAGGGGATTGGGGTCATCCGAACCGATGAACACCTTGGAAATGCCGGCTGCAATGACCGCCTCCGTGCAGGGCGGCGTCTTGCCCTGATGACAGCAAGGCTCCAGTGTGACGTACATCACCGCACCCCTCGGATCCTCCGTGCAGTTTTGCAGGGCGTTGCGTTCCGCATGCAGCCCTCCGCAGCGTTCATGGTACCCCTCACCGATGATCCTGCCGTCCTTGACGATGACCGCACCGACCAGCGGATTGGGGTTGACAAAACCAATGCCCTGTTTGGCAAGCTCAATTGCCCTGAGCATCAACTGTTCATCCGTCATATTTCGCACCTCCAGAAAAAATGCCCCGAAACTGTGTTCGGGGCGTAGGTTCTCAGTCATTTGCATTCTTCTCCCATCCGGACTTTACCGTCGGTTCCGGAATCGCACCGGATCAGCCTGTTCAGGCTCACGGACTTCTGCTCACGCAGTCACCGCCGATTATGAATTTCACATACCCCGAAGAACATCGTATTGATTCTATTATACACGTTTGTCAGAAAAATGTCAAGTGCTTTCCGCAAAATCCTTTGCCCGCTGTGCCTTGTCGAGAGCGAGCCGGAAAAGCTGCCGGATCTCGTGGTTCCGCATTGCCTCATCCTCCGGAAGCTTGGCACCGTCCGCAAAGCCGCCTGCCATTCTCGCATGACCGCCGCCGCTGCCGACTCCGGTGAGTGCGTCACGGATGATCATGCCTGCATGCAGATCGGGTGTTTCCGAACGGACGGAGAACTTGTAGCCGTTCCCACGCACCGCATAGACCACGCTGAATTCAATGATGTCCAGCGAAAGGATGAAGTCGGAGATCATGGCGATCAGTGCATCCGGACAGGAGAAGGGGATATAGGCATAGCCGATATTCCCGAACACACGGATATTCTCAATTGCCGAGCCGTATGCTTTCAGGTCGGTGAATTCCATCGTGTTGATTTTGAGGCGTTCGAGAAGCTCGTTGTCCGCATAGGGGAACAGCTTGGCGTACATATCCACATCAAACTGTGTCATGCCCCGTGAGAAATCCGCCGTGTCCATCTTGATGCCGTAAACGAGGGCGGTCGCAGTACTCTGGTCGGGGACGATACCGTTGTCAAAGAAGTATTCAGCGATCAGTGACGCACATGCACCCGTGATGCGGACATCCCTGTAGGGATACTCGCAGGGGATCATGGTCGGGTGATGGTCGATGCATGCCACCTCATCACCGCAGAGGTCGGTGAGGTTGGAATTGTATTTCTGTGAATCGACCGTGATGATCCTGTCCTCCGGTGTCATGTCCGTCAGGTCATGCACGGAAACCATCTCGATGCCGAAATGGTTGAGCATTGCCTGAGCCGAGAGCTTTTCCGCAGAGCCGTCATAGCAGATCTGTGCATGGATGCCGAAGTGCCCGAGGAGCTTCTGAAGCCCGAACGCCGAAGCAATGGCATCGGGATCGGGATAATTATGGGTCTGGATGTAAACATTTCCGCCGGACACGATCCGGACAAGTTCCTGTAAATCTTTCATGCAATTCTCTCTTTCCTATGTTGTCCGCTGTATATTTTAATGAAGGACAGCATCAGCAAATCCCTCAAAAATACAGCTTCATACCCATTATACCATATTGTCACCAAATTGTAAAGAAAAAAACAGACAGAATAATTGACATTTTTAGTGTGCTACTGTATAATAGTAAATGTAATATACATGAATGGAGGAAGGGAACTAACGTGGCATTACAATTGATCGTGGATCTGTATGACTGCGATGCTGCACTGCTCAACGATATGGAGCTTGTGAAGAATGCGGCAAGGGAAGCCGTGCATTCCATCGGTGCGGAGATCGTAGAGGAATGCATGCATCAGTTTACCCCCATCGGCATATCCTATATCGCCGTCATTTCCGCCTCCCATTTTTCTATTCATACATGGCCGGAATACGGCTATGCAGCAGTCGATGTCTTTTCATGCAGTGATGATGTGCCCGAAACTGTGGCGGATGCACTGCAAAAGGCATTCCATTCCGAAAGACAAGTCATCAGAGCTGTGGAACGCAGCCTGAAAGGGGAGTGAGTCATTTGAAATTTCAATTGGGCGATACCATATGTGCCGACGGTGAGCTGTATCAGGTCATCGGCAGGATCACCTATAAAAACAGCGACGACAGCTGTAAATGGGATGAGTACCGTCTTAGGGCAGAGAAGGACAACAGCGAACACTGGCTCAGTGTCGATGATGTCTACAAGGAGTACTCCATCTGGGAGATGATCCGTGTGCCCGACCGTTCCGGCTACCACTGGAGCGACCACGGAACGGAGATCGTTGTTTCCTGCGAGGGCGATGTCGATGTGGAACGTGGCGACCGTGCGGAATTCACGGAGTACGAGGACGAAACCGAGGAGCTGATCATTTCCGACGAGGTCTGGGATGACGGTACGGAGCATTCCAAGGGCTATTACCTCGATGAGCATGAGTTCTGGCATGTCCGCAGCAATCCCACCTACCGTGCCGCCAGCAGCAAGGCATCCGGCAATGCACTGATCGCAGTGATCGTTGGTCTGTTTTTCCTGATTCCGGTGTTCGGTATGATCGTAGGCTCCATCAATTTCACCACCACCATTTCCAAGTATCTCAAAAAGAGCGAAAAATATACTTATGTCACCTCCATCACCGGCAATTCGGATAAGTCCGCCGATGTCTATCAGGCACCCGCAGGCTATACCATTGATTCCACGGCAAGGGACATCATCAGTGCCATTGACGGCGATACGCAGTATGTCCAGCAGGATGATGCGGAAACGGATGGTGCAATTGCCATTCTGACAAAGAAGGAATACTGTGTGATCTACCTCTCACTTGAGGATAATGTGCTCGTGCAGATCTCCGACCGTGAGTATGCCTATACCACGGACGATGACCTCTACCACGGCACCAGCCGTTCCCACCGCTATTACCGTGACTTCTATTATTCCACGGGCTATTCCAGCGACAGCGGCACCTACAGCGGCAAATACACCTCTCCCTACAGCTCCTATGACGGAGATTATGTGGAGTATTCATCATCCAACACCTACAGCACCTACTCAAACAGTGTCCGTCAGGCAAGCGTTGCATCCAGACAATCATCCGGCGGCGGTCTGAGCGGCGGCAAATAATTTCAGGAGGACTTAATCATGGATATTTTTATGGACATTCTCGAAGTAGCGATCTATTCCGTCATCGGTATTGCACTGATGATGCTCGGCAACTTCCTCATCGACCTCATCATTCCCTGCTCCTTCCCCGAGGAGATCAAGAAGGGCAATAAAGCGGTCGGCTTTGTTTCCGCAGGCACCAACATCGGTGTCGGCGTCCTGCTCAAGGCTGCGATCTCTTCCCCCACCGTTCTGACCGAGGCTGTCAAGGAATCCCTCGCAAGCGGCATTTTCGGCAGCGTGCTCTACTTTGTCATCGGCATCCTGTTCTTCATGCTCGGCTACCTCGTGATCCGCTTCTTCAACAAGAAGTACAACCTCAATGACGAGGTAGGATGCGGCAACACCGCAGCAGGCATCATGGTTGCAGGCATCTTCATCGGTCTTGCAATCGTCATCAGCGGCGTGATCGCATAACCCCATGAAAAAATATCGTTTACTGATGCTGACAACATTGATGATCTCAGGCTGTTCCATGGTCTACGAGCTGATCATCAGTGCTGTCAGCTCGTATCTTGTAGGCAATTCCACGCTCCAGTACTCCATCACCATCGGACTGTACATGTGTGCACTTGGTCTGGGTTCCTTCCTCTCCAAGTTCATCCGCAAGGATCTGTTCAACTGGTTTGCGAATGTGGAGATCGGCATCGGCATCATCGGAGGACTCAGCTCACTCACGCTCTTCCTTGCCAACCTCTACCTCCAGTCCTATGCACTTGTGATGTATCTGGAGATCATCGTGATCGGCACCTTTGCCGGACTTGAGATCCCGCTTCTGACACGCATCATCGAGGAGGACAGGAAGGATCTCCGTGTGACGATCTCCTCCATCTTCTCCTTTGACTACATCGGCGGTCTGATCGGCTCGATCGCATTCCCCATGGTGCTCCTGCCCCATCTCGGCTATTTTGCAACAGCATTTCTGGTCGGTTCGCTCAATCTGCTGGCGGCAGTTCTCATCATCTTCCGCTACCGCAGAAGGCTCCGCTATGGGCATATCTACCGCATCGTGTCCGTGGTCCTGCTCCTGTGCATGGCCGGCGGCATGCTCTTTGCAGAGAACGCCGGCAACATGATCGAGAACGGGCTGTACCGTGACACCGTGATCCTCCGGCAGCAGACCGAGTACCAGAAGATCATCATCACCCGTCACAAGGATGACATGCGGCTCTACCTTGACGGCAACTGTCAGTTTTCCTCAGCGGATGAATACCGCTATCACGAAGCTCTCGTGCATGTTCCGATGGCATATGCAGAACGGCAGGAGAAGGTCCTGCTCCTCGGCGGCGGTGACGGACTTGCCGCAAGGGAACTGCTGAAGTATCCGGACACCACCATCACGCTGGTGGATCTCGACAGCCAGATGACGACCCTTTGCAGCGAGCATCCGCAGATCACGGCACTGAATGAAAATGCACTCAGCAGTGAGCGTGTGACGATCATCAACACGGATGCCTATGAGTATCTGGAATCCTGCACGGAGCTGTATGATGTCATCATCGTGGATCTGCCCGACCCGAACAATGAATCCCTGAGCAAGCTGTACACGAATGTGTTCTACCGTCTGTGCAGCCAGCATCTGTCGGAGGGCGGCATCCTGAATGTGCAGTCCACAAGCCCCTATTATGCAGCAAAAGCATTCTGGTGCATCAACCTGACAATGGAAAGTGAGAGCATGGAAGTGCTGCCGTACCATTTGCAGGTACCGGCATTCGGTGACTGGGGCTTCAATCTGGCAGGTACATCCCCGCTGGAGCAGAAGCATGCACTGCTCACGGATACCCGTTATCTTTCCGAGGAGAATCTTGCAGCGATGTTCGCATTCGGCAAGGATGAGATCGCCACGGATGTTTCTGTGAACCAGCTCACAAGACCTGTTCTGATTCAGTATTATAATGATGCAGCCCGCAATTGGCAGTAAAAAATGTGCCATCCGATAGGGGGGCACATTGTTGTTGTTAGGAGTGAAACGCACCGCACCCCCTCCGGATTCCCATCCGGAGGGGGTGCGGCATTCTATTTCAATTTACTTATACATACTTATTTTTTAACGCCTGACTATAACTGAAGTATGTATTGTCCATGCAGCAGTAGGGTACCTGATCGCCCCAGCTGTGATAATAGCTTGCACGGAAGAACGTCACATAGATCGGAAGTGTTGTGCCGTTCGTGAGTACATCGTTGACCGCATTCATGCAGGAATCGGTCGGTGTGGTCGATGCCACTCTGCATGCTGTGGAGAACTGGTTCTTCTGGTAGATGACACCCTCAACCGTCAGGTTGGAGGTCAGCATACGGTTAATGACCAGACTTGCAACTGCCTTCTGGCATTCATAGCTCTCGCCCTTTGCTTCCAGTGTCACGAGTGCAGCCAGCATTCTGGCTTCATCCGCTGTCATGGAAACGATATTTCCCGTGATTCCATCGGATTCCGGTGCAGATGCTGCCGGAGGTTCCTCTGTTTCCGGAGGTGCCTGTGTCAGCTGGTTCAGATAGGAAACCAGATCCAGTGTGCCGCCGGAGCCTAAGTATGACGCATAAGTCATGATCAGAGTTGCGTCAATTGCGTTGATGGTGTTGTCAGCATTGACATCCGCACACGTTACCTGATCAGAGGTAAGTGCACCGCCGCCGACAGAGCCAAGGGCAGCAGATTCTGTGAGAATCACCGCTGCATCTGATGCATCAATTAATCCATTTGCATCCACATCACCAATCATCAGATCGGACGCTTGAGCTGCCATGCCGGACATTGCCATTGCAATCATAACGCAGCTGCTAACAACCATCGAAGATAATTTTTTGAACATGGGGTTAAATTCCTTTCTTGTGCAATCTTTTGGCGTTGCTAACATGATAGCACAAACGAATTGAAATTGCAAGCAATTTTGAGCAAAGTTTCATTTTTTCAGTGAAATGAACGATTATTTCGTGAAAATGACTAGGAAAGTTTGTCCACTTTGCTTCTTTCTTTCATCAAAAATCTATTTTCTATTCACATTAAGTTCACAATGTTGAAAAATAGGGCTATTTGTCCCCCATGAGCACAGCCTGCCCGATCAGGTCAGCGGAAACGTCCTTTTCAAAACATGTCCTTACTTCGCCGTTTTTCAGCACTAAAACGGTTGGGAGGGTTTTAATGCCGAATTTTTGGACAAGCTCTGTTTCTTTGTCTATATTGACGGAATAGGCAGAAACGGACGCTTCAAGGCGGTCGGAGAGTGTATCCAGCTCCGGTGCAAGTGCACGGCAGGGGGCACACCACGGGGCGTAAAAATCAAGGATCACGGTCTTTGTGAAGCTCTCCGCAAGGACCTCATCAAAGTAGGCAGCGGTCGTATCAAACAGCATATCGGACACTCCTTCTGGTTAAAATCAATTGCCTTCATTATAGCACAGCACCGCCAATGTGTCAACATTTTTGCAAAATCTGGAAAACTTTATGTGAACAATATTGACAAATAGTAGAAACGAATGTATAATATACACAGAAGTATGGCTGAGGGGGGGAACTTCAGCTGCATGCTTCAAATCCGAATATGAGGTGGTAGAATGAAAAAATGGAACAGAATGCTGGCAGGTACCCTCTGCACAGCAATGGTGCTTTCTTCCGTTCCGCTGACTGCGTTTGCCGCAGATCCGGTGGAGCTGGTGAATGACACCTTCGAGGAGAGCTTTGGCACATGGAAGGCGAGAACCTCCGGCAGCACGGAGATCTCACTCTCGGATGCAGCGGCGAATTCCGGCGAAAAATCCCTGTATATCACGGGAAGAACGCAGACATGGAACGGTGCAGGTGCCTCCATGATCGGCACGATGTACGCCGGCAAGACCTATGACCTGAGCTGCTATGTCATGTACGAGGACACCGAGGTCGGCGGTCAGAATCAGCAGTTCAATTTCCAGCTGATGTACACCGATGCCAACGGCGAGGAACGCTATTCCTACATGGGCGGTGCGAATGCCGCAGCAGGGGAGTGGAAGCAGATCAAGGCGACCTATACCGTTCCTTCCGATGCAACGAACATTGTCATCTATGTTGAGGGAGCAACGCTTTCCGACTTCTATCTGGACGATGTTGTCATCATGGGTGAAGAGGTGGAAGTGACCGACAAGGAGGACGGCTTCCTTGACAGCTTCGATGACGGCACAGCCATGAGCTGGCAGGTGAGAGGCTCCAACACCACACTGGAGGTCACTGACAAAGCGGCGTACAGCGGCGATTATTCGATCTATTGCGATGGAAGAGAGCAGCTTTGGAACGGTGCTACCTGCAACAAGACCCTGTGTCTGGAGGCTGGCGGCTACTACAGCTTCGGCTGTTATGTCATGTATGATGGTGCGGACTGGACGGATACACAGGGCTTCTCCATCAATCTTCAGTACGATCTTGACGGCAAGGAAAATTACTATACGATCGCAACCGAAACCGCAAACAAGGGCGAGTGGAAGTATGTCGGCACGGAATGCACCATCCCCGAGGGTGCGTCCAACATCTATGTCTATGTGCAGACTGCCTACAAGCCGGATGCTAGTGTGACCGCACAGGACCTCATGGGCTTCTATGTGGATGAGGTTTCCGCAGAGCGTCTGCCCGATCCGGCAATTCAGGAGGACATTGCATCCCTGAAGGATGTCTATGCGGATTACTTCAAAATGGGCTGTGCCGTTGCCGGAAGTGAGTTCCAGCAGGGTGCGACACAGGATCTCATTCTGAAGCACTATAATAGTGTCACCATCGGCAATGAGCTGAAACCGGAATCCGTGCTTGATCAGGCGGCAACGCTTGCCTACATGAACGCAAACGGCGGCGACCAGACCAATCCGCAGGTTTCCCTCAAGCAGGCAGCGGATATGCTCCAGTTCTGTGTGGACAATGACCTGCCGCTGCGTGGACATGTCCTCGTATGGCACAGCCAGACACCGGATTGGTTCTTCAAGGAGAATTTCGATGCAAACGGTGCATGGGTGACACCTGAGATCATGGACCAGCGTCTGGAAAACTACATCAAGAATGTGATGGATGCCATTGCGACACAGTACCCCGATCTGGATGTGTATGCATGGGACGTGGTGAATGAAGCGGCATCCGATTCCGGCACGATCCGTCCGGCAGGCTCCAACCACGAATCCTCCGGCAGCTCCGCATGGGTCAAGGTCTACGGTGACCAGTCCTATATTAAGAAGGCTTTCACATGGGCGAGGGAATACGCCCCCAAGGGCTGCAAGCTCTTCTATAATGATTACAATGAGTATGCCGAGAACAAGATGAACTATATCTGCACCGACATCTTGCAGGAGCTGGTGGATGCAAAGCTCATTGACGGTATGGGCATGCAGTCCCATATCAGCATGAGCAATCCGTCCATTGCACAGTACGAAAACGCCATCCGCACCTATGCGGACATGGGTCTGGAGATCCAGATCACGGAGCTGGACATCAATATCAAGTCCAATACTGACGAGGATATGCTTGCCCTTGCAGAGCGTTACCGTCAGGTATTCGAGATGTTCAAGAAGGTCAAGGATGACGGTGTGAACCTCTCCGCAGTGGTGCTCTGGGGCATTACCGATTCCACCAGCTGGATCGGCGGTTATCCGCTGCTCTTCGATAAGAACTATGCCGCAAAGGATGCCTTCTATGCGGTAGTCGATACCGATGCAGAGGTGCAGACCATCAACACTGCAAGAGCCTATGCGTATGACGGCACGGATGCAGGTCTGGAATTTGCAATGGAGGCACAGGCAGCAAATCAGATTGGTGATGTAGGCTCTTTCAAGCTTGCATGGAACAAAAGCACAAATAAGCTAATTGTTCGGATTACCAGCAGTGAAGATTTGCCGATGCAGACGGTTCAACCTGGGGGTGCCGGTATTGGTTCTGTGAAAGCCGGAACTCAGGATATGGCGATACAGCTCGATGAAACAGTAAAGGTTGGTGACAGCATCCGTTTTGACATTTCCCTTGGCGATGACAAATGGAATAGTCTGCCGACAGCAGCAATGGATATTTCCAACAGCGGCAAGATCGTTTTTGCAGAGATCCCTGCCTACGCCGAAGCCACACAGGGCACACCCACCATTGACGGCGAAATTGACGCAGTATGGGCGGATGCCAACGTCCTCGACATTAACACCTATTCCATGGGAAGCGGTGCGACAGGTACAGCAAAGGTGCTCTGGGACAAGGAGTATATCTATGTACTGGCAGAAGTAAAAGACCCCGTTCTTTCCAAGGCAAGTCCGAATGTGTACGAGCAGGACACAGTGGAAATTTTCCTTGACGAGAACAACCGCAAGACGACCGCCTATGAATCCGATGACATTCAGGCGAGAGTGAATTTTGACGGCGAAAAGAGCGTCACGGACGGACTTTCCACGGACGCATTCATTTCTGCGGCGGCAAAGACAGCGGACGGCTATCTGGTGGAATTTGCCCTTCCGACCACACTCGGCGGCTTCAAGGCAAATCAGGTTGTCGGCTTCGATGCACAGATCAACGATGACGGTGACGGCGAGGGCAAGCGTACCTCCATTTCTAACTGGTACGACCTCACCGGCATGGGCTACACGGACATGTCCGGTCTGGGTCTGCTCAAGCTTGTCGGGGAAACAGGTACAATCGAGGGGCTTTGCGGTGATGTCAATGTGGATGGCAAGGTGAACATTTCCGATGTGCTTACCCTGAACAAGAACCTCATGACAGGTGAAGTGCTGACCGCAGAGGGTTCTGCAAATGCAGATACGGACGGCGATGGAAAGCCCACTTCCGCAGATGCACTGAACATTCTGAAATATGTGATCAAGGTGCTGGATTCTCTTCCGGTGATCTGATCATGCGAGTCTGATGGAAAACTCGTACCATCATCATCAAAGGAGCTGTTCCAAATGCAGGGAACAGCTCCTTTTTTTCGGAGCATCTCCTTACAGGAATGACGTACTTGCAATTCGGCGGCAGATGTGCTATAATAGTGAGTACAGCTGCACAAAACCGGCAGCATAGTATCAAATGGAGGCGTTTCAAATGTATTATGATCTGAGTGCCATGCATGCGGCAGGAGAGGGGAGTGCACATCCGCTATGAGATTCCACACCTTCGGTCAGCCCTCATCCCCCGTCATTCTGCTGATCCACGGGATGCTCACGCCCTGGCAGATCTGGGGACCGCAGATCGCCCATTTCTGTCGGGATCATTATGTGATCGCTGCGGCTCTGGATGCCCATACGGAGGAGGAGCCGAGCGAATTCAGAAGCATTGAGGAGGAAGCGGACACCATCGCAGCCTATCTCAGAAGCCAGAAGCTTACCACGCTCCATGCAGTCTGCGGCATTTCGCTGGGCGGTGCTGTGGCTTGCAGACTCTGGCAGAACAGCGGACTCCGCATCCGGCACCTCGTCCTTGATGGTGCACCCATTGTGCGGATCCCGAAAGCGGCGGAGTTTGTCATGACGCAGAATTATCTGCGGATCATCCGCAAATCAAGGCTCCGTGATCCGAAAACGATCGCTGCCTTCAAGCGTGATTTTCTGCCGGAACAGTATCTGGAAAGCTACCTGAAAATGGCGGACATCATGTCGGCGGATTCCATCCGGAATGCGATCGCATCGGTCAGCAGATACACAGTGCAGAAAGATGGTTCGCCCGATACCAGAATTCTGTTCATCCACGGCACCAAGGGCAATGAAGCTGTTTCCAAAAAGGCAGCACAGAGGATGAAGCAGCTTTTTCCGCAGACGGAGATCGTGTGTCTGGAGGGCTGTGCCCACTGTGAATATGCCATTTACCAGCCTGAAAAATGGCTGGATATTGTTGAAAAACGGATGCATCAGGAATAGTATCCGCAGTCTGGAGGTCATATGAAAAGAGAACGTTTAGGCAGCCGTCTGGGCTTCATTCTGCTCAGTGCCGGCTGTGCAATCGGCATAGGAAACGTATGGAAATTCCCGTACATGGTCGGGCAGAACGGCGGCGGTCTGTTCGTGCTGATCTACCTGTTTTTCCTCATCATACTGGGCGTACCGGTCATGACGATGGAATTTTCACTCGGACGTGCAAGCCAGAAAAGTCCGGCGAGGATGTATCAGGCACTCGAACCCGAAGGAAGCAAATGGCACTGGCACGGGCTTGTGGCGGTGATCGGCAACTACATCCTCATGATGTTCTATACCACGGTCTGCGGCTGGATGCTGCGGTATTTCGTGGATACAGCAAAGGGGGATTTCGTCGGGCTGGATGCCGGCGGTGTCGAACAGCATTTCGGCACGATGCTCGGTGACGCAGGCATGCAGGTGCTGTATATGACAATTGCGGTGGTGATCGGCTTTGCGGTCTGTGCGATCGGCTTGCAGAACGGTCTGGAGAAGATCACCAAATGGATGATGATCGCACTGATCGTCATTATGATCGTGCTTGCTGTGAACAGTGCATTCATGGACGGCGGCGAGGAGGGGCTTGCTTTCTATCTCCTGCCGAGCGTGAAGCGTATGAATGAGATCGGTCTTGCAAATGTCATTGTAGCGGCGATGAATCAGGCGTTCTTCACCCTCAGCCTTGGCATGGGTGCAATGGCGATCTTCGGCAGCTATATCGACAAGGACCGTGCACTGATGGGCGAGGCGGTGAATGTGGCACTGCTGGATACCTTTGTTGCACTGGCATCCGGTCTGATTATTTTTCCGGCATGCTTCGCCTATGATGTGGAGGTGAGCAGCGGCCCGTCCCTGATCTTCATCACGCTCCCGAATATTTTCAATCATATTCCACTCGGCAGGCTTTGGGGCAGCTTGTTCTTCGTATTCATGAGCTTTGCGGCACTTTCCACGGTGCTGACGGTATTCGAGGGCATTCTTGCCTGCACGATGGACATGTTCGGCTGGAGCAGAAAGAAATCCTGTCTGATCAACGGCGTTCTGATGTTCGTCCTCTCCCTGCCCTGTGCACTGGGCTTCAATGTCCTCAGCGGCTTCCAGCCGTTCGGCGAGGGTTCGAGCGTGCTTGATCTGGAGGATTTCATTGTCAGCAACCTGATCCTCCCCATCGGCTCTCTGGCGTTCATCCTCTTCTGTACGATGAAAAAGGGCTGGGGATGGGAGAATTTCACAGCTGAAGCAAATTCCGGCAAGGGTCTGAAGGTGCAGAAATGGATGCGGTTCTACATGAGCTGTATCCTTCCGGTCATCGTAGCGATCCTGTTCGTGGTCGGGATCTACAATTTCTTCCGATAAACGAATGCACAGCATCACTGAGAGGTGGTGCTGTCAGCTTGTCAAAAAAGTCTTTTTTCTGGGGTTAGAACCCCAAAGATTGCCCCCACCCCAACCCCTCCCCGAGGGGAGGGGCTATATTGCGAGGGTACTGCGTACCCTCAACCCGCCAAAGGACTTCGTCCTTTGAACCTAACAAGTTTTTTCGACAGACTAACAGCATCACTGAGAGGTGGTGCTGTGTTTTTATTTTGGGTTGGGAATTTCGTACTCTGTCAACCCCACTCTTGCAATGTGAGAACATTTGTGTTATAATAAAGATACATTGTATCAAAGAGGTGATCCCATGAAAAAATCCACCCTCGCCGTCATCCTGACCGCTGTGCTATGCTGCGGCATGATGGCTCTGGTAGATGGTGTGCTGATGCCGGGGTATGCGGTCAAGTCCATCATCAAGCTCATCCTCTTCCTGCTCTGCCCGTTCCTGCTTTCCAAGGCGGACGGGAGCATCCATGCTCTGGAGGCATTCCGTTTGCAGAAACAGGGTCTGCACAAGCCCCTCCTGCTCGGCATCGGTCTGTATGCACTGATCCTCTGTGCCTATTTTCTGGTGCGTGGGGTGTTTGACTTCTCCGCCGTTGCCGGCTCCCTGACGGAATCCGCCGGCGTGACGAAGGATAATTTCCTCTTTGTGGCAGTCTACATTTCCTTTGTCAATTCCCTGCTGGAGGAATTCTTTTTCCGGGGATTCCTGTTCGGCAATCTCAAAGCCCTGCATTCACGGCGGTTTGCGTACCTGTTCAGCTCCGTGGTCTTTGCCCTCTACCATGTGGCAATGATGCTCGGATGGTTCAGCCTGCCGCTCTTCCTGCTCTGCATGGCGGGACTGACCGCCGGCGGCATGATCTTCAACTGGCTGAACGAAAAACAGGGAAATCTCTATGCATCGTGGTTTGTCCACATGTTTGCGAATTTTGCGATCAACACCATCGGCTTTATGCTGCTGCAATCAAGGTAATATCATAAGGAGAGAATCATGACTGAAACAGAATTTCTTACCCTCAAACAGGAAGCCCTCAGACGCTGCTTCCGGCAGATGAACCCCCAGCAGTTCGAGGCAGTCACGACCGTGAAAGGTCCCGTGCTCGTTCTTGCCGGAGCCGGCAGCGGAAAGACCACGGTCATTGTCAACCGCATAGCCAATATGGTGCTGTTCGGTGATGCCGCCCATACCCCCGCCCCTGTTCCGTCCGATGCCGAAATCGAACAGCTTCGGGATTATATCGCCGGCGGCAGTATGACGATGGGAGAATTGCAGTCCATCATCGCAGAACGTCCCGTCCAGCCGTGGCAGATCCTCGCCATCACCTTCACAAACAAGGCTGCCGGTGAGCTGAAAAGCCGTCTTGCCGAAACGCTCGGCGATGCGGCACTTGACATCCACGCCTCCACATTCCATTCTGCATGCGTCCGCATCCTGCGAACCTGCATTGAACGCATCGGCTACGAGAAGAGCTTCACGATCTATGACAGCGACGACAGCCTGCGTGTGATGAAAACCTGCATGCGTGAGCTGGACATTTCTGAGAAGAAATTCCCTCCCAAGAGCATCCTCGCCGCCGTCAGCCATGCCAAGGACAGAATGATCTCTCCGGAGCAGTATGCACGGGAGGCTGGCACGGATTACTGGAAGTCCGTGGCTGCCAAGCTCTACAAGGCATATCAGGAGCGTCTGCATGACGCACAGGCGGTGGATTTTGACGACCTCATCTGCCTGACCGTGCGTGTGTTTGAGGAATGCCCCGATATTCTGGAAAAATACCAGCGGAAATTCCGCTATCTCATGGTGGACGAATATCAGGACACCAACTACGCCCAGTACCGGCTCGTCAGCCTGCTTGCACAGGGGCATCAGAACCTCTGCGTCGTGGGTGATGATGACCAGAGCATCTATCGCTTCCGAGGTGCGACCATTGAGAATATTCTCCAGTTCGAGGAGCAGTTTGCAGGCTGCAAGACCATCCGGCTGGAGGAGAATTACCGCAGTACCCAGCATATTCTGGATGCTGCCAATGCCGTGATCTCCCACAACGAGAACCGCAAGGAGAAGAAACTCTGGACGGCGGCTGGGGACGGCGAAAAGGTGCATCTGCTGAAAGTGAGCATGGAGAAGGACGAGGGACAGTTCATCGCCGATACCATTGAGCAGGCGGTGAAGGACGGCAGACCGTACACGGATTTTGCCGTGCTCTACCGCATGAACGCCCTCTCCAACAGCGTGGAGCGTGCACTGATGCGGAACAAGATCCCCTACCGTGTCTACGGCGGTGTCCGCTTTCAGGACAGAAAGGAAATCAGGGACGTGACCGCCTACCTCTGCCTTTTGCAGAATCCGAATGATTCCGTGCGGTTCGAGAGGATCGTCAATGAGCCGAAGCGTGGCATCGGTGATGCGACCGTGAACACCATTTTGCAGATCGGGCATGACCTGCATATGACACCGCTGGAGGTCATGCGGAACGCAAAGGATTTTCCGGCACTCAAACGCCCCGCACCGCTTTTGCAGTTTGCGGAGATGATGGACGGGCTTTCGGAGCTTGCGGAAACCGCACCGCTGGACGAGCTGTTCGATGCCGTACTGGACAGAACGGGCTACAAGGCAATGCTGCGGCTTCAGGGCGACGAGGGGGAAGTGCGTCTGGAGAACGTGGAGGAATTCCGTTCCAATATCAAGGATTACATGGAATCGAGCGAATCCCCCACGCTGGAGGGATTTCTGGAGGAAAACGCCCTCTACACGGATGCCGACCGCATGCAGGACGGCGAGAGCGTTTCCCTTATGACGATGCATGCGGCAAAGGGTCTGGAATTTGATACGGTCTTTGCGGTGGGCATGGAGCAGAATATTTTCCCCTCCATGCGGAGCATGGATTCACAGGAGGACATGGAGGAGGAACGCCGCCTTGCCTATGTGACGATCACAAGAGCCAAGCGGCACCTGTACCTCATCCATTCCCAGAACCGTCTGCTCTTCGGCAGCTACAAGCAGAATCCGCCGTCACGCTTCCTGCGTGAGATTCCGCAGGAGCAGCTGGAAACGGACGACCGCACCATCCGCCGCATGGACGATATGCCGGCGGAGATCTCACGCAGCAGCGGTCTTTCCTATCTGAAACAGGCTCAGGCTTCGGCAGCAAGGATGCAGGCACAGAAAAATGCTCCTGCTCCGACACTGGATTTTGCAGTCGGAGAACGTGTGAACAGTGCGGTATTCGGTGACGGCACCGTACTTTCCATCGAGCACATGGGCGGAGATGCGTTCATGGAGATCGCCTTTGACCGTGTGGGGACAAAGAAGATCATGGCAAAGCACCAGAAGCTGCGAAAGATATAGGTGATACAATGTCCACGAAATACTTTTATAACATCACCCCCAGAGAACGTGCTCTGCTTTTGCAGATCAAGGCAGAGCCGGAGAAATACCTGATTGAAAAAACGCTTTCTCATCTTTCTATTTTTGCAAGCACTTATGACTGGGCGGCACAGATGTACGGCAAAGAAGCGGCAAGTGCGGTCAGCATGCTTCCCGACAAGATGCATGATTATGCAGCGGAAAAATTTCACACATGTACGGCTGAAGGCTGGTACAACGTCATCTTGCGGGTGGGTGCAGAAGGCAATGAAGAAGCCGCATGGAATATGGGCTGGGAATTCATTGATGAATACCTGCTCTGCCGTGACTGTGTACCCCTCACAGGATGGAAACCGCACACCGGCATACGGACGGACATTCCGCCGTACACGGACGAAGAAAGCCGTGACCTCAGCTGGGAGGAACGCCATTTTGTTGCAGGCGTGAAAAAACGTCCGGGGATGTATTTCGGAAAGAATTCATTTTCCGAACTTGCGGCATTTTTCAGAGGATTCCGCTGCGGCATGGAAAGTACGGGACATGGGGGAGAATTCATCCTCGTGCCGAGAGCCTTTGATGCCTATGTGAAAGTACAGTTTTCCGATGCTGACGGTACGGATTTTGCAGATGTGATCCATGCCGCCGAGCCGGACAGCGAACGGGCGATCACGCTGTTCTGGGAGTTGTACGACAGGTATCTGGAAAGCTGCGGTTATGAGAAACTTCCGGAGTGGGAGCGTTTTCCGGATTCGGATTTCCGCTTGCTGAAAAAGGGCTATGACTTCCATATGTGCAGTCTGCTGTCAGACTCCTTTGTAAAGGTGTTCAACGATGCCCCGTGGAACGATAACTGGAAAACGCAGCAGGCATTTGAACGCATTCATCATTTCACCGAAACGCCCCGCTTTGACGGTGCGGCGGTCATTCGTGACGGCAGGGTCATTGCGGCGATCCTCGGCAGAGGGGAGCAGTACTTTGACGGCGTAGTGTTCCAGATCATCGAGTTCTGGACGGTGAAGGAATACCAGCATCGGGGCATCGGCAAAAAGCTGCTTGCCGATTTCATGGCACATCTCAAACAAGAGGGCATCCGCCGTGTGTTCCTCCTGACCATGCGAGCCGAGGCAACCGAGGGCTTTTACCGGAAACGTGGCTTTGTCACGCAGGAGGAAATGTGCTGTATGGAGTATGATTTTGAAAACGAGAAAGGAAATGACAAATGAAATTCAAAATAGCAGGAAACTACAACGGCGATCCGGAAACACTTGCACAGCGGCATGTGGAGGGTGCGGTGCAGTTCAAGGAATTTGAAGATCTCAAACAATTCGGCATTATTATGAATGTATTCGCACTGGTCGTTCTGCTTCTGATGGAGGTGCTGGGGTGGCTGCGGTCCGGTGAGATCCTCACCGATTTCTGGGGTGCGATCCTTGCAATGGTCTGCATGGTACCCCACGAATTCCTCCATGCTGTGTGCTTCCGGGGCGAGGTAAAGATGTACAACAACCTGAAACAGGGAATGCTGTTCGTGCTCGGTACGGAGGATATGAGCAAGGCACAGTATGTGTTCATGTCCATGCTCCCGAACCTTGTGTTCGGCTTCATCCCGTTTCTGATTTTCATGATCTTTCCCCATATGACCATGCTCGGCACGTTGGGGGCTCTGGGCATCTGTGCGGGAGCAGGAGATTATGTGAATGTGTACAACTGCCTGACGCAAGTCCCCAAGGGTGCGGTTGTATTTTCAAGCGGCATCCATACATTCTGGTACCAGCCCAATCACTGAAAGGAGTATCCACATGAAAACACTGATCGTTCACTACTCCCTTGAGGGGAACACTGCATGGACATCGGAACGCATTGCACAGGAGCTGGGAGCGGATACGCTCCGGCTCATCCCCAAAAAAGCTTACCCCGACAAGGGATTTGCCAAATTCTTCTGGGGCGGCAAAAGTGCCAAGATGAAGGAATCACCGGAGCTGGAGCCTTACAGCATCGACCTCAACAGCTATGACCGCATCATTCTGGCATCCCCCGTCTGGGCAGGTACCTTTGCACCGCCCCTGCGGACGTTTATCCGGTCTGAAAAGCTTGCCGGAAAGCAGTTTGCCTTTGTCATGTGCAGTGCCGGCGGCAGTGCGGACAAGGCATTTGCCGGACTTGCACAGCTTCTGGGCATTGCGGAGAATGTCCCGACCCTCCATCTGATCGACCCGAAATCCAGACCGGATGCGGAAAACGACCGGAAGATCAAGGAATTCTGTCAGAAACTGCACGCATAACAGAAAGGAGCACCAGCATGAACATCACGATCGAACAAATGGCGGAAAAACTGAAAGCCAGTGAGGAGATCCGCATCATCTACCACATCCGTCCGGACGGCGACTGTATCGGTTCGGCGTTCGCCCTTGCCCTTGCTTTGCAGGCGGCAGGTGTCCGCTGTGATGTTCGGGGGCGTGATGAGATCCCCCACATCCACCGTCCCATGACCGACCTTGTGCCGATGGATGAGCTGCATGCACCGCTGTACCTTGCGGTGGACTGTGCTGCACCGGCACGCACGGGCACCTATGAGCAGGAGCATTTCACCTTCTGTATTGACCACCACCAGAACAATTCCATTGATGCGGACTGGAAATATGTCGAGCCGGACTGCGGTGCATGCAGTGAGATCGTTTTCAAGATCATCAAGGCGATGGGCGTGGAGGTGACAAAGCTGATGGCGGACTTCCTGTACACGGCACTCGTGACGGATACCATGTGCTTTCGCACATCCGATACCGACCAGCAGTCCTTCGCAACGGCGGCGGAGCTTGCAGGGCTTGGTGCGGACATTTTCGGCATCGGCAGACGGAATATGTTCATCAAGACACCCCAGCGGATCAAGATCGAAAAGATCCTGACCGACAGCTTCCGCTTCACCTGTGATGACAGGATCGTGACCGGCATCATCACGCTTGATGACCTGAAAAGGGCGGATATTCTTGATTCCGAGCTGGAGGGCATCAACTCCCTTGCGGAGCGGATCGCCGGCATCCGTGTTGCTGTGACCATCCGTGAGCTGCCGGACGGCAGGACAAGATGCTCCACGAGAACCAGCGGCAGCATTGCAGCCAACGAGCTGTGTGCCGTGCACGGCGGCGGCGGTCATTTCCATGCGGCATGCTGTGACCTCGACACCGATCCTCTGACCGCACGGGAGATCATGGAACGGACAGCCCGTGAATTTCTGGAAAAGGAGAATGCACAATGATTTACACAGCACTCACCAAAAAAGCCATGCAGATCGCCTATGCCGCACACCACGGACAGACGGATAAGACCGGAGTGCCGTATATTTTCCATCCGATGCACCTTGCAGAGCAGATGGAGGATGAATATTCGGCATGTGCCGCACTCCTGCACGATGTGGTCGAGGACACGGAGCTGACCTTTTCCGACCTCGAAGCGGAAGGCTTTCCGGCAGAAGTGATCGAAGCACTGATGCTCCTGACCCATGATCCGGCAGTACCGTATCTGGACTATGTGAAAGCAGTCAGACCGAACCCCATCGCAAGAGCCGTCAAGCTTGCTGACCTTCACCACAACAGCGACCTCACAAGGCTTGACACCGTGGACGAACGGGCACTGCAAAGAGTTGAAAAATACGCAAAAGCCATTGCGATCCTGACAGAAGAATAACAGCAGGGACTGCCGGATCACTGCGGCAGTCCTTTCTCGTATTCTGATAAAATTTCTGCCCAAAAAGTTTGTGAAAATATTGACAATCTGCGTCGGAATATGGTACAATAGAAAAGGAAATTTTAAAAAGGAGCGAGAGTAATGGAAACTTTTAACGAATTCATCAAAAAAGTCGATGACCTTGTATGGGGTCTGCCCCTCATCATCCTGATCATCGGCTGCGGCATCCTGCTGACGATCCGACTGCGTGGCATTCAGGTGCACAAGCTCGGTACCGCCCTGAAGTACATGTTTCAGGACGAGGAAAACGCCGGCGGCGAGGTGTCAAGCTTTCAGGCACTGTGCACAGCACTTTCCGCAACCATCGGCACCGGTAATATCGTAGGCGTTGCGACCGCACTTGCAGCGGGCGGTCCGGGTGCTCTGCTGTGGATGGAAGTTGCAGCCTTTTTCGGTATGGCGACCAAGTATTCCGAGGGTCTGCTGTCCATTAAGTACCGCATCAAGGACAAAAACGGTCAGTATCTCGGCGGCCCGTTCTACTATATTGAACGTGGCATGGGCGAAAAATGGAAGTGGCTCGGCAAGCTCTTTGCGGTGTTCGGCATGCTTGCAGGTCTGATGGGCATCGGCACCATCACGCAGATCAACGGCATCGCCTCCGCTGCGAACAATTTCTTTGATCCGGAAAAGCTGCACACGGTTTCTCTGTTCGGGATGGATTACACATGGACGCAGATCATCGCCGGACTGCTCATCACCGTCTTTGTTGCCCTGATTGTCATCGGCGGCATCAAGCGGATCGCCTCCGTTTCTGAGATCATCGTGCCTGTGATGGTGGTGCTCTACATTGGCTGCTGTCTGCTGATCCTCATCACCCACATCACAGAAATTCCTGCGGCGGTCGTGACCGTCGTAGAAAGTGCATTCGGTATCCGTGCCGCTGCCGGCGGTGTGCTCGGTGCGGTGTTCGCCTCCATGCAAAGCGGTATCGCAAGAGGTATTTTCTCCAATGAGGCAGGTCTTGGCTCTGCCCCCATCGCAGCCGCTGCCGCAAGAACCAAAGAGCCGGCACGTCAGGGACTCGTGACCATGACCGGTACCTTCATCGACACCATCATCGTCTGCACAATGACCGGACTTGCCATTGTCATTTCCGGCTGTCTGGAAACCAATCCGGAACTGCAGGGCGTGGAGATCACGAACGCTGCATTCCAGTACGGTCTGCCCTTTCCGGCACAGGTGTCCTCCTTCATTCTCATGATCTGTCTGGTGTTCTTTGCCTTTACGACCATTCTCGGCTGGAATTATTATTCCGAACGCTGCCTGTCCTACCTCACAGGCTCCAGCCAGACAGCTGCCAAGGTGTTCCGCTGGCTGTACATCATCGCAGTATTCATTGGCCCGTATCTGACCGTCGAGGCTGTATGGAATCTGGCTGACATCTTCAACGGACTCATGGCTCTGCCCAATATTGCGGCATTGATCGCTCTGTCCGGTGTTGTGGCGGCAGAAACAAAGAATTATCTTGCAAGACTCAAAGAAAAGGCATAACAGCAAACCCTGCGGAAATTTGCATCCGCAGGGTTTCTTTTTATGAGAGCAACGCATGTTTGAGCAGTGCAAGGTCGAATGCATCCGCAGCACCGTCACCATTGTGGTCGGCGTAGCTGGCATCCTCCAGAGCACTGAGTTTCAGGAGGTATTTCTGCATTGCAACGGCATCTGCTACATTGAATGCACCATCGGCATTCACATCGCCGAACAGCATTTCGTCAGCATGCAGCGGAACGAATGTACAGGAATGATTTGCCGCATAGGTCTGTGCGTAGCTGCCGGGTGCACCGAGAATGGTTCCTGTGTCGGAATCGAATGCATTGGAACCGATGCTTCTGACGGAAACCGGAACGATGCAGCTCTTCGCCGAATAGAGGTTGCAGAGTGCATTTTTGCCGATCACCTCAGTTCCATGGGTCAGGAGGATCCTGCTCACATTGCCCATCTTGAAATGCTGGGGCTTGTCCGTTTCCTCATCGAAGAGGATCTCCGAAATCTCACCGGAAGAGCTGATCTCCATTGCAGCACCATGCTCCTTCGACCAGAAGAATTCCCATTCCGTACCGGCAACGGAAGTGCCGCTTTCCAGCGTGCGGCGTTCCGTATCGGAATACTCTGCAAACAGATAGCCGGGACCCGTTTCCGTTTCGGTGTAGGTTTCGCCGTCACCCGTGATATACTCGTAGGTTTTGCTGAATTCTGCATATTTTTCCGCATATGCCTGAGCTGTTGAGCCAGCCGGAGCGACCAGAACAGGGGAGAGGTCATAGCTGCCGAAGCCGCCCAGCGTTCTGCCGTCCTCTTGTTCGTTGAGGTTGTTTTCCATGGTATTGTTGATGACGCATTCCGGATTCAGAATGGTGATCGAGGAGAGATTGCTGTCCGTAAAGGCATAGCATCCGATGCCCGTCACGCTCTCCGGCAGGACGATGTTGCAGCCACGCAGACCGCAGCGGTTGAATGCCCTGTATCCGATGTCCTGCAGCGTGTCGGGGAATGTCACGCCCGTCAGCTCATACATGCCGGTAAATGCCTGGTCTTCGATGTAAACAACACCATCCGGCACATCATAGGTGCCGCCCTTGAAATTGTACACCGCCAGCAGCACGGACATATCCTTTGTGAAGAGGATGCCGTCCTGCGTGGTCAGATGGGGATTTTCCGGATCAATGGTCAGCGTCAGATCGCCGCATTCGTAGAAAGCTGCCTTCTTTATCTCCGCAACGCTTGCAGGCAGGTACAGCTCGCCGATGCTGTCGCAGTAAGCAAATGCGGAATCACCGATGCTCACGATGGTATCCGGCAGTGTGACGGAGGTGATCGGCTCGGACATGTAAGCATTGCTGTCATAGAAAACAGAAGTGCCGATCGAAGTGACTGTGTACCCGTCAATGCTCTCCGGCACAACGACATCCGTGTCAAAACCATAGTATTCCGTGATCTCCGCCGTACCATCCGCAAGTACCGTGTAGGAGAAGAGCTGGTCGCAGACGGAAACACGGTAGGTGCGTGGAGCTGTTCCTGCATAGCCGGCATCCGCCATGTAGGTGATGCCGTCCGCCAGAATGACGATGTTGCGGTGACCGGAGCCTGCACCCGGATCACCGGAGGCATCACGGGTTCTTGCCTGCATGCCAAGCTGTCTGCACATGTAATTGACCATGCTTGTGCTTGCCCAGCAGTCGCCGCCCTCGCCGCTGACGATCATGCTCACCATGTCGGAATGGTAGGGCGAATAGTCATAGCTTGCCACGAACTGACAGATCGACTCGATCTTTTCATATGCTGTCATATCGTCCGTGATATTGGCTGCAATATAGTCGTTGACAACGCCCTGTGCATAGTACTGTGCGTAATCGTAAACATTGATCTCGTAGGTGTATTTCTTCCCGTCCGCATAGGCGTACACATAGAAAGTACCTGCCGTGTATTCGGTGACATAGCCCACGCCGATCCAGTAGACTTCCTCGCCCTTGAGGGTGACAAGTCCGTTTTCATCCACAGCAATGCTGTTGCTGCTGACTGCGTAGGAAACCTCTTCGCAGTCCTCCGGCAGCGGGATCTGCCAGCTTTGCTGAAAACCCTCCGGAAGGCTGATGTACTCCGTGTAGCTGTCCGTCAGGAAGAAGAGATCCGCCGAAGCCGTCACCTCCTCCGAAGCCTTTGCAAGCGGTGCATCGCTCAGTGCGGCATAAAGCCCCCGATGTTCAGCCGATGCAGCCGCCTCCGTCATGCTGTATCCGGCAGGGTTATTGTCTGCATTGTCCGCACGTTCTGCCGCCCGTGTTCCCATTACCGGCATCGTGCCGAGCATGGCGAGTACTGAAAGAAAAGCCGTGATCCTACAGTGTTTCATCATTCATCATCCTCCCGTTTTATCTCCGAAATTTTGCGGAATATCGTATGATTTTATTATACATCCCCCACACTCACGATTGCAATTGACAAATTGAACAAAATCCGGACATAAATTTTGGAATCAGGAAGAATGGGATGGAGCAGAGCCATCTTTCCTCAGCTTTTCAAAAGCTTCTGCCGCCGCCGGAATCCCAGAATGATCCACTTTCCTGCACTTGACGTATACCGCAAAATATGATATAATAAAGAAGTATCTGAAATAAGGAGGAATTCCAATGCATGTGACCCTGATTACCTGCACACCCCTGCCGGAAAAAACAGTTGCAGCCGCTGCGAAGCTCTGCTACTCCGACACCGATGCCATGCACCTGATGGACGGCATGGATGACGAAGCAGCCGGAAAATTTGTGGAAATGCTCGCTTCCTACGGGCACGAAAGCCCCATTGAGCATATCAGCTTCACTTTCGGTATCGAGGGCGTATCCCGTGCACTGCTTGCCCAGATCACTCGTCACCGGATCGCAAGCTTTTCCGTGCAGAGCCAGCGTTATGTCAAGCAGGAGCATTTTGAATACATCACACCGCCCGAGATCGCCGCTGATCCGGACGCCGCAACGCTTTTTGCACAGGCAATGCAGGATTCTCTGAATGCCTACAACCGCCTTGCCGATCTGCTGGAAGAACGCCATTATCAGGCATTTCTCGCAGAGGGCATGCCCGAAAAGACCGCACGTTCCAAGGCGGAAAAGAAAGCCATTGAGGATGCACGCTTCGTGCTCCCGAATGCCTGCGAAACCAAAATGGTCATGACCATGAACGCAAGAAGCCTGCTGAATTTCTTCCGCATGCGTTGCTGCAACCGTGCCCAGTGGGAAATCCGTGCACTCGCCAAGGAAATGCTCCGCCTCTGCTATGAACAGGCACCGACCATTTTTGCAAAAGCAGGTCCGTCCTGCTGTGCAGGTGCATGTCCGGAGGGAAAAATGACCTGCGGACACTGCGAGGAGATCCGCCATGAATATGCGGCAATGAAAGCGGAAATACTGAAATAAACAGATTTCTGAAATATGGAGAAAAGGATGCGGAATATGCTGGAATTTCGGGATATTACCATTGCAGACCGTCCGTGGATCACAGCATGTCTGCAAAAATCGGATTACCGTGGATGCGAATACAGCTTTGCCAATAACATGGCATGGCGTAGGCAGCACGGCTCAAAGATCGCACGCTTCAGGGATTTCTACCTCTGCTGTGCTCTGAATACGGAGGACGGAACGCTGTCTTTCTGCTTTCCGGCAGGGGAGGGCGATCTGCGTGAGGTGATCGCTGCGATGCAGCAGTTTTCCGCAGAGCTCGGAAAGCCCCTGCATATCTGGAATGTCCAGCCAGAACAGCTTGCGTGGCTGCAAGGCGAATACCGCATCACCGCCGAGCCGGAACGTGACAGCTGGGATTATCTCTACGAAAGTGAGGCACTGAGCCGGCTTGCAGGACGCAGATTCCACCAGAAACGGAATTTCCTCCACCGCTTCGCCCAGTACCACGCAGAGATCACCCCGATGACGGAACAGGATTTTGATGACTGCATCACCTTCGGTGCACTGCGGTACAATGAAAAGCTGGAGGGGGATGCCTCCGGTATTTCCGAACAGTTTGCGATCGACACCTATTTCCGGTATTTTCACGAGCTGGAGCTGGAGGGCGTTGTGCTCCGTGCGGAAGGGAAGCTGGTTGCCTTTGCAGTCGGTGAGCCGCTTTCCTCGGATACGTTCTGTGTGCACATCGAAAAAGCGGACACCTCCTATCAGGGAGCCTATGCCGCTGTCAATCAGGCATTTGCCGAACGGATCGCCCCCCGTTTCCGGTATATCAACCGTGAGGAGGATCTCGGACTGGAGGGACTGCGGAAAGCCAAAATGTCCTACCATCCGGTCATGATGCAGGAAAAATACCATGTGACATTTTTATAAGGAGAAAGAATTATGATCTATGTTTTTTTGGCAAACGGATTTGAAGAAATGGAAGCTCTCGCCCCCATCGACCTGCTCCGCCGTGCGGAAAAAGAGGTCGTGACTGTCGGTGTCGGCGGCAAGGTCATCACCGGTGCACACGGCATTCCGGTGACTGCGGATATTACCGAATCCGAGATCGTGCTCGGCGGTGAGCTGGAGATGATCGTCCTCCCCGGCGGCATGCCCGGTACGCTGAATCTGGAGAAGTCCGGGGCGGTACAGATCGCCGTGGATTTCTGCATGGACAGAGAGATCTGCATCGGTGCGATCTGTGCGGCACCGACCATTCTCGGTCATAAGGGTCTGCTTGAGGGCAGGGAAGCGATCGCTTACCCCGGCTTTGAAACCCAGCTGACCGGTGCAGTCATCAGTGACAAGATAGTCTGCCAGTCCGGTAATATCGTGACTGCAAAGAGTGCCGGCGTTTCAGTGGAATTCGGTCTGAAGCTCGTGGAGATCGCCGCCGGTGCTCCTGAAGCCAAGCGTCAGCGGAATGCGATCTGCTGCCAGTAATGGGACTTGCAGAGGAAAAGAAAGCCCTTCGCACAGCACTTCGCCGGAAACGTCGGGAAGTACCGGATGATGTAAGAAAACCGCTGGATGAGGCGATTTTCCGGAATGTCATCCGAAGCCGCTGGTTTCTCGAAGCGGACACGCTCCTGCTCTATGTTTCCAGCAAGGGCGAAGCGGATACCATTCGCATCATCGAAGAAGCACACAGGCTCGGAAAACAGGTTGCCGTCCCGAAATGCGGAGAGAATGGCAGAATGGACTTTTTCCTGATCGGCAGCATGGCAGACCTTGCAGAGGGTGCCTACGGCATTTTAGAGCCGACAGGAACACAGCAGCCGAAAATCACGGACAAAACCGTCTGTATCGTTCCGGCGGTCGCATATACTTCTGAGGGAGCAAGACTCGGACAGGGCGGCGGTTATTATGACCGCTTTCTGGAGGAGTACCCCAAAATGCGGACGGTCGGGATCTGTTATAGCTGCATGCTTTTGCCGGAGCTGCCCTGTGAGGTGCATGACCGGCGGGTGGATGCGGTACTTACAGAAAAGAAACTCTGAAAACTTCCCGAACGGGTTGGAGAGAATTTCTGAGAACAAATGAAACAAAGGAGGAAAATCATGGCATCCAGAGAGAATGATAAGATGCTCGAAGAGATCATGAATGAAACCAGCGGAGCCGCCGGCGGCAGCAAGCCGGCACGTTCTGCTGAGAAGAAAGAGAACACCCCCTATGTGCCCAAGCATGCCAAGGAAACGCCGGCACAGCCGAAGCGTCCGGCAGCGAAGGTGCAGGAGCCTGAGCCGGAGGAAGAGGAGCTGGACATTCCGCTTGAAGAAGAGGAACAGCCGAAAAGACGTGCTGTGAGCGAGGGACGGCGGAGAACGAAGGAAGAGGTCGAGCGTGAGCGTAAACGCAGGAAAAAACGCAGAAGAAACAAGAGCGTCGGCAGAGTTTACGGCGTACTGATCATGCTGACGATCATTATCGTGACCTCCGTTGCCCTGTCCGTCGGCATCATTGAGGTCGGCAAGGATATGATCGGCATTGAGGGAACGGAAACGCTCGTACCGTTCACCATCCCCGAGGGTGCGACCACTGCGGAGATCGCAGAGGATCTGTACGAAGCCGGCATCATTGAATACCCCAAGGCTTTCGTGTATTTCTCCCGTCTGAGTGATGCGGATGCAAGCTACAAGGCAGGTGAGCATGAGGTCAGCAGCATCATGGCATATGAAGCGATCATTGCAGAGCTTTCCGGTCTTGCAGGGGAGGAGCTTGTGACGGTGGATGTCATGTTCCCCGAGGGCATCTCGGTCTATGAGGCTGCCCAGAAGCTCGAGGAAGCCAATGTCTGCGAATCCCAGAAGTTCATCTACTATTTCAATATGGCAAATTACGGCTATGCATTCGAGGAGCACCTCCCCCAGAAGCAGAGCAAGCTGAAATTCTGCAAGATGGAGGGCTACCTCTTCCCCGACACCTACACCTTCTATGAGGAGATGGAGCCGGATGACGTGTGCCGCAAGATTTATATGAACTTCAACAAGAAGATCACGGACACCTACTATGCCCGTATGGAAGAATTGGGCATCACGCTGGATGAAATGATCACGCTTGCCTCCATCGTACAGGCGGAGGCGGCGTTCAAGGATGACATGAAGGACGTTGCATCCGTATTCTGGAACCGTCTGAACAATCCTGCTGAATTCACAAGACTCCAGTCCGACCCGACCTCCAAGTATGTCGAGGAGATCATCAAGCCCAATATCGAGCTGGAGGATCCGCTGGTATACGATGCATACGATACATACATCTGTACCGGACTTCCGGCAGGTGCGATCGGCAATCCGGGTATGGATGCGATCGAAGCGGTGCTCTATCCGAATGATACCAATTACTACTACTTCTATGCGAATGTGCAGACCGGCGTGACCTACTTTGCAACCACGCTTGAGGAGCACTATGCAAACGAAGAAATGATCAAACAGCAGCAGGCAGAAGCCGCCGCTGCTGCGGAGGCTGAATAATGCGGCCCGAGGTGCTTGCTCCTGCCGGCGATGCAGAACGCCTGCAGGCAGCACTGGATTTTGGTGCGGATGCGGTCTATCTGGGCGGTCAGATGTTCGGCATGCGTGCGAATCCTGCGAATTTTGATGCTCAGGGACTGCATGAAGCCGTTGCGAAGGCACATGCAAAGGGTGTGAAGGTGTACCTCACCTGCAACACCCTCCCGAGGAGCAATGAACTGCAATTTTTCCCGCAATTCGTGGAGGAAGCGGTTTCCGCCGGTGTGGATGCAATGATCGTTGCGGACATTGGTCTGATGACGATGCTCCGTGAGCTTGCACCGGATATGCCGATCCACATGTCCACACAGACCGGTATCGTGAACTACGCCTCCGCCAACGCCCTCTACAAGATGGGGGCAAGGCGTGTTGTGCTGGCACGGGAGCTGTCCCTTGAGGAGATCCGTGAGATCCGGCAGAATACGCCGGAGGATCTGGAGATCGAGGTGTTCGTGCATGGTGCCATGTGCGTGAGCTTTTCCGGCAGGTGCCTGCTCTCGGCATATTTCACCGACCGTGATGCCAACCGTGGAGCCTGTGCACAGCCCTGCCGCTGGAAATATGCACTCGTGGAGGAAAAGCGTCCCCATCTTCCAATGCCCATCGCTGAGGATGAGGACGGCACCTACATCCTGAACGCACGGGATATGTGCATGATCGACCATATTGACAAGCTCGCCGAGGCAGGCGTGACCTCCTTCAAGATCGAAGGACGGGCAAAATCGGCGTACTATGTATCCGTCATCACCAACGCCTACCGGATGGCAATGGATCATTATCTGGCAAATCCCCATGACTACCATCTGCCCGAGCAGATCCGCAATGAGGTATTCAAGGTGAGCCACCGCAAGTACTGCACGGGCTTTTTCTTCGGACATCCCAATGCCTGCCAGTACTATGAATCCGGCGGCTATATCCGCACCTGCGACGTTGTCGGCATCATTTCACGCTGCGAAAACGGTACCGTCTACGCCACACAGCGGAACCGCTTCTTTGCAGGAGATACCGTGGAGATCCTTGCACCGGGCTGTACACCTGTCACGATGCAGCTCAATGAGATCTATAACGCTGAGGGCGAACGCATCACGACGGTCAACCACGCCATGATGGATTTTTCGTTCCCCTGTGAGCTGGAATTCCCCGAAAATTCGATCATCCGCCTTCCCACCGAGGAAACGGCAGATCCCATCATTCCCTAAAGATTTCGCCCCGCTTATGCGGGGCGTTCTGTGTTTTGTATCAGTCCTCAATAAAGGACACAGGATCGACATAGGAATTGCCCTGCATCACTTCAAAATGCAGATGGCTTTCCAATGCACTTTCCATATCCGCTGTGTCACCGACTGCACCGATGACCATGCCGCATGTCACGGAATCGCCCGTGTTGACAGTCAGACCGGCATTGAGATTGCAGTAGCGGCTTCTCACGCCGTTCTTGTGGTCGATGGTCACACAGACACCCCACAGCGGATCCTCCTCGACTGCCTCCACAACACCGTCGGACATTGCCCGTACCTCATCACCGACAGCGGCAGCAATGTCAATGCCGTTGTGCGTCTGCCACACGCCGGTCGTTGCGGACTTCACCAGTTCGCCGTTGCTGAACGGTGCAATGATCTCACCCGTGATTGGGTATTCAGCCGCTAACTTCGCAGAAGCCGCCGCTTCCTCTGCGGTTTCCGTGGTCTGCGGCTGTGTTTCGGTGATCACTGCGGCTGCATCCTGTGCATCAGCCGTGGTTTCGGGTGCGGTTTCCGGCAGTGTGGTGACTGCCTCCGGCACATGAGCTGCGGAACGTGCGGTGGTTTCCGCTGCGGCAGGGGAGCTTTCTGCTGCACGCATGCCGGCTGTGTTGCTGGCAGAATCCAATGCAGAATCCAGCTGGATGGTCAGGTCATTTGCGGTCTGTGTATAGGCAAACCAGCAGGATACGCCGATCATGACCGCACAGAGAGCAAGTACCAGATAGAAGCTCAGATTTCCATATTTGTTCTTGGTTTCATTAGAATTTTTCACATAGAACACCTCCGCTGTTAGTTTGTTCCGTATGCGGGAGAATATACAATTGCAGCAGAATATTTCAAGTGCAGAAAAATGCACAGTAAACGAAGTGCGTTTTTCTGCATTTTCACCCATTTTTCAATTGGATATTGACAAAATATGTGAAATATGATAAAATATAGGGGATGAATATTTCAGTCATCCGCAAATCTGAGAGGGGGAAAAGGATGAGAAAGCGTCTGGTTTTGTACGCTACGACGGTTATATATATTCTGCTGATGGTGGCTTCCGTTCTTGCCATAATCGCTCTCTGTGGCTGCTTTGTCTATTTTGTGCACGGAACGATGCCGTCGGATCCGTCGGATGATCCGCTTGGCGGGCTTCTCACATTGTTTATGTATTTGTTCCTCATTGTCCTGTTTGTCATATTGCTGATTGCTATTTGGATTTTAAGGCACATTCTGCTCCCGATCGCAGCGGCGGCAATCACAGGCATCCGCACGATCCGTGCCTGTAAGAAGGAAACAGATCCCGTCAAACGGAACCAGTTTATGATGGAGGACAGCGTTGTGAAAATCGCATGTTCCGCCATTTGCAGCCTGTTTTCTTCACGTTTTTATTTCTCAGGATTACAGAAGGGATATAAGATGATTGCAGCTGGTGCTTTGATTTTCTTTGCTGTTCTTTTATTGGTGAGTCTTAGTAATCTGCTGGTCTGTCTGAAAGAAAATCGTAATACCAACGCCCTTACTGAAACGCAGTGAGGGCGTTTTTCAGAAAGAGGAAAAAAACCTTGCATTCTTATGGAAATTGTGCTATAATATAAGATAAGTGTTTATGCGGCATTGCCGTACCATTTCAAAAAAGAGGAGAAATCATATGGAAAACACATTGTTCCCGATCAAAATGGAAATGCACATCATCTTTGCAGTAGCGGCAACGCTCGTTTTCATCGTGCAGTTCATCCGTCTGCGGAAGAAATACCACCTTGTTCTTGCCGCTGCCATCCCTGCAACATTGCTTGCCTATGTGATCGACAGCCGTGCATTTTTCTACGGGCTTGGCGTTGCGGAGGCTGCGGCTCTGATTGCAGCACTCATCCTCTGCAAGACCATCGACCGTGATCCGCCGGAGCCGGAAACCACCCCCGAAAATCCCGAAGCTGCTGCGGATGCAGAAGCACAGCCGGAAGAAGCTGACAAGGCAGAGCCTGAAGCAGCTCAGGCTGCCGCTGAGGAGAGCGAAGCATGAGGATCGTCATTCCGGACTGGGACACCGTTTCTGCCGATGATGTGGGATTTTCCGTCTTTTCCAAATACGGCGAGGTGAAATGCTGCGGACCCACACTGCCGCATGAGGCAGCGGAAAAGATCGGTGATGCGGAGATCGTCCTCTGCAACAAGACCCCCATCACAGCCGAAGTGATCGAAAAATGTCCGAATCTGCGGTATATCGGACTATTTGCCACCGGCTACAACAACATCGACCTCGAAGCTGCATCAAAGCGTGGCATCGTGGTCTGCAATGCCGGCGAATATTCCACGCAGGCTGTCGCACAGCATACCTTTGCACTGCTCCTGACGCTTGCCGGCAATCTCATCGCCTATGACAAGTCCGTCAAAGAGGGAGCATGGATGCAAAGCCCCACTTTTTCGTGGTTTCCGCATCCCGTGCATGAGCTGTGGGGAAAGACCATTGCCGTGATCGGTTATGGCAGCATCGGAAAAGCAGTCGCAAAAATTGCGGATGCGTTCGGAATGCATGTCATCATCTCCACCCGTACCATGCCGGAAAACTGCCCGTATCCCGTGGTTTCCATGGAAGAGGCATTCCGTCAGGCGGATGTCCTGACCGTGCACTGTCCGCTGAATGAGCAGACCGCCCACCTCATCCGCAGGGAAACGCTTTCCCTGATGAAGCCGACCGCCTTCCTCATCAATACGGCGAGGGGCGGCATTGTGAAAGAGGAGGATCTTGCACAGGCTCTCAATTCCGGCAGACTCGCAGGTGCAGGACTGGACGTGCTCGACAAGGAGCCGATGTCACCGGACACACCCCTCCGCACAGCGAAAAACTGCCTGATCACGCCCCATATTGCATGGTCGCCGCTGGAAACAAGAGAACGCCTGATCGGTATTGTCGCAGGCAACCTCGAAGCTTTCCTTGCAGGAAATCCCCGAAATCAGGTCAACAAATAACAGGGGAGCATCCCCTGAAAAGAATAAGAGGAATAGGATTATGATTGATTTTTCCGAAAAAAAACGAATCGTCATCAAACTCGGCACATCCACCCTTGCCCATAAAACCGGCAAGCTCAACATCCGCCGCATGCACAGTCTTACCCGTGTGCTGGCAGATCTCCAGAACTCCGGTCACGAGCTGATCCTCGTGTCATCCGGTGCGGTGGGACTCGGTGTCGGCAAGCTGAATCTGCGTGAACGCCCGAAAACCACACCGGGCAAGCAGGCTGCCGCTGCCGTGGGTCAGTGCGAGCTGATGCACATTTATGATGAAATGTTCTCCAAGTACAGTGTCACAGTCGCACAGATCCTGCTGACAAAGACCATCATCAGCACTCCCGACCGTGTGGACAATGTGCGGAATGCCATTGACGAGCTGACCTCCATGAGCGTCATTCCGATTGTGAACGAAAATGATACCGTGGCGATCGATGAGCTGGAACTGGAAATCGGCGAGAACGATTCCCTTTCCGCAGTCGTGGCATCCATTGCAGGTGCCGATCTTCTGATCATCATGTCCGATATTGACGGACTTTATTCCGAAGATCCGCACAAAAATGAAAATGCGGAGATCATCCCCGTGGTCGAATGCATCGACAGCCACATTGAAGCGATCGCAGGCGGTGCCGGCAGCAGCCTTGGCTCCGGCGGCATGGCAACCAAGATCAATGCGGCAAAGATCGCAACCGCCGCAGGTGTGGATATGATCATTATGAACGGCAGAAATCCCGATGATCTGTACCGTCTGTTTGACGGCGAACAGCTCGGAACCTATTTCCCCGCCATCAGAAACTAACAGAGGAGGCATGACCTATGACTTATATGGAAACTCTCGGACAGAAGGCGAAAGCCGCTGCTCCTGCCGCTGCAAAGGCAGGCACCGTCCTCAAGAATCAGGCACTGACTGCGATCTCGGAGGCTCTGCTGAAGAACAGCGAACGGATCATTGCCGAAAACGCAAAGGATCTGGAGAATGCAGTGCAGAATCACATGACCGCTGCCATGCAGGATCGTCTGCGGCTGGATGCCGGCAGAATCGAGGCAATTGCAAACGCAGTCTGCAAGCTCATTGCCCTCGAAGATCCGATCGGCACGGAGGACAGAGGATGGGTACGCCCCAACGGACTCCGTATCCGTCAGGTGCGTGTGCCGCTGGGTGTCATCGGCATCATTTTTGAATCCCGTCCGAATGTGACCGTGGATGCTGCCGCACTCTGCCTGAAGGCAGGAAATGCGGTCATCCTCAGAGGCGGCAAAGAGGCGATCCATTCCAATACCTGTCTGGTTTCCGTCATGCGTGAAGCCCTCGAAAGCGTCGGACTTCCGGCGGATCTTGTCCAGCTTGTGGAAAAGACCGACCGTGAAACTGCGGCAGAGATGATGAAGCTCAACGGATACCTTGATGTCCTCATCCCCAGAGGCGGTGCAGGACTGATTCAGGCAGTCGTGAAGCAGGCAACTGTACCGGTGATCGAAACCGGTGCCGGCAACTGCCATGTGTATGTGGATGCGTCCGCAAATCTTGCGATGGCTGTTGAAATTGCCAACAATGCCAAGACACAGTGTCCCTCTGTGTGCAATGCGATCGAAACCCTGCTCGTACATAAGGACATTGCACCGGCATTCCTGCCCCACATCAGAACTGCATTTTCTGCTCATAAGGTCGAGATCCACGGCTGCGAAAGGACGCAGCAGATCCTCGGTGAAGGTGTGATCCCTGCCACTGAGGAGGATTATGCGACTGAGTACCTCGATTATAAGATCGCAGTGCGTGTGGTGGATTCCGTGGAGGAGGCTGTTGCACACATCCTGCAATACAGCACAAGACATTCTGAATGCATCGTGACAGAGAATATGGCGAATGCGGATTATTTCCAGAACAGCGTGGATTCTGCCGCTGTTTATGTCAATGCATCCACCAGATTTACGGATGGTGAGGAATTCGGCTTCGGTGCAGAGATCGGCATTTCCACACAGAAGCTTCATGCAAGAGGTCCGATGGGACTGCTTGCCCTGACCACCATCCAGTACCGCATCATCGGCAGCGGTCAGATCCGCTGACGAACCGGAGAAATCTATGAAGAAAAATGAAATCAATCATCTGCTGAACGGTCTGCTTGGTGAGGAAGCTCCCAAGCAGCCGGCACCGCCGAAAAAACCGGAAAAGCCGGAAAAGAAGTCCGCAGCGAGCGAAAAATCCCGTCAGCGTGTGGAGGAGATCTCACGCAGTGTGGAGATCGAAACGGAACAGAATCGTCCGGTGCCGCAGAAACGTGAAGTTCCGACCATCCCCAGACGTGAGCCGGTTCCGGTGCCGCCGCCCATCAGCCATTTTTCGGAGGAACCGTCCCAGAATCCGGCAGTCCGCATGCGTGACCGGCTGGATGAAACGGCTCTCCCGATGATCGATGCGGAGCGTAAGCCCAACCAGATCATTCCGCCCAAGCCCAAGCCGGAACAGAAGAAAAAACGCAGAAAGAAGCGTCCGCAGTCCGCACAGGAAGCCGCACAGCCGGCAGAGGTGAGCAGCATTCCTGCACGTTCAGCGGATATGCCCGTGCCGCAGTCCGCACTTCCGCCCAAGCGGAAGATCCCGCACATCGTCATTCCGGACGAGCTGCCGCCGGATATTCCCCGTGATACGACCATTGCGGACGAGATCCGCCGACAGAAGCAGCTTGAAGCGGAGCGTCAGGCTGCCGCACAGCAGCGGACAGTGACCGCAGAACCCGAACCGCCGAAGCCTGCCCCCATTTCCCGTGAGGAGGAAGTGAACCGCAAGGCAGAGCTGATCAAGCAGCGGATCCGCCTTGCAATGGAGCAGGAGGAAGCCGCACCGCAGGAGCCTGTTGTTGAAGAAGTGCCGCCCGTACAGGAAGAACCTGTACAGGAGCCGGAAGCATCCGCAGAGCCGCTGCCGGAGGAAAAACCGAAAAAGCCGAAGAAACGCAAGAAAAACGGCACAAAGAAAAAGAAGCCCCAGCCGGAGCCTGTGCAGGAAGTACCGGAAGAACCTGTCTATGCAGAAGAGCCTGTCTATGCGGAAGAACCCGTGCATGCGGAAGAACCTGTCTATGCGGAAGAACCTGTGCATGCGGAGGAGCCTGTGTATGCAGAAGAACCTGTCTATGCGGAAGAACCTGTGTATGCAGAAGAACCTGTGCATGCAGAAGAACCTGTACTTGTGGAAGAACCTGTGTATGCGGAAGAACTTGTGTATGCAGAAGAACCTGTGCATGCGGAAGAACCTGTGTATGCAGAAGAACCTGTACTTGTGGAAGAACCTGTGTATGCGGAGGAGCCTGTCTACGCAGAAGAGCCGGAGCCGAAAATCACCTCCGAGCCTGAGAGCAGGAAAACACCGGAAAAGCCTGCTGCACCACGTCTGCGGCATCTGAGTGCGGTGGATGAGCCGAAGGAAAAGGCTGGATTTTTCGCAAGATTCGGGAGTAAAAAAAAACAAAAGCTGAGTGAGCCGGTTCAGCCGGAGCCTTTGCGGAAGCCGGACGCAGATGCCGGGGAAATCACGGAATCCAGTGGCTTTCAGAGCTTTCCCGAAGAAGAATTCCCCGAGATCGAGGCGGCACCGCTGGTGACAGCACTCCCCGAGCCGGAGGAGATCATCGAGCCGGAAGTGACGGCACTGCCCGAGCCGGAAGTGATCCCCGAACCGGAAAAAAACTCTGCTCCCGAGGAAACGCCCGTGCCGGAGGAGAAGAAAGCCAGAAAGTGGGAGCGTTCCGCCGTGCAGGAAATGCCGGAGGAATCACGCCGCTGGAAGAAGAACCGCAAACAGGAAAGCAAACCGAAGTCCGAGAGCAAGCCGAAGCCGGAGATCGAGCCGGAACCGGAGATTCCGCCGATGCCGGAGAAACAGCCGGAACCCGTAATGCAGCCGGAGCCGGAGATCCGGAAAAAGCCAGAAATCAAGCCGGAACCCGTAGCTGTACCGGTGGAGATGCCGGAGCCGCCCATCCGGCAGGAAGAGAAAGCTGCACCGGAAGAGCCGGCACCGCAGCCGATGCCGTCAGAGGAATCCATTCACGTTTCCCTGCCGGACGAAGAAAAGCGGAACCGTGCCAGCGGATTCGCAGCTGCGATCCGTGCCGCACTTGATGAAAATGTGCAGGAGCTTGCGGATGAAAAGGCAGAGCCGCTGCCGGAGCCGAGCGAAATCGATGTGGCAGTCGGAAAATCACGCTACGTCCGCAGACGCACCTATTTTGCAGCCGGTATCATCTGTTCCGTCTTTGCCGTGGTCGGCATTGCCGCCTGTGTGATGCAGGGCGTGCGGATGGTGCAGAATTTCACGGACAGCTCTTCGCTCCGTGCGGAGCTGGAGGACGTGCTCTATCCGGTCGCAGTCGTGGACCTGCCCGACTTTGAGCAGGCATCCGATGCGGCACCCGAAACCCTGCTTTCTGCGGCGATGATCGACCTGCTGATGTACGGCGATCTGACGGCATATCCCGAGAGCTTTGACATGATCTCCATTCCTGCACTCGATGTCCTGAAACGTGCGGATGAGATGTTCGGCACGAAGCTTTCCGGTGAGTTCACCACGCTCTACGCAGCCGGTGAAACCTTCTATTATGACGGTGCGACCGGATGCTACAATGTCCCTGCCGCACCGGTGATCTTCTCCTATGCTCCCGAGGTGCAGGAGATCAGACGCTCTGAGGACACCTACACTGTTACCGTTGCCTACCGCAGCGACACGGCACAGTGGCAGCAGCGATCTGAAAATTTCGATGCAGCCGGAGAAAAGACGATGGAGATCACACTGGAAAAGGACGGCGATGATTACCGGATCGTCCGCATCATGAATATATCGGAGCATTCCGATGCGATATAATGCTCGGCAGCTTTTTTGAGGAGGAACTAATATGAAAATTCTGGTGGTCGGACTGGGACTGATCGGCGGCTCCATCTGCAAGGCACTCCATACCTTTACGGAGCATAGTGTCTATGGATGCGATGCCAACCCATCCGTCGCACGGACGGCACTCGAACAGCATGTGATCGACGGCATCATTACGAATGACTGCGGCGGTTTTGATATGATCGTGGTTTCCCTCTATCCGGAGATCGTCCGCAGCTGGGTGACGGAACATGTACAGTCCATGACTGCCGGCACGATCGTGATCGACGTTGCCGGTGTCAAGGTGGATATTCCCGAAACGATGGGAAAACTCTGTTCTGAATACGGCGTGCACTACCTCAGTACGCACCCGATGGCGGGCAAGGAGCGATTCGGCTTTGATGCATCGGATGAAAACCTGTTTCAGGGTGCAAACTTCATCCTCACGCCCCTGCCGGATACACCCAAGTCCGTGACGGCTCTCGTGAAGAATTTTGCCCATCAGATCGGCTTCCGGCGGTTCGTTGTGACGACTCCCAAGCTCCACGACCGCATGATCGCCTACACCTCCCAGCTTGCCCATGTCGTTTCCAGTGCCTATGTGAAAAGTCCCGTGATCGAGCTGGAAAGCGGATTTTCCGGCGGCAGCTTCCACGACATGACACGCATTGCGACCATGAATGAAGATATGTGGACGATGCTGTTCATGGAGAACCGTGAAAGCCTTCTTGAAGAGCTGGATGTCCTGCTCGGCAATTTGCAGGAATATCGTGGGGCTTTGGCGGATGCGGACGAGGAGAGGCTGTATCAGCTGATCGCAGACGGCAGAAAACGCAAGGAGGATAACCTCCAAAGACGCAGAAATTCCCCATCCGTGATCGAATTGATGAAAGAGCCGGATTGATCGGAATGCATTCATCCATATTTTTGCTGCATGTCAATGATTTTCCTGATTTGACAGTATAATTGCAATGATCAGGGTGCATAATAATATATCAGCTATTTTGTAGGAAGTGCATAGTTTTTCAATCTCTTTTGAATGAAAAATGGCTGTTAGACAGTGCAAAAAACCATTGACAAAAATATAACAATGTGCTACAATAGAGTTGAGAGATGGGAAAAACCCATCCGAACAAAAGGATTCCTGATACACTTTAGAATGGAGAGGAAATTTTATGAAAGATGCAAATGCAACTGCCAAGAATGAGATTCTGGTAGACGGTGTGGAAGCACTGATGGCGAAAATACAGGAGGTTCGTGCTGCTCAGGCAAAGTTTGCTGCCTATACACAGGAGCAGGTGGACAAAATTTTCAAGGCTGCTGCAATTGCAGCGAACCATGCAAGAATTCCGCTGGCAAAGATGGCTGTGGAAGAAACCGGCATGGGCGTTGTTGAGGACAAGGTCATCAAGAACAATTATGCAGCAGAGCACATCTACAATGCATTCAAGAATACAAAGACATGCGGCGTGATCGAAGAGGATAAGGTATTCGGTACGACCACCATCGCAGAGCCGATCGGCGTAGTGGCTGCGGTAATCCCGACCACCAACCCTACTTCCACCGCAATTTTCAAGTGCCTGATCTCCCTCAAGACGAGAAACGGCATTATCATCAGCCCCCATCCGAGAGCAAAGAAGTCCACGATCGAGGCTGCAAGGATCGTTCTGGAGGCTGCTGTCAAGGCAGGTGCTCCGGAGGGCATCATCGGCTGGATCGACGTTCCTTCTCTGGAAATGACCAACACTGTTATGAAGGAAGCAGACATCATTCTGGCAACCGGCGGTCCCGGCATGGTAAAGGCTGCTTATTCCAGCGGCAAGCCTGCACTCGGTGTAGGTGCCGGCAATACTCCGGCGATCATCGACAAGTCCGCTGATATTCAGCTTGCTGTCAACTCCATCATTCATTCCAAGACCTTTGACAACGGCATGATCTGTGCATCCGAGCAGTCCGTGATCGTTGACAAGAGCATCTATAAGGAAGTCAAGAAGGAATTTGAAAAGCGTGGCTGTTATTTCCTGACTGCGGAAGAAACCGAAAAGGTACGCAAGACCATCATCATCAACGGTGCACTGAATGCAAAGATCGTTGGTCAGCCCGCTGCAAAGATCGCAGAGCTGGCAGGTGTTACAGTTGACCCCGATACCAAGATCATCATCGGTGAAGTCACATCCGTAGAGATCGAAGAGGAATTCGCACATGAGAAGCTCTCTCCGGTACTGGCAATGTACAAGTCCGAGAGCTTTGAGGATGCCATTGAAAAGGCTGACAGACTCGTACAGGACGGCGGCTACGGTCATACTTCCTCCCTGTATGTGGATGCAGTCAACGGCAGAGATAAGATCGAGGCTTTCGGTGCAAAGATGAAAACCTGCCGTATTCTGGTGAATACTCCTTCTTCCCACGGCGGTATCGGCGATCTGTACAACTTCAATCTCGCTCCCTCCCTGACACTGGGCTGCGGCTCCTGGGGCGGCAACTCCGTTTCTGAGAACGTAGGTGTCAAGCACCTCATCAACATCAAGACAGTAGCTGAGAGGAGAGAGAATATGCTGTGGTTCAGAACACCCCAGAAGGTATACTTCAAGAAGGGCTGCCTGCCGATCGCACTCGATGAGCTGAAGAATGTCATGGGCAAGAAGCGTGTGTTCCTCGTGACCGACAGCTTCCTGTACAAGAACGGCTATACCAAGTGCATTACTGACAAGCTCGATGCAATGGGCATTGCACACACCACATTTGCAGATGTAGAGCCGGATCCGACACTGCTCTCCGCACAGAAGGGTGCAGAGGCAATGACCAAGTTCGAGCCGGACTGCATCATCGCACTGGGCGGCGGCTCCGCAATGGACGCAGCTAAGATCATGTGGGTACTCTATGAGCATCCGGATGCAGACTTCCTTGACATGGCAATGCGTTTCATTGACATCCGCAAGAGAGTTTACACCTTCCCGAAGATGGGTGAAAAGGCGTACTTCATCGCTGTTCCCACATCCTCCGGTACAGGCTCCGAGGTAACTCCCTTTGCTGTTATCACCGACCAGAACACCGGCATCAAGTATCCGCTGGCAGACTATGAGCTGCTCCCGAACATGGCAATCATCGACACCGACCTGATGATGAGTGCACCCAAGGGTCTGACCTCCGCATCCGGTATTGATGCACTGACCCACGCTCTGGAGGCTTACGCATCCGTGATGGCAACCGATTATACGGACGGTCTGGCTCTCAAGGCAATGAAGAACATCTTTGAATACCTGCCAGCTGCATACGAGAACGGCAATGACGTGATCGCAAGAGAGAAGATGGCGAATGCTTCCACAATGGCTGGTATGGCATTTGCAAATGCATTCCTCGGTGTCTGCCACTCCATGGCTCACAAGCTCGGTGCATATCACCACCTGCCGCACGGCGTTGCAAATGCACTGCTCATCACAGAGGTAATGCGTTTCAACATCGCAGCTGCACCCCGCAAGATGGGTACTTTCTCCCAGTACCAGTATCCGCAGGCACTGGAGCGTTATGCTGAGTGTGCAAGATTCTGCGGCGTAAGCGGTAAGAATGATATGGACGTATTCGAGAAGTTCTGCGAGAAGATCGAAGAGCTGAAGGCTGCCATCGGCATCAAGAAGAGCATTAAGGAGTATGGTATTGAAGAGTCCGTATTCCTCGAAACACTGGACGAAATGACCGAGCAGGCATTCGACGACCAGTGCACCGGTGCAAACCCGAGATATCCGCTGATGAAGGAGATCAAGGAGATGTACCTGAAGGCTTACTACGGCGAATAATTCATGTTCCAATTTCGTGTCCCTGCCGGAGCACCGGCAGGGGAGCGTTAAAATATCACACCGAGAGGAGAAATGAATCATGGAAGTACTGGCACAGCGTCCGACAAAGGTCGTTTATCGTGAAGGCGATTTTGTTGTCAAGGAATTCAATGAGAGCTATTCTAAGGCTGATGTACTCAACGAAGCACTGAATCAGGCAAGAGTTGAGGAAACCGGTCTGCCGATCCCGAAGCTTGTTGAGGTGAAGAAGATCGACAACAAGTGGGCGATCGTCATGGAGTATGTTGAGGGCAAGACCATCGCACAGCTCATTGAGGAGAACCCTGAAAAGGAAGATGAGTATCTGGAAAAGTTCGTAGATGTACAGCTGAACATTCATGAGCAGCGTGCACCCCTGCTCAACAAGCTCAAGGATAAGATGAACCGCAAGATCTCTGAAACTGAGCTGGATGCAACCACCCGCTATGATCTCCATACCCGTCTGGAAGGTATGCCCAAGCACAACAAGGTGTGCCATGGTGATCTGGGTCTGTCCGACGTGATCATCACAGAAGCCGGCGAAGCATTCATCATCGACTGGGCACATGCCACACAGGGCAATGCCGCAGCGGATGCAGCACGTTCCTATCTGAAGCTTTGTCTGGAAGGTAAAGGCGAGATGGCGAGCAAGTATCTCAAGCTGTTCTGCAAGAAGAGCGATACTGCAAAGCAGTATGTACAGAAGTGGATGCCCATCGTTGCCGCATCCCAGACTGTCAAGGGCAAGGCGGAGGAGAGAGAGCTTCTGCTGAGCTGGGTAAATGTCGTAGAATACGAGTAAAAACGAACTCCCGACCAACCGGTCGGGAGTTTTTCTGTATATGTATCATTTTCTGTTCTTCTTTCGCATGACTTTATTTTCATACATCCTTGCATCTGCTTCGTCGAGAATTGCCTGCATATTGTCATTTTCCGTCACTGTTCGACAAACATAGCCAAAGCTTGCACCCACCTCATAGGGCTTTTCAGAGCAGGCATTGTAGCGTGCCAGATACTGCTCCATCCGTCTGAGATACTGGGCGATCATTTCCTCTGTGTATTCCGCACAGCCCACAGCAACAAATTCATCGCCGCCCGTCCGTGCACAGATCTCATCATTGTCAAGGCAGGTGTTCAGTGCGTTGGCAACAACGGAAATTGCATTGTCGCCCTCCAGATGCCCGAAATTATCATTGATGGGCTTCAGACAGTCCAGATCCGCCGCAATGACAAGGAATTTCTTTCCGGTGTTGATCGCTTTTGCAAAGGTTTCCGTTGAATACCGCTTGAATCCTTTCCGGTTGTAAATACCGGTCAGCGTATCACGGATGGATGCCAGATAGAGCCGCTGGTTCATGCTGTTGTAAACATTCCGCATCCGCATGAATTCCAGTGCATTGTTGATGTTGCGTGACCATGCGTGGTAGATCTGGTCGAAGGCAAGCGGCTGGATGCCGTAGCCCAGTGCCGCATAGCCAAAACAGCGTTCATTGAAATGCAGCGGCGTGAAGTACCATGTACGGGGGTGTTCGGATTCTTCATACATCGCCGGCAGAATGATGCTCCTGTCAAAAGGCTCATCCACGATCAGTGCGTTGTGATTTTTGGAACTGATGCGGATCCGCATGGTATCCGTGTATTCCTTGTAATCATCGCCTTCGTTTTCATTCCGGTCATAATCATCCCAGCCATCGCAAAGACAGAGATAATAATCAACGATACCGTAAACCAGATACAGATAATTGATGATCCTTCCAAGGCAGACATTCAGCGATTGTGCGGAGTTCAGGGATTCTGCCATATGACAGTTGTTGAACAGCTCCTGATAATTGGTGACTGTCCGCTGAGCTTTCTGATGCTTGATCAGCCGCTGCTGAAAATCCTCACCGCAGCCGCAGCTCTCCGCCGGTACAAGATAACCACGATCCACCATGACGGGCTTCGCTCTTTCGCCGGTCAGAAGCTCGTGCAGCTTCAGCACTGCATCTATGCCAAGTCCCGGAAGGGGACGCTTGTAGCTTGTCAGGGACGGCACATTGTCCATTGCCTCCTTGGTCGAGTCGAAGCCGACAACGATCAGATCCTCCGGCACCCGAATTCCCAGCTCGATCAGCCGGTTACAGAGTGCAAGAGCCACATGGTCGCTGACGCAGACCACCGCCTCCGGCATTTCCACCACGCCGTCCACGAGCTTCTGTGCAAGGTCAAGTGCAGCGGCATGCCAGAAGTCACCATAGATGATATAGTCATCACGCAGCATCAGCCCATGCTTTGCCATCGCATTGCGGTAACCCTGCAAACGTGCTTCCGCCTGTAAATTGCCCTGAAATCCGGTCAGGCAGAGAATTTTTGTCAAGCGGTGATGCTCGATCAGGTGCGTCACCAGATTCTCATAGGCGGATTCATCGTCCACAACAACATTATAATAGGCAGGATCCTCAAATTCCAGTGCAACGACCGGCACCTTGCAGTATTGACGCAGACTGTCAGCAAAATACTCCCGCAGAGCACGCTTGCTGACAGAGCAGGGTGCATAGATCACCGCATCGAACAGCTCATAATTGATGAGCTTGAAAATGTTGTTTTCACCGTACTGATAATTGGTTTCCTCATCAAAATTCATGAACATGGTAAACACAGCAACATCATAATTCAGTGCATGTGCCTGCCGGATGATGCCTTTCATGATCCGCTGCTGGGTGCTGTGGTGAACATCACAGATGATGACCGCAATCCGTTTACGATTCTTCATATCTCAAATCCGATGCCGAAGCATCAACCCCCCGTTTCGATAGAAATTACTAATCAACTCAAATTGTAGCAGATGAGCACTGATAAATCAAGAGATTTTTTCTGAACATTGCGGAGTGCTTCACGAAATATATTCCACTTTTTCGTGCATATTACCGAAGCGTCACGACGGTCACGCCGTCCTCGCCCTCGCCGTACAGACCATTCCGGAATTCCTTGACGCATTTCATCTGTTTGAGCCGCTGCTGGATCGCCTTTCGCAGCAGACCCGTTCCCTTGCCGTGAATGATGGTGACAGTACCGATATTGGAGAGCACCGCACCGTCAATGAAGCGTTCCATTTCATAAACGCCCTCATCGCAGGCATGCCCACGGATGTCCAGCTCCATAGAGCCTTTTCGCTGCACTTTAGCCGAAACACCGCCCTTTTTCCGCTGCTGTTTCTTCTTGTCATTTTCAGCTGCTTTCTTTTTGTCAAGCAGCCGCAGACGGGAGATCTGGATCTTCATCTTCATCAGCCCCATCTGGACAAATGCGAAATCGGACTGCCCCGGCGGTTCTGCGATCACGCCCTCCTGATTGAGGTCAGCGATCAGCACACGGTCGCCCTTCTGCAAAGGACGGGGGAGAACATAGTCCCCGTTTTCGTCCGTGCTGCCCAGCACGGGATTGGCATTCTTGTACATGGTACGCAGCCGCTGTGTGCTGTCGGATTTCGCAGCGGAAACCCGGTTTGCAAAATCCGCCTTTTCCTTATCCTTCCGCAGCTGTTCCAGTTCATCGAGCAGGGCATTGGTCTGTGCCTTGGCGGATTCCACGATCCGGCTTGCCTGTGCTGCCGCACGTTCCATGGCATCCTTTTCCTGAGCCGCCATGCCGTCACGCTTTTCCTGCCATTCCGCCCTGAGCTGTTCCGCTTCCGCACGCAGCTTTGCCGCCGTTTCTCGCTCACGCTCCAGCTCTTTTCTCGCCTCATCGAAACGGGCAATGACATTTTCAAAATGCCGGTTTTCCTCACTGATGAGGGATTTTGCATGCTTCAGGATGAAATCCGGCACACCGAGCTGACCGGAGATCGCAAACGCATTGGATTTGCCGGGCGAACCGAGGATGAGCCGGTAGGTCGGACGCATGGTTTCGGTATCGAATTCACAGGACGCATTGATGACATCGGGTGTATCCGCAGCATAGAGCTTCAGTTCCTGATAATGCGTGGTCACCATGAGCTTTGCACCGATCTGTTTGAGATGGTCAATAATGGAGATCGCCAGAGCCGCACCCTCCACGGGATCCGTGCCGGAACCAAGCTCATCGAGCAGGACGAGTGTGCTGTCGTCCGCAGTTTCGAGGATCTCCACCACATTGACGGTGTGGGAGGAGAAGGTGGAAAGGCTCTGTTCAATGCTCTGACTGTCACCGATGTCCGCAAGAATATGCCGGAACACGGAGATCCTGCTGCCGTCCGTGACGGGGATCAGGAAACCGCACATGGTCATGGCAGTGAGCAGACCGGCAGTTTTCAGTGCGACCGTCTTACCGCCGGTATTCGGACCGGTTACAATGAGAGCATTGTGCTCCTCGCCGAGTGCAAGGTCGATCGGCACCGCCTTTTTCTGATCGAGCAGGGGATGCCTTGCCTTTTTCAGCACCAGTACGCCGTCATCACTGATCTCCGGTCTGACCGCACGCAGGGAAGCGGCATAATTGGCCTTTGCAAAATAAAAATTCAGCTCCGCACAGGTATCGTGCATTCTCCGCAGAGCCGGTGCCTGTGCACCGACTGCCGCACAGAGCTTCTGCATGATGCGGTCGATCTCCTCCAGCTCACGGCTTTCAAGCAGACGAATGTCATTGTTCGCCTCCACGATCTGCATCGGTTCGATGAAGATCGTCTGTCCGCTGGAAGAGGTGTCGTGGATCAGACCAGCTACCTGTCCACGGTATTCATTTTTCACAGGAAGTACAAATCTTCCGTCACGGATCGTCACAGTCGTTTCCTGCAAGTACTTCTGCATGGATTTGGAGCGTACCATCTGGTCGAGCGTTTCACGCAGATGGCTTCTGGAACGCAGGAGCTTGCGGCGGATCTCAGCGAGTGTGGGACTTGCCGCATCTGCGATCTCCTCTTCGGAAACGATGGAGCGTTCCAGCGTTGAGAGCAGATCATCATCGGGGACGATCAGCGAAAATAAGTAATCCAGCGAGGATGCAGATTCGCTGCAATGCCCGTACCAGTGATGGATCGCCTGCACCTGACGCAGCAGATCTGCCACATCCAGCAGGTCACGCAGGGAAAGCCTTGCACCGGATGCTGCACGGGTCACGGAATTGCAGATATTTTTGAAGCCGTAAAAGGGCGGTGTACCGAACTGCATGGCAAGCTGTAAGGCATCATCCGTTTTCTGCACTTCTGCACGGACTTCTGCAAGGTCACAGCTCGGCTTGCAGGCAAGCATCATGGAACGGCTGGTTTCATTGGAAGTGAAAGCCGCCGCCTGCGTGAGCACCTTGTCCAGCTCTAAAACCTGTTCAAAAGACTTCATAAAGCCTCCTTATAAAATGCTTTCTCCCCGTCAGGGGAGAGGGGGAATCAATTCTGTTCATCCAGCGGTCTGCACACAGCACGATAATAGTCCAGTGCGGAAAACCGATGGTCAAAATGGTACTGCAAAAACTGCTCTGCAAACATGCAGAGAATTTTCATGCAGTCCTCGTGCAGGCGGAACGAAAAGATCCGTTCCATATCCTGCAATACAATGTGCCGCACCGCCTGCAATACTGCCGCCGGCATCTCTATGCCGTTTTCCGCCGAGCCGGCACATGCCTTACAGCAGAAGCTGCCCTCTTCTACGGAAAAAAGCAGTGTTTCCGGCAGGTAGGCTCCGCAGGAACGGCACATCACCACATCCGGCATGAAGCCGAGGAGTGCCGACATGCGAAGCTCAAAAATGCTTTTGAGCATGCTTTCCGGATACTGCTTTTCTGCCAGAAAATGCAGACAGTTCAGGAAAAGCCGCTGTATTTCACGATTGCTTGCCTGCGGAAGCACGGAGAACTGAACGACCTGCGAAAAATAAGAAGCAAGTGCGACCGCCGTGAGCGAGTCACGGAGCGAATAAAAGATCCGGATGGGCGACACGCTGTCGAGTATGTACCCACGCTTGCCCCTGTGCAGACAAAAGGCGGAATATGCAAACAACTGTGTCGCACATCCGCTTTTGCTGCTGATCTTGCCGGCACCCTTGACCAGAACCTCAAGAACGCCCAGCTCATCCGTCAGAATATCAATAAATTTATCTTGTTCACCGACCGGTTTCTGGGTCAGCACAACTCCCTTCACTGTCAGCAACGCCGTTACTTCCTTTCTCTGCGGCAAATTGCAGATAATCCGCAATGCTGCCGCTTGCAGTGAATCGTTCCCAGAGTTCTTCTTTCAGCATAGAGCATCCCTCCGCTGATAGTATCCGCAGAGAGGATGCATTTTATCACTGGGAGATCATTCCTCGGACAGACCAAAGCTGCGGATCAGACCCTCCTTGTTCCGCCAGCCCTCCTTGACCTTCACAAAGCACTGGAGGTTGACCTGAATTTCAAAGAAATTTTCGAGATCACGTCTTGCGGAGCTTGCGATTTTCTTCAGCATGCTGCCGTGCTTGCCGATGATGATGCCCTTGTGGGAATCACGTTCGCAGTAGATCACCGCCGAAATATCCAGCAGATCCTTGTCCTGCCGTTCCTTCATCGTTTCCACCGTCACAGCAATGCCGTGGGGGACTTCCTCATTGAGCAGCCGCAGGAGCTTCTCACGGATCATCTCCGCTGCCAGCACACGCTCCGGCTGATCGGTGAAGGAATCATCGGGGAAGAAATGCACCGACGGCTGTGCCAGCTCTTCAGCCGCCGCCATGATCTCGTCAATGCCGTCCTTTGCAGAGGCACTGACCGGAATGATCGCATGCGGATTGTACTCATTGTTCAGTCTGAGCAGGAGCGGCATCATGGCGGACTTGTCCTGTAAAAGGTCGATCTTGTTCACCACGATGATGCAGGCGATCTTCTTGTCACGCAGCGTTCTGAGCATCGCCTCATCCTGCTCGTGCAGCTTCTTGGTGCAGTCAATGACATAGAGCACTGCATCCGCATCCGTTGCAGAGCTTTCCGCTGTTTTGAGCATGTGCGTACTCAGCTTGTTCTTCGGCTTGTGCAGACCGGGGGTGTCAATGAATACATATTGTGTATCCCCCTTGGTCAGGATGCCCGTGATGCGTGTGCGTGTCGTCTGGGATTTGCTGCTCACCGCAGCGATCTTTTCACCGATGAGTGCATTGAGCAGTGTGGATTTGCCGGCATTCGTTCTGCCGGAAAGTGTCAGGAATATCGTTTTTGTCATAGCAGTCCTTTCTGTTGATCCGTCACATAGGTCATCTCTCTTGAAATGCCGAGCTTTTCGAGAACCGCTTCTTCCTTTTCACGCATGATCCGTTCGTCCAGCTTGCTGGTCTCATGGTCGTAGCCCAGCAGATGGAGCATGGAATGCACTGTCAGGAACCCGATCTCACGATCGAGGGAGTGCCCGTAAATATTCGCCTGCTTGACCGCAGTTTCAATACAGATCACAACGTCACCGAGCAGAACATAACCTGTTTCCGCATTGGTTTCCATGGTGCCGTCAGGATCGGTCAGCGGGAAGGAAAGCACATCCGTCACGCTGTCCTTGTTGCGGTATACCTTATTTAAGCTCCGGATCTCATTGGCGGAAACAAAGGAAACGCTCACCTCGGCATTCTGTGTAAAGCCCTCGGATACCAGCACTGCATGGCAGCAGCGTCTGATCAGCAGGCGGATGCCGGAAGGAATCTTGACACTGTTCTGATTATTTTTGACATATACTTTCAATTTACCTGTTTGCTGCATTAGAATTTTCTCCCTTCCTTATGGTAGGCTTCATAAGCCTTGATAATGTCCTGAACGATCTTGTGACGTACAACATCCTTTTCCGAAAAACGGATGGTTGCAATATCATCCACATTGCGGAGCACCTTCATCGCCTCGATCAGACCGGATTTCCGTTTCTCCGGCAGGTCGATCTGCGTGATGTCACCGGTGATGACCATTTTGCTGCCTTCACCAAGACGTGTCAGGCACATCTTGATCTGTTCGGAGGTCGTGTTCTGTGCTTCGTCCAGAATAATGAATGCATTGTCCAGCGTGCGTCCACGCATATAGGCAAGCGGTGCGACCTCGATCACGTTCTTTTCCATATGCCTTGCGAAGGTTTCCGCACCGAACATATCAAAGAGTGCATCGTAAAGCGGTCTGAGGTAGGGATCCACCTTTTCCTGCAAGTCACCCGGCAGAAAACCGAGCTTTTCGCCGGCTTCCACCGCTGGGCGTGTCAGGATGATCTTCTGGATCTCATGGGCACGGAATGCCTTGACTGCCAGAGCCACCGCAAGATAGGTCTTGCCCGTACCGGCAGGCCCGACACCGAGAACGATGGTGTTCTTTGCAATGGCATCCACATATTTCCGCTGTCCCACCGTTTTCGGACGGACGACCTTGCCGCTTGTGGTCATACAGATGCCGTCACCGCTGAAATCACGCAGAGCCTGAGCTTCACCATCCGTCACCATTGAAATGACGTAGCGGACAGTCTGCTCGGTCAGATGCTGACCCTTTTCCGCAAGCTCCATGAGCAGGCGGATCGCACTTGCTGCCTTTTCTGCCCGTTCAGGCTCGCCGCTGATGTGGACATCCGCCCCACGGCAGAAGAGGATGACACCGAACTCCCTCTGAATGGCGTTCAGGTTCTCGTCACAGCTGCCAAGCAGCTCGGGCATTTTTGCCGGATTCTGGAGATTGACAATAATTTCTGACATGTATATTTCAGACTCGCTTTCCAAATTTTAGTCAGCCGCACGGACGGACTGCATACTTCATTATACATTATAGCACATTTTCATAGTGAATTGCAATAGGAAAATGCAATTTTGTTTAAATTGTCTGAAAAAACATCGGATCTCAAAAAAATCCAAAAAATTTCAGAAAAACACTTGACAAAATCTGAAAGATGGGTTATAATATACTACGAAAACAAAGCAGACACAGTATGTGGCTCACCGTTTGACCCGATTTAGTCGAATGCCGAAACGGTCAATATGTTATTTTCCGAAGCGGACGCAAGTGTGCGAAGGGGAATGATGTGTGGTGAGTGCAGACATGTGTCAGCACTCATTTTTGTTTTAAATTTTAATGCTTGGGGGTGCCCGCAATAAGTAAGCAGGACATGCAGATCAATGAAATGATCAGGGACAAGGAAGTTCTGGTCATCGATGCTGACGGCTCTAAACTGGGCGAAATGTCAGCGAAGGACGCACAGAAGCTCGCCTATGAAAAGAATCTCGACCTTGTAAAGATTGCACCGCAGGCGAAACCGCCGGTGTGCCGCATTCTCGATTACGGTAAGTACTGCTATGAACAGCAGAAGCGTGAGAAGGAAGCAAGGAAGAACCAGAAGGTAATGACCATCAAGGAGATCAGAATGTTCTCCGCAATTGACGATCATGACTTTGAAACCAAAGTGAATCAGGCAATCAAATTCCTGAGTTCGGGCGATAAGCTGAAGGTTTCAGTCAGATTCCGTAAGCGTGCGATCGCACATCCGCAGATCGGTGAAGAACTGCTGAACCGTTTCAAGGACGCATGTGCTGAAGTCGGAACGGTGGAAAAACCCGCAAAGATGGAAGGGCGTAGCATTGTAATGTTCATATCCCCGAAGGCATCCAAGTAAAAAGGAGGAACTACTCATGGCAAAGGTGAAAGTAAAGACACATTCCGGTGCAAAGAAGCGTTTCAAGCTGACAGCAAGCGGCAAGGTAAAGTACCAGCACACCAACAAGCGTCACAGACTGACACAGAAGGATACAAAGCGTAAGAGAATCGCAAGAGGTGCAGGCGTTGCAGACGTTACCAACGCACCGACCATCAAGAAGCTCGTTCCTTATCTGTAAGCCGTCAGGCACGGATGAACGTGAAAGCTGAGTGAACTGTAAATCAAAATATACGGAGGTAGATGACAATGGCACGTATTAAGGGTGCGATGATGACTCGTAAGAGAAGAAATAAGACTCTGAAGCTGGCTAAGGGCTATTTCGGTGCAAAGAGCAAGCATTTCAAGATGGCCAAGCAGGCTGTAATGAAGTCCGGTCAGTATGCATACATCGGCAGAAAGCAGAAGAAGAGAAACTTCAGACAGCTCTGGATCACCAGAATTTCCGCAGCTGCTAAGATGAACGGCATGAACTATTCCACATTCATGAACGGCTGCAAGAAGGCTGGTATCACACTGAACAGAAAGATGCTTTCTGAAATCGCTATCAACGATGCAGCAGGCTTTACAGCAATTGCTGAGAAGGCAAAGGCAGCTCTTTGATTTGAATCAAAAACACGCTCTTGACTTCACAAAGAGCGTGTTTTGTTATACATTACAGTTTTTCCGAAAAGGGAAAGGAAAAACACCGGAACAGGAGGCGGCACATGCGGGAAAATACCAGAATTACGGCAAAAGACAATCCGGCTGTCAAGCACTACAAGCGTCTGCGTGACCAGAAGAAGGCTCGCAGAACCGAAGGACTGTTTGTTGCAGAGGGACTCCGCATTGCATGCGATGCCCTGCAAAAAACGGGGCGTGTGCAGCAGCTTTTTGTAACGGATACAGCGTGGGAGAAGCACGGCGAACTGCTGACGGAACGGATGCAGGAAACCGGAAAGCTCCTCCGCATTTCCGATGCTGTCGGTGATGCGATGACCGACACGGAGCATACACAGGGCATTTTTGCCGTGTGCCGCATGCCGGAGCAAAGGGAGCTTTCCAAGGTGCTCTCAGCAGAAGGGAAGTACCTCGTGCTCTGCAATTTGCAGGACCCCGGCAATATGGGGATGATCCTGCGGACTGCCGATGCCCTCGGCGTGGATGCCGTACTGACCAGCGGAAGCTGTGAGCTGTACAGCCCCAAGGTCGTCCGTGCGACCATGGGCTCCGTATTCCGTGTGCCGGTCTATGACTGCACGGATGCCCTCGGACTGCTCGGAATGCTCCACGCAGCCGGAATCCGCAGCTATGCGGCTGTCCCTGCAAAGCATGCCGTCCCATTGACAGAATGCAGCTTTTCAGGCGGCAGTGCTGTCTGGATCGGCAATGAGGGGAACGGACTGCCGGCGGAGGTCATTGCAGCCTGTCAGACTGCTGTGACCATTCCGATGCAGGGCGGACCGGAATCCCTGAATGCGGCAATGGCGGCAGGCATTCTCATGTGGGAAATGATGAAAAGCGGGGGTTAAATCAGATGGAACAGGACAATACAAAATACTGGCTCTGGCTGGTCATGGTTCTTGGCACAGCGAATGCCAAGACGCTTGAGATCGTACAGATGCACAGCACACCAAAGGAATTGTACTATGTACTGCATGATCCGGATTGCAGTTTGCTCGCAGAGAAGGAACGCCTCAAAGTGCGTAAGATCCGTCTGGAACAGGCGGAAAGCGTGATGGCTCACTGCGAGAAGAATGGAATCGGAATCATGACATGGGAGAGTGAGCTGTATCCCGAATCTCTGCGGCATATCTTCAATCCGCCGCTGGTGCTGTTCTACAAGGGCGATCCCTCGATCCTCAACGGCAGCATGATCCTCACAGTTGTCGGAACACGCCGCCCTTCTGAGTACAGCATGCGTGTTGCCAACTGGCTTTGTCGGGATCTTGCGAGATGCAATATCGTGCTTGCAAGCGGCTGTGCCGTCGGTCTGGATGCAGCGGCACATCGTGCGGCGATCGAAGCAGGAACGCCGACGATCGGCGTACTTGGCTGCGGCGTGGATTATGACTACCCGAGAGAGAACCGTGAGATGAAGCAGAAGATCGTGCAGAACGGTTTGCTTTTGTCGGAGTATTTCCCCGGAACACAGCCGTTCCCTGCAAATTTCCCCGTCCGCAACCGCATCCTCGCCGGCATCAGCGAGGCAACGCTCGTACTCGAAGCAGGTGCACGCAGCGGCTCACTCATCACCGCCAATCTTGCCTGTGAACAGGGCAAGCAGGTGTTCTGTGTACCGCCGGCAGATCTTTTTGATGCCAGATACAGCGGCGTTGCAGGCTTCCTGCGTGACGGAGCCTACCCTGTTTTCAATTATCTGGATATTCTTTACACATATTATCTCCGGTATCCGCACAAACTAACAATGTATGATGAAGAGGATGCGACCCGTACACAGGATTCCCTGATCTTTGACGAGGGCAAGCCGGCTCCGGTGAAGAAAGCCCCTGCACGCAGGACAGTGAAATCCGTTCCGGTCGCAGAGCCTGAACCACAGCCCGAATCCATCGAACCGCCCGACTGGATGCACGAGGAACACCTGAAGATCCTCAGAATGCTGGCAGAGGGCACGCAGAACATCAATGACATCTGCACGATGCTCGGCAAGGGCTTTCAGGAAACCTCCGTTGTGACCCTTGAGCTGGAGCTGCAGGGTTACATCGTTGATATAGACAGAAGCAGATTTGAACTAACAGACACAGCAAGGAAGCTGTCAGTCATCAGAAAGGAGGGTGCGTCATCGGACTGATGACGGATCTATGGCAAATTTAGTGATTGTAGAGTCTCCTGCGAAGGCAAAGACCATACAGAAATATCTCGGCAGCAATTTTGAGGTCATCGCCTCCATGGGGCATGTCCGTGACCTTCCGAAATCCAAGATCGGCGTAGATGTGGAAAACGGCTTCACACCGCAGTATCTGGATATGAAGGGCAAGGAGGATGTCATCAAGGATCTGAAAAAACGTGCAAAGAAGAGCGAATGCGTTTACCTTGCAACTGACCCGGACCGTGAGGGAGAGGCGATCTCATGGCATCTGGCACAGATGCTGAATCTCGATATGAATGCCAACAACCGTGTTGCATTCAATGAGATCACCAAGACCGGTGTGCAGAATGGTATGGCGAATCCGCACAAGATCGACATCGACCTTGTGAATGCACAGCAGGCACGGCGAATCCTTGACCGTCTGGTGGGCTACAAGCTCAGTCCCTTCCTCTGGAAGAAGGTCAAGAGAGGTCTGTCCGCCGGACGTGTGCAGTCCGTTGCGGTGCGTCTGATCGTGGACAGGGAGGACGAGATCCGTGCATTTGAGCCGAAGGAATACTGGAGCATTGATGCAAAGCTCCGTTCTCCCCATAGTGCCAAGCAGTTCACAGCAAAGCTTGCCGCAGTGGACGGAGAAAAGATCGAGATCGCAAACGAAATGCAGGCACAGATGCTCCTCCAGCGGCTGGAGAACGTTCCTTTCGTTGTGACCGGCATCAAGAAGCGGATCACCAAGAAGCAGCCGGCACCGCCGTTCATCACCTCCACATTGCAGCAGGAGGCATCCAAGCGGCTCGGCTTCCAGTCCAAGCGTACCATGAAGGCGGCACAGGAGCTGTACGAAGGTATCGACCTCGATGATATGGGTGCAGTCGGTCTGATCACCTACATGAGAACCGACAGCCTGCGTATTTCTGCGGACGCACAGACCGCAGCGGCGGAGTATATCAAGGCTGAATACGGCGAGAATTATCTGCCGGAAAAGCCCCGTGTATTCAAGACCAAGAAGAATGCACAGGATACCCACGAAGCCATCCGCCCGACCATGCCGGATATGACCCCCGACAAGGTCAAGAACAACCTGACCAGCGACCAGTATAAGCTCTACAAGCTGATCTGGGAGCGTTTCATTGCCAGCCAGATGGCGAATGCTCTCCTCGATACCGTTTCCGTGGATATTGATGCGGCAGGCTGCCAGTTCAAGGCATCCGGCTATTCTGTGCGGTTTGACGGCTTCACCATCCTTTATGAGGAGAAGAACGAGAACGAAGAAGAGAACCAGAAGATGCTGCCGCTTCTGTCGGTGGATGATGTCCTGAAGGTGCTCAAGCTCGACGGCAACCAGCATTTCACACAGCCGCCTGCAAGATTCTCCGAAGCGACACTCATTAAGGCACTTGAAGAAAACGGCATCGGCAGACCGAGTACCTACGCACCGACCATTACCACGATCCTTGCAAGAATGTACGTTGAACGTGAGGGCAAGCAGCTCAAGCCCACAGCATTGGGTGAGGTCATCACACAGCTCATGAAGGAGCATTTTGAGCATATCGTGGACACCGCATTCACAGCGAAGATGGAAACCGACCTCGATAATGTCGAGCAGGGCACGGCTGACTGGGTGGAAACCCTCGATGCCTTCTATCAGGATTTTGCCAAGACCCTTGCCAAAGCGGAAGAAGCCATGGAGGGCAAGCATGTCAAGGTGCCGGACGAGGAAACGGACGAGGTATGCGAGCAGTGCGGCAAGAAAATGGTCATCAAGATCGGCAGATTCGGCAAATTCCTTGCATGCTCCGGTTTTCCGGACTGCCGCAATACCCGCAAGATCGTGCAGGAAACCGGCGGTACCTGTCCGCTTTGCAAGGAAAAAATCGTACTGAAAAAGTCCAAGCGTGGCAGAAGCTTTTATGGATGCAGCGGTTATCCGGACTGCAATTTCATGACATGGAATATTCCTGTGGAGGAAACCTGTCCGCAGTGCGGCTCCACCCTTTTCCAGAAGGGCGGCAAGTCCGGAAAGCTGGTCTGCGAAAAGCCCGAATGCGGTTATGAACGGAGTCTGAAGTAATGACGGAAGCAATTGTTGTCGGAGGCGGTCTTGCCGGCTGTGAAGCTGCATGGCAGCTTGCAAATGCAGGGATCGCTGTGAAATTATACGAAATGAAGCCCCACCGTTACAGTCCGGCTCATCATCATGAAGGGCTGGCAGAGCTGGTGTGCTCGAATTCCCTGAAGGCATCCCGTCTGGGTTCCGCCGGCGGTCTGCTGAAAACAGAAATGGAAATGCAAGGCTCCCTCCTCGTCCGCTGTGCAAAGGCGTGTGCCGTTGCTGCCGGCGGTGCACTGGCTGTGGACAGGGAACAGTTCTCTGCCATGGTCACAAAGGAGATCACGGAGCACCCCCTGATCACGGTCATCCGTGAGGAGCTGACGGAACTGCCGCAGAAAAATGCGGTCATTGCCACAGGTCCCCTGACCTCGGATGCACTTTCCGAAAAGATCGAGCAGCTCTGCGGCAGCCGTCTGAGTTTTTTTGATGCCGCCGCCCCCGTTGTGGCAGCGGACAGCCTGAACATGGAGCTGGTCTTTGCCCAGTCGAGATATGATCGGGGTGATGCCGATTATCTCAACTGCCCGATGAATAAAGAGGAGTATGAAGCATTCTGGAATGCCCTTGTTTCTGCGGAAAAAGCTCCGCTGCATGAGCATGACAGGGCGGCATTCCGTGTCTATGAGGGCTGCATGCCCGTGGAGGTACTTGCCTCCCGTGGAATGGATACCCTCCGTTTCGGTCCCCTGAAGCCCGTGGGTCTGACGGATCCGAGAACCGGCAGGCGGCCCTATGCGGCAGTGCAGCTGCGGCGTGAAAACAGGGAAGGCACGATGTTCAACCTCGTGGGCTTCCAGACCAATCTGAAATTCGGTGAGCAGAAGCGTGTGTTCGGCATGATCCCCGGACTCGAAAACGCAGAATTTTTGCGGTACGGCGTGATGCACCGCAATTTCTTCCTTGACAGCCCCAAGCTCCTTGATGCGGATTATTCCCTGAAACATGCGGAAAATCTGTTCTTTGCCGGACAGATGACGGGCGTGGAGGGTTATATGGAATCCGCCGCAAGCGGCATCATTGCCGGAAAGAGTCTTGCACGGAAAATGCAGGGCAAGCCGGCATACATCCTCCCCCGAGGCACCATGATGGGGGCACTTGCCGCCTATGTCAGCGGTGACTGTGTGGGTGAGTTCCAGCCGATGGGTGCCAATATGGGGCTGCTTCCTCCGCTGACCGAGCGGATCCGTGACAAGCAGCTTCGCTATGAAACAATCGCAAAACAGGCAGTTGCCGTGCTCGAATCGGCATTGCAGGCGATGGAAACGGAGTGATCACATGAGAATTATCGTGGACGGCTTCGGCGGCGATCATGCACCGCTGGAGGTCATCAAAGGCTGTAAGCAGGCACAGGATGAGCTGGGTGTGCAGATCGTCCTGACCGGCGATGAAGCAAGGCTTCAGGAAGCAGCCAAGCAGGAAAATATTGATATTTCGGGATTTGAGATCCTCCATGCACCGGAGGTGTTTGACATTCACGCACAGCCCACCACCATTCTCAAGGAGGGAAAGAACACCTCCCTCGCAGTCGGCTTGCAGGCTCTGCATGACGGAAAGGGCGATGCCTTTGTCAGTGCCGGCAGTACGGGCGGACTTGTGGCAGGTGCGACCTTTATCACCAAGCGGATCAAGAATGTCAAGCGTCCGGCACTTGCCCCCATTCTGCCGACTGCCAAGGGGCATATGATGCTCATGGATGCCGGTGCGAATGTGGACTGCCGCCCTGAAATGCTCGTGCAGTTCGCCATCATGGGCAGTGCCTATATGGAGTGTGTCAAGGGCGTGAAAAATCCCCGTGTGGGACTGCTCAACGTCGGTGCTGAAGAAACCAAGGGCAGGGAGCTTGAACAGCAGGCATACAAGCTGCTGGAATCCGCCCCCATCAATTTTGTGGGCAATGCGGAGGCAAGGGAACTGCCGTCCGGTGATTTCGATGTTGTGGTCAGTGACGGATTTTCCGGCAATATCGCCCTGAAACTCTATGAGGGCATGGGCAGCTTTTTCAAGAACAAGCTCAAGAGCTGGTTTTCCGGTGCAGCCGGAAAGCTTGCCGCTGTGATGATCCTCGGCAAGATCAAGGCATTCCAGAAGAGCATGGACTACAAAGAAGAGGGCGGTGCTGTCCTGATGGGCATTGCAGCCCCCGTCATCAAGGCACACGGCAGCTCTGACAGCAGAGCATTCTACAATGCCGTGCGTCAGGCAAAAAAATGTGTGGAAGGCAATATTACTGCGACCATCGCCCAGACCGTCGCAGAGATGAAGGGAGAGTAACCATGGAACCGGATTTCTCGGAATTTGAACAAATTTTAGGAATCACATTTCAAAACAAGGATCTGCTGCATGAAGCACTTTCCCATTCCTCCTATGCGAATGAGAAGAAAAAGCAGCGGCGGAGCAATGAGCGTCTGGAATTCCTCGGTGACAGCGTGCTTTCCATCGTGGTATCACAGCACCTGTTCCAGAGTTTTCCCGACCTGCCGGAGGGCGAGCTGACGAAGATCCGTGCAGCTCTCGTCTGCGAAAAATCCCTGCACCGCTTTGCACTTCAGATCCGTCTGGGAGAATTCCTCCTGCTTGGCAAGGGCGAAACCCACACCGGCGGCAGGGAGCGTCCCTCCATTCTGGCGGATGCCTTTGAAGCGGTGATCGCAGCGATCTACCTCGATGCAGGACTTGAAGCGGCAAGAGCACATATTCTCCGGTTCATCCCGAAGAATATCCCCGAAAACCGTTCCATGCTGTTCGGTGACTACAAGACCGCCCTGCAGGAGGTCATTCAGAAGAACCCCGAAGAAAAGGTGGAATATATCCTCATCAGCGAATCCGGACCCGACCACAGCAAGACCTTTGCAGTGGAGGTCTGCCTCAATTCGAATGTCATCGGAAAGGGCAGCGGCAGGAGCAAGAAAGAGGCTGAACAGATGGCAGCGAAGGAAGCATTGGAACTGATGGGCTATGAAACATAAGAATATCGCCATTTTTGTACCGCATGCAGGATGCCCCCACAAGTGTTCATTCTGCAATCAGCATGCGATCACTGCACAGGACGCTCTGCCCCGTGCAGCGGATGTGCAGCGGATCTGTGCAAAGGCATCTGCGGAGATCTCCAACTGCCGCAATACCGAGGTCGCCTTCTTCGGCGGCAGCTTTACGGCGATCCCACGGGATTACATGCTGGAGCTTCTCGAAGCCGTGCAGCCCTTTCTGGGAGAAAACGGCTTTTGCGGCATCCGCATTTCCACACGTCCCGACTGCATCAGCAGGGGAGTGCTTGACATTCTGAAAATGTACGGCGTGACGGCGATCGAGCTTGGTGCACAGTCGATGTGCGACCATGTTCTCGCAGCCAATGACCGTGGGCATACCGCACAGGACGTGGCGGATGCATGCACGCTGATTCGGGAATACGGCTTTGAACTGGGGTTGCAGGTGATGGTCGGGCTTTACAAAAGCACGATGGAGGACGAACGCCGCACCTTGCAGGAGATCCGGAAAATCCATCCGGACACTGTGCGGATCTATCCCACGGCAGTCCTGCAAAATACGCCCCTTGCAGACAAACTGAAAAGCGGCGAATACCAGCTTTTTTCGTTTGATGAGGTCACTGCATTCTGTGCAGAAATGCTCTCGCAGTTTGCAGCGGACGGCATTGCTGTCATCAAATGCGGTCTGCATGCGTCCGAATTCGTTGCACAGGACTGTGTCGGCGGTTTTTATCATCCGGCATTCCGTGAGCTGTGCGAGGGTGTGCTGTTTCGCCGGCGTATGACGGAGCTGCTGGGAGAATGCGGACGGGAGCAGGCAGTATTTGCCGTGCATCCCTCCTGCATCAGCAAGGCAGTAGGGCACAAAAGGGCGAATATCCTGCATTTTCAGAGCGTTGGCACAGCGGTGAAGATCATCGGCGATGAGAATTTAGATGAATACCAGATCGAATTAAGGGAGTAGCAAATGTACTTAAAATCCTTGGAATTACAAGGCTTCAAATCCTTTCCGGATAAGATCAAACTGAATTTCGACAAAGGTCTGACCGCCGTAGTCGGACCGAACGGCAGCGGAAAAAGTAATATCGGCGACTCTGTACGCTGGGTGCTGGGCGAGCAGTCCACGAAAACCCTGCGTGGAAACAAGATGGAGGACGTTATTTTTTCCGGTACTGTTGCAAAACGCCCCATGGGCTTTGCCGCCGTCACGCTTGTCATTGACAACAGCGAGGGCAGGCTGGAGGGCTACGGCGATGAGGTGAGCGTCACCCGAAAGCTCTACCGCAGCGGTGACAGTGAATACCGCATCAACGGCAAATCCGTCCGTCTGAAGGACATCAACGAGCTGTTCATGGACACCGGTCTTGGACGTGACGGTTATTCCATCATCGGACAGGGCAGGATCGCAGAGATCGTCGGTGCAAAGAGCAATGATCGCCGTGAGCTTTTTGAGGAGGCAGCCGGCATTTCCAAATTCCGCTACCGCAAGCAGGAAGCGGAACGCAAGCTTGATGCAGCCGAAGAGAATATGGAGCGTCTGCATGACATTGTTTCCGAACTGGAGGGGCGTGTCGAGCCGCTTCGCCGTCAGGCGGAAAAGGCTCAGAAATTCCTCGTGCTTGCACAGGAAGAAAAAACGCTGGAGATCTCCGTCTGGGTCGATCAGCTCTCCGTATTGCAGGATAAGCTCAAAGCCCTCGAAGAAAAGCTCCTCATCAGCCGCACCGAGTATGAAAATGCGGAGCGTGACATTGCTGACGAAGAGGAAAAGATCCAGAACTGCTACCGCATCATGCAGCAGTGTTCCGTAGAATCGGAGGAAGCATACAGGCTCGTGTCCGAACTGCGTGAGCTTTCCGCACAGATACAGTCCGAGATCGCCGTTCTGAAAAATGACATCGTGCACAACGAAGAAGCACAGAAAATCGCAGAAAAACGCCATGCCGAGGAGCTGCAGGAGCGTGGCAGGCGTGAGCAGCAGCTTGCACAGGCAGAGCAGACCTTTGCACAAATGCAGGAGATCTGCCGCAGTACGGAAACCGCACTTGCCAAGGCTGCCGATGCTTTCACGCAGATGGAAAGTGCGTGGATGCAGGAGGATGAAAAGACCCAGCAGGCGGATGCACAGCTGCACCGGCTCTACCTCGAACGCAGCGAATTGCAGTTTGCCATCCGTGCGGCACAGGAGCATGCTGAAAAATGCGTGCAGGAGCAGGAGCTTCTCGAAAGCGGCAGTCAGGAGGCTGCCCGCATGCTTGCAGAAGCAGAGGCGGCCCATGCACAGGCGTTGCAGGCTGCACAGGCTGCACAGGAGGATGTCCTCCGGCAGGAAGCACAGCTTGCAGCCGGCAGACAGCATTGTCAGGCACTTCTGCAAAACCGGCAGAATGCGGAAGAACAATTCCGTCAGCTCGGTTTCCAGATGCGTGACAAAAAGCAAAGACACCGTTTCCTGACCGATCTTGAAAACAATATGGAGGGCTTCTCCGGCAGCGTCAAGAGCATCATGCGGAGCGTCCGGCAGGGTACGCTGCAAGGCATTTTCGGCACCGTGGCACAGCTGATTCAGGTGGACGGCAGATATGGCATCGCCATTGAAACCGCCCTCGGAGCGTCCGTGCAGCATCTCATTACTGCGGACGAAAACGCCGCAAAAGCCGGCATCCGTTTCCTGCGTGACAACCGTGCAGGACGTGCCACCTTCCTGCCGCTGACCTCCATCCGTGGCAAACGCCTGACGGAGCAGGGACTCCAGAACCAGAGGGGCTTTGTCGCAGTGGCAAGCGACCTCGTGGAATGCGATCCGGCGTACCGCAGCATCGCAGAATCCCTCCTAGGCAGGATCGTCATTGCGGAAAATATTGATGATGCGACCGAGATCGCCAAGCGTTACAGCTACCGCTTCCGGATCGTGACCATGGACGGTCAGGTCATCAATGCCGGCGGTTCCTTCACCGGCGGTTCCGTTCAGAAGACAGGCGGCATGCTGACCAGAAAAACGGAACTGAACGAATTGCAGAATGCCATTGCACTGCTTGCAAAGCAGTGTCAGGAGGCGGAGGAAACCGCACGCCGCTGTGCACAGGAGGCGGCAGAAGCCGAAGCATCCTTACAGGCAGAAGCAGAACAGTTCACCGCACTCCAGCAGCAGCTTCTCCAGCTGCAAAGTGAAGCAGAACGCTGTGCATTCCCCGTGAACCAGTACCGCATGCAGGCACAGGAACAGGAATCCCGCCGTGCTCTGCTTGCACAGAATACGGAGGACGCAAACGCTGCACTCCAAAAGGCTCAGGCGGAACATGATGCACTTCTTTTGCAGATCACCGAAGCTGAAAGCGGCGTGACCGGTGCAAGAGAACGCAGAACTGCAATGCAGCAGGAGAGAAGCCGTCTTTCCGAGGAATACGGCGACCTCAAAATCCGTCTGGTACAGGCACAGAAGGATGAAGAATCCGCCGCAAACAGCCTTTCTCTTGCAAGGGAAGCCGCAGCATCCGCAGAGGAAAGGGAGGGCAGGCTCATTGCCGGGATCGAGCAGTGCCGTGCTGCCATTGCGGAGAAAACCAAGGAGGCTGCCGCAAAGGAGCAGACCCTTGCGGATACCGGCAGGAGCATTGCTGAAACGGAGGCGAAAGCAAAGCAGGCATCACAGGCACATGATGAGCAGAACATGCGGATCCGGCAGATGCAGAAGGGTCTGACAGAATTCCATGCGGCAAAGGAAAAGCTTTCCGCCGAGGTTACAAGGCTGACCGAGCGTGAGGAGCACCTCCGCACGGAAAACGACACGATCATCACACAGCTGCTGGAGGTCTACGAGCTGACACGCTCTGAGGCACAGCGGATCGCCGAGCCGATCGAGGATACCGCAGCCGCAAGAAAACGCCTTTCCGAGCTGAAGCAGAAGATCCGTGCACTCGGTAGCGTCAACGTGGATGCGATCGAGGAATACCGTGAGGTATCCGATCGATACAAATTCCTGTCCGCACAGATGGCGGATGTACGCAGATCCAAAAACGAGCTGGAAAAGCTCATTGCGGAGCTGACCGAGGAGATGTGCCGCATTTTCTCAGAGAGCTTTGCAGTCATCAACCAGAATTTCAAGGAGATCTTTGTCGATCTGTTCGGCGGCGGTAAGGCTGACCTGACATTGACGGATCCTGAAAATATCCTCACATCGGGCATTGAGATCAATGTCGCACCGCCCGGAAAGGTCATCAAGAACCTGATCTCCCTCTCCGGCGGTGAGCAGTCCTTTGTGGCGATCGCAATTTATCTTGCGATCCTGCGTCTGCGTCCTGCACCATTCTGCATTCTTGACGAGATCGACGCAGCACTTGACGAAGCCAATGTCCGCAAATATGCGAGGTATCTCAAACAATTCACCGACAGCACCCAGTTTGTGCTTGTCACCCACCGCCGCAGTGCGATGGAGGAGGCAAATGTCCTCTATGGCGTGACGATGCAGGAGGACGGCATTTCCCGTCTGCTCAAGCTTGAACAGCCGGAGGATATTCCGCTGGATGAATCATAAACGATAACAGGAGGCATTTATGGGACTTTTTTCAAAAATCAAAGCAGGACTTCAGAAAACCCGTGATGCGGTTGTACAGAAGATGCAGCGTGTGGTCAATTCCTTCACGAAGATCGACGAGGAGCTGTTTGAACAGCTTGAGGAAACCATGATCATGAGCGATATGGGCGTGGAAACCTCCGTCGAGATCTGTGCAAGGCTCCGCAAGCTTGTCAAGGAGCGTGGTGTGACGGATCCCTCCAAAATCATGGAGCTGATCGAAGAGATCATCAGCGACATGATGGGGGATGACGTGGCACTCGACCTTTCCACAACACCCTCCGTCATCATGGTCATCGGTGTCAACGGTGCCGGAAAGACCACCACCATCGGCAAGCTCTGCCACCAGTTCAAGCAGGAGGGCAAGCGTGTGATCGTTGCCGCAGCTGACACCTTCCGTGCAGCCGCCATCGACCAGCTTGAGGTCTGGACGCAGCGTGCAGGCGTGGAGATCGTCAAGCATGCCGAAGGCTCCGACCCTGCATCCGTGGTGTTCGATGCCATCACCGCTGCAAAGGCAAGACAGTGCGATGTGGTCATTGTCGATACCGCCGGCAGACTGCACAACAAGAAAAACCTGATGGATGAGCTTGCAAAGATCAACCGCATCCTCGAATCCCGTGCAGAGGGCTGTGCAAAGGAAGTGCTCCTCGTCCTCGATGCGACCACCGGACAGAATGCCGTTAATCAGGCAAAGCTGTTCAGTGAGGTGGCAAATATCACCGGTATCGTTCTCACAAAGCTCGACGGCACAGCCAAGGGCGGCATCGTTGTTTCCATCAAGAATGAGCTGGGTATTCCGGTCAAGCTCATTGGTGTGGGCGAGAAGATCGAGGATCTCCAGACTTTCGATAATGCGGACTTTGTAAAGGCACTGTTCGACCATTCCAAGGATGTCAAGCTCCCGTCCGAGGAGAAGAAAGCGGACGATGAGAACGGGGAGGAAGAAGATGCGTAAGATCGTACTTGCTACCAATAACAAAAACAAGCTCCGTGAGGTGCGTGAGATCCTCACACCGCTGGGCATTGAGGTGCTCTCCCAGCAGGATGCCGGCGTGAGCGTTGATCCCGAGGAAAACGGTACGACCTTTGCTGCCAATGCCGAGATCAAGGCAAGGGCGGTCTATGCTGAGGTCAGAATGCCCGTCATTGCCGATGACAGCGGTCTTTGTGTGGATGCACTTGACGGTGCACCGGGCGTGTACTCCGCAAGATTTGCACCGGAGGGAGAGCTTTGCAGCAAGCTCCTGAAGGTCATGGCAGATGTTCCGCAGGAGCAGAGAACCGCCAGATTTGTCACGGACATTGCGTTCATTGATGAAAACGGGGAACTGCTCATCTGTGAGGGCGAGTGCTGCGGCATGATTGGCTATGAGGAACGGGGCACCAATGGTTTTGGCTATGATCCGGTATTTATGTATGGTGACAGATCCTTTGCAGAGCTTTCCGCAGAGGAAAAAAATCAGGTGAGCCACCGTGCAAATGCACTGAAAAAGCTTTATGACGTACTCAGAGAAAGGTATGGTGAATGAAATGCTGACAAGCAAACAGAGAGCATTCCTGCGTGGAATCGCAGCGAATTATGAAACGATCTTCCAGATCGGAAAGGGCGGCATCAACGACAACCTCATCCAGCAGGTGAATGATGCCCTCCGCAAGCGTGAGCTGATCAAGCTCCGTGTGCTGGACAATTCCATGCTTTCCGCAAGGGAAGCAGCGGAGGAGATCGCAGAAAAGACGAAATCCGAGGTCGTTCAGGTCATCGGCAGCAAGTTCGTCCTGTTCAAGAGAAATCCGCAGGAGCCGGTCATCGAACTGCCCAAGAATAAGAAGTAATGCGGATCGGCATTTTCGGCGGCAGCTTCAATCCGCCCCATAACGGACACCTCCACCTTGCCGAAAGCGTCCATGCAGCCCTCGGGCTGGATGAGGTCTGGCTGGTGCCTGCAAAGCGTCCGCCCCACAAATCCGCAGATGCCTATGCACCGGAGGAGGACCGGCTGGAGATGTGCCGCCTCGCTGCGGAGGAATACCCGTGGATGCATGCAAAGGACTATGAGCTGCGGCAGGATCAGGTGAGCTATTCCTATTATACCGTGACGCATTTTGCAAAGGCTTATCCGGATGCGGAATTCTTCCTCCTCATCGGCGGGGATATGCTCCGCACGTTCACAAAATGGCACCGCTGGCAGGAGATTTTGCAGTACACCTCCCTCGCAGCCATCGCAAGAGAGCCGGAGGAGTATGCAGAGCTGGAGCAATGTGCAGAAAACCTGCGTCAATATGGTGGAATTTATCTTGTGAATGTGGAAAGTTTTCCTATATCTTCCACAAAGATTCGGGAGAACGTACAAAAAAGATCGGATAATTCTTGCTATTTGCCGAAAAAAATAGTACAATATATAGATAAGAGAAATTTGTATGCTGGAAGTGATGATTTGTGTATCAGGTAAAGGATAAGATCGCCTTTCTGGAACAGCGTCTTTCCCCGAAGCGGTTCAGGCATTCCTGCAATGTCGCAAGGGCAGCCCGACAGCTTGCACAGCAGTACGGTGCGGATGTGGAGAAGGCGTATTTTGCAGGACTTCTGCATGACATCTGCAAGGAAACGCCCCCCGAAGAGCAGCAGGCTCTGCTGTTCATCGGTGACTACAGACCGGAGGAAGCGGAGCTGCATTCGAGGAAACTCTGGCACGGCATTGCCGGTGCAAACTTTTTGCAGAGCGAATTCGGTGTCACGGATACGGACATTCTGAACGCAGTGCGTTACCATACCGTGGCAAGACCGCAGATGTCCCTGCTTGAAGAGATCATCTATATTGCGGATATGATCTCGGAGGAACGTGATTATAAGGGAGTTGGAAAAATGCGGCGGCTTGCCGGCGAAAATTTGCAGGAGGCAATGCTTGAGGCGATCGGAGATTCTGCCGCAGCCGTTCTGAAAAAGGGTGTCCTGCTGCCGGAAACCAGCATCGCCGCCTATAATTACTATCTGCTGCTTCTAAGAAAGGATGACTTGAAATGAACAAGAAAAGAAAGTCCGCAGCTGCATCCCCCGTACTCAATGTCTGTATCAAGATTGCGGCTGTGATGGCAACACTCGCATTGATGTCGGTCATGGTGCTCAATGCCCCCATCATTGCATACCACGAAACGGATGGTAACAGCACCACCGTTGAGAACCTTTCCATCACCAACTACCTCAAGCAGCGGAAACCCATGCTCTATATGGAGGGCACGATCTCCAGAACGGAGTCGGAGCAGGTGGAGCTGAGAAGCGATACGGAGCTGATCGAAAATGACGGTCTGGATCTCAACCAGACCATCGAAGGACAGTACACCATCCTGTTCCTCGGCTTTGACACGATCACCAACGGCAGCGGCAATCTGCATGATGTCAACTATCTGATCCAGTTCAATCTGCTGACCGCCAGCATGAACATTCTTCAGATCCCCCGTGACAGCTATATGCCGGATTATACCAGCTCGCCGTCAAATAAATTCAACAGCATCTATTCCAGCGGTGACCCCAGCGTCAGCAGTATTCAGCGTGTTGTGGATGCTGTGCAGCAGAGCTTCGGTATTCCGGTGGATGCCTATGTGACCACCTCCTGTGACAATATCGTGCAGATCGTGGACATCATCGGCGGCATTCCGATCGACCTGCCCTATACCATCGTCTATGAAGCGGATAAGATCCTCTACGAAGGTGAGCAGGTGCTCAACGGCACACAGTCCGAGTGGTTCGTCCGTTTCCGCCGTGGCTATGATGAGGGTGACATCGGCAGAGTCAAGGCACAGCGTCTGTTCCTTGCCGCAGCCATGAAAAAAGCACTGGATATGGGCAGCTTCAAGCTTCTGACAGCGATTGACGAGATCTATGAAAAGGAGCTTCTTGCAACCGACCTGAGCCTTGGACAGATCAGCATGATCGCAGACCTCGCCTCCACCATCAGCATGGAGAATGTCAACGTGTTCATGCTTCCCGGCGAAGGCTCCGATGCCTACGGTCAGTCCATCTGGTCGATCCACAAGGGAGCAGCACTGGACATCATCAATGAGCATTTCCGCACCCAGCAGGTTCCCCTGCGGCCGGATCAGAGTGCCATTGTCGAGTGGGTACCCGAGGGCAACTACCTCAGCACCATGAACGACGACACCGCACAGAGCTTTGATGAACTTTATGAATGACAAATCATTGACTGTTGATTCAGCAATAATGGAGTGATGTTGGTTTCAAAAGGCGTTAGCCTTTGCCGGTTCCGGTGCGGAGCACCGGTCCCATCCCCCTCCTCTCGGAGAAGGGCAGTTCTGGAATCTCCATCCTGATGAAAAACCTGACATTCATTGCTGAATAAATGATAAGGAGTGAAATGCATGACAGCAGAAGAAAAAATCAAGGAAATCGTACAGGCACTCGATGCCAAGCGTGCGGAGGATATCCGTGTTCTGAAGATCACAGACCGTTCCTCCCTCGGCGATTATTTTGTGATTGCAAGCGGTAACAGCAATACCCATACCCGTACACTGGCGGATGAGGTGGATTTCCGCCTCGGTCAGCAGGGCATTGAACCGGCACATAAGGAGGGCATGAATGGCTCCAACTGGTATATTCTGGACTATTCCGATGTCATTGTGCATGTGTTCTATCAGGAAATGCGTAGCTTCTACCGCCTCGAACAGCTCTGGGGCGATGCAGAGGATGTGGACATTTCCCAGTTCATTCAAACAGAAGAAGCGTAAGCTAACATGATACAGAAAGAAGGATTCACTATGGCAAAGTACGATTACGAACGCATTGAAAAGAAGTGGCAGGGCTACTGGGACGAGCATCATACCTTCCGTGCTGGAAATGACTATTCCAAGCCGAAATTCTATGCACTGGTAGAGTTCCCGTATCCGTCCGGTCAGGGTCTGCACATCGGTCATCCCAGACCTTACACCGCTATGGACATCGTTTCCAGAAAACGCCGTCTGGAGGGCTACAATGTGCTCTTCCCGATGGGCTGGGACGCATTCGGTCTGCCGACTGAAAACTTTGCGATCAAGAACAAGATCCATCCGGCGATCGTGACCGAAAAGAATGTGGCACGTTTCAAGGAACAGCTGAAATCCCTCGGTCTGTCCTTTGACTGGGAGCGTGAGGTGAACACCACCGATCCCGACTATTTCAAGTGGACACAGTGGATCTTCATCCAGCTGTTCAAGCAGGGTCTGGCATATAAGAAGGAAATGGCTGTGAACTGGTGTACTTCCTGTAAGGTCGTTCTGGCGAATGAGGAAGTTGTCGGCGGCTGCTGCGAACGCTGCAACGGCGAAGTTGTCCGCAAGGTCAAGAGCCAGTGGATGCTCAAGATCACAGAGTATGCACAGAAGCTGATCGACGATCTGGATGAGGTCAACTACCTCGACAGGATCCGCACCACCCAGACCAACTGGATCGGCCGCTCCGAGGGTGCCGAGGTGGATTTCAAGACCACCACAGGCGATACCCTGACCGTATATACCACCCGTCCCGACACCCTGTTCGGTGCAACCTACATGGTCATTGCTCCCGAGCATCCGATGCTTGAAAAGTGGGCAGATGTACTGGAGAATAATGATGAAATCGCAGCATATCAGGAAAAGGCTGCAAAGAAGTCCGATTTCGACAGAACCGAAATGAACAAGGACAAGACCGGCGTACAGCTCAAGGGCGTGCGTGCAGTCAACCCCGTCAACGGTAAGGAGATCCCGATCTTCATTTCCGACTATGTTCTGATGAGCTACGGCACCGGTGCGATCATGGCTGTTCCGGCACATGATGACCGTGACTGGGAATTCGCAAAGGTATTCGGCATTGATATGGTCGAGGTCGTTGCAGGCGGCAACATCGAAGAGGCTGCCTTCACAGACTGTGCAACCGGCGTAATGGTGAACTCTGGCTTCCTCACAGGTCTGAGCGTTGAGGATGCCAAGGTGAAGATCAAGGACTGGCTGGAAGAGAACAAGGTAGGTCACCGCAAGGTGAACTTCAAGCTCCGTGACTGGGTATTCAGCCGTCAGAGATACTGGGGCGAACCCATCCCGCTTGTAAACTGCGAGAAGTGCGGCTGGGTTGCAATTCCTGAGGAAGAGCTGCCGCTGCGTCTGCCCGATGTGGACAGCTACATGCCCACCGATAACGGCGAATCTCCGCTTTCCACTCTGGAGAGCTTCATCAATACCACTTGCCCCTGCTGCGGCGGTCCGGCAAAGCGTGAAACCGATACCATGCCCCAGTGGGCAGGCTCCAGCTGGTACTTCCTGCGTTACTGCGACCCGAAGAATGACACAGCTCTCGCATCCAAGGAAGCTCTCGAATACTGGATGCCCGTAGACTGGTACAACGGCGGTATGGAGCACACCACACTCCACCTGCTCTACTCCAGATTCTGGAACAAGTTCCTCTATGACATCGGTGCAGTTGCACACAAGGAACCCTACATGAAGCGTACCTCCCACGGTATGATCCTCGGCGAGGATGGTCAGAAGATGTCCAAGTCCAGAGGCAATGTCATCAACCCCGATGATGTCATCCGTCAGTACGGTGCGGATACCCTCCGTCTGTATGAGATGTTCATCGGCGACTTTGAAAAGACCGCACCGTGGAGCCCGTCCAGCATCAAGGGCTGCAAGCGTTTCCTCGACAGAGTATGGGCAATGCAGGACTTCCTGAGCGACGGCGATGCATACCGTCCGGAGCTGACCTCCGCTGTCCACAAGACCATCAAGAAGGTTTCTGAGGACATCGAGAGCCTGAAGTTCAACACTGCGATCGCAGCAATGATGGCTCTGGTGAATGATATTTATGTGACCGGCACCGTGACCCGTGCAGAATACCGTACACTGCTGATGCTGCTCAACCCGTTTGCACCGCATATGACCGAAGAGCTGTACGAGATCTGCGGCTTTGAGGGTGTGCTGAATGAACAGGCTTGGCCGAAGTATGACGAAGCACTCTGCGTGGATGAAACCGTGGAGATCGTTGTGCAGGTGAACGGCAAGATCCGCACAAAGATGAACATTGCAGTCGGTGCAGAGAAGGATGATGTACTCGCTCAGGCAGCTGCGGAACCGAAGGTTGCGGAGGCAATTGAAGGCAAGCAGATGCTCAAGCAGATTTATGTACAAAATAAGCTTGTGAATTTTGTTGTAAAATAACAAATTTCACTAAATAGCTTGAAAACGCCTTGACAAATCCGGTGGGATATGCTATACTTTATGTATGCCTATATAATAGTATGTACATTAAAGATGTGGTTGACAACTACCTTCTCGCAAGGGAAGTTTAGTAATAACTATCCAATGCAGGGAACTGTCGGATAGAACCTCTGTCTTGGTGGCAAAGGGAGGGAATAGTAAATGGCAGAAGTACGAGTTGGCAAGAACGAGTCTCTGGATACCGCTCTGAAGCGTTTCAAGAGATCCTGTGCCAAGGACGGCGTGATTGCTGAGGTTCGTAAGAGAGAACATTACGAAAAGCCTTCAGTAAAGCGTAAGAAGAAGTCCGAGGCAGCTCGCAAGAGAAAGTATTAATCTGAACAATTGGGGCAACCCCGTGGGCGTACCGGATGGTGCGTCCATGTTTTTTATGCCGGTGATCCGGCGGAATGGAGGCAGTATGTTATTCCGGTCAACAAAGGCTGTACGCAGTGTGTGCCGGATCACACCCATGATGCTGCAAAGCATGGGGATCCGGGGACTGCTGCTGGACATTGACAATACGCTGACAACGCATGACAACCCCGAGCCTGCACAGGGCGTGGAGGCGTGGCTGGCTTCCATGAAGGCTGCCGGCATCCAGATGCGGCTGGTTTCCAACAATCATCCGCCCCGAGTCGAGCCGTTTGCAGAACGTCTGGGCGTTCCGTGCATCTGCGACAGCCAAAAACCGCTGTCCGCCGGATTTGCCCGTGCCATGGAAAGCATGCAGCTTCCCAAGGAACAGCTCTGCGTGGTGGGCGATCAGATCTTCACCGACATCCTCGGTGCGAACTGGTTCGGCGTGAAGAGCATCTATGTTCCGCCGATGGAGCTGGAAACGACGGCGTTTTTTAAATTCAAGCGTTTCATGGAGAAGCCCTTTCTCCCGAAACATTATGAAACGGAGGAATCCAAATGAAAAGAAAAATTCTGGTCATCCACGGACCCAATCTGAACCTGCTCGGTGAGCGTGAGCCGGGGATCTACGGTGATGTGAGCTTCGACAAGCTGAATGAAAATATCATGGCTCATGCAGAGAAGCTCGGTCTGGAATGCGAGATCTTCCAGTCCAACCATGAGGGTGCGATCATCGACAAGCTCCATGCCGCAAGAACAGAATTCTTCGGCGTGGTACTCAATGCCGGTGCCTATACCCATTACAGCTACGCCATTTCCGATGCGATCAAGGCGATCAGAATTCCCTGTATCGAGGTGCATATCAGCAATATTTTTGCCCGTGATGCGTTCCGTTCCCATTCCGTGATCGCCCCCGTCTGCAAGGGCAGTATTTCCGGTTTCGGACTGCAAAGCTACTACCTCGGCATCACTGCACTTGCGGAGATGGAAGCATGAGAACACGCACAGAACGCCTCATGCAGGCGATGCAGGGGAAAGCGGACTGTGCCCTCATCACCGATGACATCAGCCGCCGCTACCTGACCGGCATGAAATCCTCCGCAGGAACCGTACTGGTCTTTCCGGAGAAGAGCTATCTGCTCATTGATTTCCGCTATATCGAAAAAGCAAGGCAGGTCGTCAGACATTGTGAAGTGATCGAGCAGAAGGACACTTACAGCCAGATCCGTGAACTGCTGGAGCACCACAATGCCCAAACGATTGCAGTGGAATCGGGCAGCCTGACGCTCCAGCGGCTGACGGTTTATCAGCAGAAGCTTGAGGGCTTTGCATTCCTCACGGATGACACCCTCACCACGGCTCTCTATGACCTCCGCACGGTGAAAACAGCACAGGAGCTGGCGAAGATCAAGGCGGCACAGGCACTCGCTGAGGATGCCCTGCATGCTCTGCTTGAACAGCTTCACGAGGGCATGACGGAGCGTGAGATCGCACTGGCACTCGATTTCCACATGCGAAAAGCCGGTGCCGAGGATCTGTCGTTTGAAACGATCGCCCTCACCGGTGCCCACACGTCCATGCCGCACGGCGTACCCGATGACCGGCAGGTGCAGAAAGGTGATTTTGTCTTGATGGATTTCGGTGCAGTTGTGGACGGCTACCACAGCGACATGACCAGAACCGTCTGCGTGGGAACACCCACGGAGGAAATGCAGCTGGTCTATGACACCGTGCTCCGTGCACAGGAGGCTGCTCTCGCAAACGCTGCTCCCGACATCACCGGACACGAGCTTGACAAGATCGCAAGGGACATCATCACGGACGCAGGCTACGGGGAATATTTCGGACACTCCCTCGGGCATGGAGTTGGTCTGGAGATCCACGAATTCCCCAACGCAAGCCCGAAACTCCAGAAAAAACTGGCATGCGGCAACGTTGTGACCGTGGAACCCGGCATCTATCTGGCAGGCAAATTCGGTGTTCGTATTGAAGATTTTGTGCATATCAATGAAAATGGATGTGAAAATTTGACAAAGTTCACAAAGAAATTGATATGCCTGTAATATTTTCAAATATCTATTGAAAAAATTTCGGTTTTAGTGTAAAATAGTATATATGAGTGTTCAGATGCCGCCGGCGTATACCATGCGGCGGCATGCTGAGAAGATCAGAATTTACGGAGGTTTATTTTTATGATTACAGCAGGCGATTTCAGAAACGGTGTTACATTTGAAATGGACGGCAACGTTGTACAGGTTGTAGAATTCCAGCATGTAAAGCCGGGCAAGGGTGCCGCATTTGTAAGAACCAAGTTCAAGAATGTCATCACCGGTGCAGTGGTTGAGCGTTCCTTCAACCCGACTGAAAAGTTCCCGACCGCATTCATCGAGCGTAAGGACATGCAGTACCTCTATGAGGACGGTGGTCTGTACTACTTCATGGATGTTGAGACCTATGAGCAGCTCCCGATCGAGGCTGACAAGCTCGGTGACAACTTCAAGTTTGTCAAGGAGAACATGGAAGTTAAGGTTCTGTCCTACAAGGGCAATGTATTCGGTGTTGAGCCGCCCTACTTTGTAGAGCTTCAGGTAACACAGACCGATCCCGGCTTCAAGGGCGATACAGCTACCAACGCAACCAAGCCTGCAACTCTGGAAACAGGTGCAGAGATCAGAGTTCCGCTGTTCATTGATGAAGGCGATATGATCCGTATCGATACAAGAACCGGCGAGTACATGGAACGTGCATAAAACCCGTTTTCCGCTGAACGATTCCGAAAGGATGGGAAAGAATATGGATAAGATTTCTTACTTGAAGGGCCTGCTGGCAGGTTTGGATATTGAAGCTACCTCCAAGGAGGGCAAGGTGTTCGCTGCGATCTGTGACGCTCTCGATGAGATGAAGCAGTACACAGAGGAGCTGGAGGACCGCATCATGGAGCTGGAAGAGCTTTGCGATATTCTGGATTCCGATCTGGGTGATGTCGAGGAGCTTCTGCTTGATGACAAGGACGGCTGCAGCTGTGATTTCTGTACTTCTGTTTCCGAAGCGGATGAAGCATTCGATGCAGATGAGCAGTACGAAACCATCTGCCCTACCTGCGGCAAGTGCATTGTTCTGGATGAGGAAGCACTTGAAGAGGGCGAAACTGTATGTCCCAACTGCGGCGAAGAGCTGGAATTTGATTTCGACGAGCTGGAGCTTGAGGAACTCAATTCTCTTGACGCTGACGCAGAGGAAGAAGAGGAATAATCGGCAAACAGCAGCGGAACCCGTTTCGCTGCTGTTTATCATAATTCTGCGGCAATTTCGCATATCATACAGTATTGATACAGAAAGGGTGAATGCAATGGCATTTGTAAAAAAGGAAATCAAGGAGCTTCAGCTCAATCCCTTTGTAACGATCGGGGATGAGTGGTTTCTGCTGACCGCCGGAACTCCGGAGGACTATAACACCATGACCGCTTCATGGGGTGCAATGGGCGTGATCTGGGGCGGCCCCGCAATGACAGCCGTTGTCAGAACTTCCCGCCGCACCTTCGGCTACATGGAGGAGAACGACACCTTCAGCGTGTGCGTATTCCCTGAACAGCAGCGTAAGGCTCTGCAGTTCTGCGGCACCCATTCCGGCAGGGACTTTGACAAGGCAAAGGAAACCGGTCTGACTCCAGTGGAGCTTGACGGCACGACCGTATTCGCAGAGGCAAAGTTTGTGCTGATCTGTGAGAAGATGTATGCACAGATGATGGGCGAGGAGCATTTTACACAGCCCGAAATCTGTGAGAAGTGGTACGGCACTGACCCGATGCATAAGATGTATATCGGCAGGATCAAGGCTGCCTATGTACAGGAATAACGCATTGCCTGCGGTGTGAGCCGCAGGCTTTTTGCAGAAAACGGAGGAAGCATATGGACGATTGTGAAACCTGTGCATATTACGCCTACGACGAGGAATGGGACTGCTATGTCTGTGAACTGAACCTCGACGAGGACGAGTATGCAAGAATGGTACAGGGACACTACCAGCACTGCCCCTACTATCGGGACGGCGATGAATACAAGATCGCACGGAAGCAGTAACGACCTGCGATCATAAAAAAGAGAAAAGCCGCAAAGCTTTTCTCTTTTTTCATTTTGCACAAAACTCACCCCATAAATCGTTTGAGTCGCACAAAAATATTGAACGAAATATGAAATGTATTGACAAATATTACAAAATATGTTATAATGCAGCTATACAATGGGTAGAAAGTGAAAAAGGAGTGAACCGCAATGAAGCAGTAACCACCCGAATCATGTCAATTGGTAAAACTAAAAATGATAACAAAGGAGATGGATCAGGTGAAAAAGATGAACAGAATCCGTGCTTCGCTGACTGGACTTGCACTCATGGCGAATGCAGTCGTACCGCTGTTTCCTGTGATGCAGGCAGGAGCTGTGAGCACGAGTATCAAAGAAAAAGATATTACAGCGGAGCATATTGTTTCCGCACAGCATTTCTTCCTCAACAACGAATCAAATGTCAAAATGACGATTGACACCGGCATGGACATGGACGGCAGCGGTACCGTTGATGCTTTTGACCTTGCGATCATGAAGAAGATGTTTGCCGAGCAGGAAAAGGAATCGGCAGCATTCTATGATCAGCTGCATGAAATGACCCAGAAGTACGATGGCAGCGGTGGGCTATCTTTGGACGAAGCGTATTCCGGCAGAGTGATCGTGCAGGCGTATGGTGAGTATGATTTTTCCCCGTATTCGCCGCTTGAAGTGCTGGAGGGTCCCGACTATCTTTACTTCCTGCAATTCGGCAGCATTGAAGATACCGAGAAATGTCTGACTGCACTGCGTAGGGACGATCATATCGACTATGCAGAGCTTGATGCTCAGATCTCTCTTCCGCCTTCTGATGAAGCAGCGGCAGCATCCGTCATGGCTTTGGAAGAAGAGGATTTCTATTCGTGGGGCGTAACAGCCATTGAAGCTGATCAATATGCAGAATATCTCAGTGAATACCACGACTCTTCCGTCATTGTTGCGGTTGTAGACAGCGGTATCGGCGATCATCCCTTCTTCGAGGGAAAGATCATGGAAGGCTATGACTTTGTCAACGGCGATCAAATTCCAAATGAAGAACAGTCCCATGGCACCCATGTAGCAGGTACGGTGCTTGATTGTATGCGTGGCGTTGATGTCAAGATCATGCCCATCAAGGTTTTTGGACCTGGAAAAAAAGGCAGTATCAGCCATATTGTTATGGGCATCAATTATGCTGTCAAGCATGGAGCAAACGTAATTAACCTGAGTCTGGGCGGTGATTGTTCAAATGCAATGCATGCGGCAATCAAAAATGCTGTACAGAATGGTGTCACAGTGATCGTATCAGCCGGAAATGATGCAGTCAATACAGTTGACTATTGTCCTGCACATCTGGAGGAAGCGATTGTAGTGTCTGCAATTGACAGTAAGCTGGAGAAATATATTTGGACAAATTACGGCAACAGCGTGGATGTGACTGCCCCCGGCGTTGCGGTATACAATACTGCACCGAATGGCACTTTCCTGACAAAGACCGGCACTTCCATGTCGGCACCGCATATTTCTGCGGCAGCGGCAATGATCAAATATGCCAATCCCAAGGCAGAACCTGCTGAGATCGAGCAGCTGCTCAAGGACATCAGTATGGATCTCGGTGCAAAGGGCAGGGATAATTATTTCGGCTATGGTCTGCCGCAGCTGAGCAACCTGATTCCGAACAACCCCGATATTGTACCGTCCATTACCATTTCTGAAACAGCAGTGAGCCTGAATGCAGGCGAAAAGCACATGCTTACTGCGGATACAGTGCCCAGTGCACAGCCCTTGACATGGACCTCCTCCAACGAAGCAGTTGTTTCTGTCGATGGCGGCGTGATTACTGCGGTTTCTGAAGGCACTGCGGATGTTACTGCATCATTCATTTACAATTCTGTCAGTTATGCAGCAGAATGTACAGTGACGGTCATCGACCTGAGCAATGACATTCTTATGGAAGGGCAGTGCGGTGATGATGTGTATTATTCCCTCGACGGCAACGGACTTCTCAGCATCACCGGAACAGGTGCGATGTGGAACTATACTGCACAAGGCTTCTTTGAACTGACCCAGTATGTACACGGTGAATCCCCGTTCAAGAACAATGCGGAAATCAAGGCAGTTGCAGTCAGTGAGGGTGTCACAAGTCTTGGTGACTGTGCCTTTGTCGGCTGTTCGCAGCTGAAGGAGGTTGCACTGCCGGATTCTCTGACGCATATTGAAAACTATGTATTCCACAGCTGTACTTCTCTTGAAGAAATCAACATTCCGCAGAATGTTGTCAAAATCGGTGATAAGGGATATGTTGAAGACATACGGGAAGATGGTGTAGGGGGTGTTCTTGTAAGCACCGCCAAGGTATTTGCAGAGTGCACAGCACTGAAAGCTGTCTATGTGGATGATGCTAACCCGAACTTTGCAGATGACAGGGGTACGCTGATCAGCGGTGACAGAAAGACACTTCTCTTCATTCCGCTTGGTATGAATGAGTATATCATGAGCGATGAGCTGACAGAGCTTGCTGATAACTGTGCACAGAATCATCCTGGATTGACCGAGCTGATCGTTCCCGACTCCGTGGTAAAGATTGGACGTGAAGCGTTCAGAGATTGTCCCAACCTTGCAAATCTTAAGCTGAATCCGGGACTTGAAGTAATCGGTGCCCGTGCATTTTGTGGAATACCAATTGTTTCACTCTATATCCCGAATTCTGTAAAGACAATCGAATATGAAGTATTTGATGAATGTACATCATTGGCAAGCATCGAATTTGCAAAATACGGAGTTGAGCCGCTTGTTGTACAAAGCCGGGTATTTGCAATGACCGCAGTCAGCAAGGTAGTTTTGCCGGAAAGACTGATCGGAATCAGTGTTGCTGCTTTTATGTCTTGTAATAATCTGGAAGCCATAGAACTTCCTCGTTATGATACCGTGATTGCAGATCATAAATATGCATTAGGTACAGAAAATACGGTGATTTATGGTTATGCTGATTCTACTGCTGAGGAACATGCAAAGCTTTTTGGTAAAACCTTTATTGCTTACGAAGAACAGGTTGACATTCCAACAAGCGGTGAATTGAGTGAAACGATTTCTTGGAATTATGCTGACGGTGTTTTAACGATTTCCGGAGAAGGAGATATTCCAGAGTTTGAATGGACATCATTGAGTTATGATTCAATTCTTTATACCGATGAGATTGCTCCGTGGCGTATTTTCAGAGATGAGATCAAAACGATCGTGATCGAGGAAGGAATTACACATATTTCAAGCGGTTTGTTTACACATTTTTATCACTTGGAGAATATTGAATTTCCGGATTCTCTGTATTGGATTGATGGTTATACTTTTGTTTCGTCCGGTATGAAGGAGCTTGTGATTCCTGAAACAGTAGAATACATTGGTTATTGGGCATTTAGTTTTTCGGAGGATTTGGAAAAGGTAACGATATACAATAAGAACTGTGAATTTGGAGTTGGTCGGAACGGCGACATTTTCCCCGAATCCACCACCATCTACGGCTACACCGGCTCCACTGCCGAAGCCTATGCGACCCAGTTCAACCGCAGCTTTGTTGCGATCGACTGACCGTAATCAGATACCGCACGATCTCCGGTCGTGCGGTATTTTTATGCGGAAAACTGTTGCAGTTTGTCCGAAAATATGCTATAATGTACATAATATGATTCAAGGAGGTATCCCCATGCAAAACCAATTCACACTTACCGCTGATTCCCGTCTTGCCAGAATCCTGACCGCCATCCTCGCCATTGGTGCAGCGGTCGCTCTGCCGCAGGTGTTCCATGCTGTCGGCGTACTCTCCGGAACCGGTGCACAGCTCGGCTCGGCACTCCTCCCGATGCACCTTCCCGTACTGCTGGCAGGCTTCCTCGGCGGTCCTGTTACCGGATGTATCGCAGGCATTCTCAGCCCCCTTGTCAGCTTCGGCATTTCCGGCATGCCCGATGCTGCCCTCGTGCCGTTCATGATGATCGAGCTTGGAGCCTATGGTCTGACCGCCGGCATGCTCTCCGGCACACGCCTCAACAGCTTCTGCAAGCTCCTCATTGCTCAGATCACCGGACGTGCTGCAAGAGCTGCCGCCGTTCTCGTTTCCATCCATCTGCTCGGAAACACCGCACTTGCACCGGCTGCTGCATTCACCTTCATTACCGCCGGACTGTTCGGTATCCTGCTCCAGTGGGCACTGATTCCGCTGCTCCTCGACCGTCTGGAGGGCATGCAGAAACATGACAGCTGATCTCAGACGGGCAGTCACGCTCCTGAACGAGAGCGAATTTACCTGCGTCCTCTGCAAAGGGGATAGCATTCACACCAGCCGGAAAACCGGAATTTCTCCCATGCTCGACTGGCTGGACAGCGGCATGCAGCTCAGGGATTATGCCGCAGCGGACAAGATCGTCGGCAGGGCTGCCGCACTGCTCTTTGCCCATGCCGGCATCCGTGAGGTCTATGCTCAGGTGCTCAGCCAGAGTGCACTGGATTACTTCAATTCGCAGAATATCGCCGTTCATTATGGGGAACTGACCCCACACATCATCAACCGCCGCAATGACGGCATCTGCCCGATGGAGCAGGTCACAGCGAAGATTTCCGATCCGCAGGAGGCTCTGCACATCATCCGTGAAACCCGAGAACGACTCAGACAAGGAGAACAGATATGAAAAAATTAGGCTTTGGCTTCATGCGTCTGCCCCTGCTTGACGGCAGTGACCAGACCAGCTTTGACAAAGAACAGCTCTGTCGGATGGTGGATTCCTTCCTTGAACAGGGCTTTACCTACTTTGATACCGCTTACATGTACCACAATTTCCAGAGCGAAAAGGTGCTCAAGGAAGTGCTGGTGGAACGTCACCCCCGTGAGAGCTTCCTGCTTGCGGACAAGCTCCCCACGATGTTCCTCAAAGAAGAAGCCGATATGGAACGCATTTTCAATGAACAGCTTGAAAAGACCGGTGCCGGCTATTTCGATTACTACCTCCTGCACTGCCTGAATCGTGAAAATTATGAAACATCCCAAAGACTCGGTGCATTTGCATTTGCAGTACAGAAGAAACAGGCAGGTCTTGTTAGGAAGATCGGCTTTTCCTACCATGACAATGCACAGCTTCTTGATGAGATCCTGACCGCACATCCCGAGGTGGAGTTTGTGCAGCTCCAGATCAATTACCTCGACTGGGAGAGCGAGGGCGTGCAGTCAAGAAAATGCTATGAGGCTGCCCGTAAGCATGGAAAAGAGATCCTCGTCATGGAACCGGTCAAGGGCGGAACGCTTGCCGCAGTACCGCCGGCAGCCGAAAAGCTCCTGAAATCCCGTGAGCCGGACATGTCCGTGCCCTCATGGGCGATCCGCTTTGCCGCAAGTCTGGAGGGCGTTTCCGTTGTCCTCAGCGGCATGAGCAATCTCGGACAGCTCACGGACAATACCGCCTATATGCGTGATTTTCAGCCTCTGACAGCGGAGGAGAACGCAGTCTGTATGCAGGTGGCGGACATCATCAATGAGAAGATCGCCGTACCCTGCACCGCCTGCCGCTACTGCACGGACGGCTGCCCGATGAACATCCCGATTCCGGATTACTTCGAGCTGTACAATGCCGAATTGCAGGAGATCAAGAAGAATTTCACCGTGCAGGGCACCTACTACGACAATCTCACCGTACAGTACGGCAAGGCATCCGACTGCATTGCCTGCGGTCAGTGTGAGCAGCACTGCCCCCAGCACATTGAGATCATTGAAATGCTGAAAAATGTCGCAAAGGCATTTGAAAGCTGAACCGGAGGCAGTATGAAGATCGGACATACAAGCGAATACATCCGCTATTCCGGAAGAATTGCCCATCTTCCGGACGGTGCATATTTTTACTATGCCGGAAGCCTTGCGGAATTCCGGTTCAGGGGCAGCCGCTTTTCCGTGACGGTCACCCACAAAAATGTCTGGGGTGTGCATGCCCTGACCTATGTGCTCGACGGCAGGGTCGGCAAGCTGCCGCTGCGTGACTGGAATGACGGCAAGCCCGTCGAATACAATCTCGCAGATTCCCTCGACCCGTCACAGGAACACAGCCTCATCCTCTACAAGCAGTCGGATGCAAGCCATGCCCTGACCTTCCACGATGCGGAAACGGACGGAGAATTCCTCGCACCTCCGGCATCACCCGAGCTGAAGCTGGAATTCTACGGCGACAGCGTGACCTCCGGTGTCTGCTGTGAAGCGGACGATTTCGCCGGCTGTGCGGATCCGGCAGGTGCGGACTGTATCTATGATAACGTATGGTACAGCTACGCCGTCCGGACTGCCCTTTCTCTGCATGCCGATTTCCACCTGATCGCACAGGGCGGTATTGCGGTCTATGACAGGACGGGTTATTTCAGTTATCCCGAAACAGTCGGGATGGAATCCGTCTATGACAAGCTCTGCTATTTTCCGGAGGCAGGGGAGCTGACAGAATGGGATTTTTCCCGCTATACGCCGGATTTTCTCATCTTTGCCCTCGGTCAGAATGACCAGCACGACCCATCCAGCGGCACGAACAGCAACGACATCCATGATCCTGCGACCCGTGAACACTGGATGCAGGGCTATGAAAAAATCGCCCGTTCCGTGCTCGATCAGTACGGAGGAAAGCCAGCCTGCATTTTCCTGCTGACCGTGCTCAACCACGATGCCGGCTGGGACGAAGCAGCCGAAGAGGTGAGCCGCCGCCTTGCAGAAAAGGGCTATGATGCACATTATCTGCATTTCAACCGCTGCGGAATTGCGACCCACGGACATCCACGCCGTGCAGAGCAGCAGGAAATGGCAGAGGAGCTGACCGCTTTCATCCGGACGCTCCGAACCTCAAAAACATAATTGAAAGGTAGAAGTATATGCCGTTTTTACCCATATCCCGCAAAGAACTCGATGAACGTGGCATTTTGCAGCCCGATTTCATCTGCATCACCGGCGATGCCTATGTCGATCACCCCTCGTTCGGCATCGTCATCATTGCCCGCATCTGCGAAAGCCTCGGTTTTTCCGTGGGCATGATCGCACAGCCCGTATCCGATGCGGATTTCCAGCGGCTCGGTGCACCGAAATACGCCTTCCTCGTCACGGGCGGCAACATCGACAGCATGGTGTCCAACTACACCGTTGCCGGAAAGAAGCGTTTTGACGATGCTTACAGTGCCGGCGGCAAGGGCGGCAAGCGTCCCGACCGTGCCGTGACAGTCTATTGCAAACGTCTGAAAAAGCTCTTCCCCGAAACGGAAATCGCCGTCGGCGGTCTGGAGGCATCCCTCCGCCGTTTTGCCCATTATGACTACTGGGCGGATAAGGTGCTCCCGTCGGTGCTTGCGGACTGCGGTGCAGAGCTGCTCATGTACGGCATGGGGGAGGTGACGATCGCCGAGATCTGCGAACGCCTGAAAAATGGCGAAAAGCTTTCGGAAATGCACGACATTCGTGGCACCTGCTACATGACCCAGCCCGTGAATACCCCCATCGGTGCGGTGCAGTGCGACAGCTTCGAGATCGTCCGTGACAACAAAAAAGCCTATGCCAAGGCATGCCGCAAGCAGTATGACGAACAGGATGAAGTATATGGAAGAACCATCGTTCAGCGGCACGGGGATCTCATGCTCGTGCAGAATCCGCCGCAGCGGAGCCTGACGCAGGAGGAATTTGACCGTACCTATGAGCTGCCCTACATGAGAGCCTACCACCCCTGCTATGAAAAGGAGGGCGGTGTGCCGTCCATTCAGGAGGTCGAGTTCTCCATCACCCATAACCGTGGATGCTTCGGCTTTTGCAATTTTTGTTCCATTGCCCTGCATCAGGGCAGACGCATCCAGACAAGAAGCGAAGCCTCCGTGCTCCGTGAAGCCGAAGCACTGACCAAAAAGGACGGCTTCAAGGGATACATCCATGATGTGGGAGGTCCCACCGCCAATTTCCGTGCACCGTCCTGCGACAAGCAGCTTGAACACGGACTATGCAAGGGCAAAAAATGCCTTGCACCGTCACCGTGCAGGAATCTGAAAGCGGATCACACGGAATACCTCGCACTCCTGCGGAAGATCCGAAAGATCAAGGGCGTGAAGAAGGTGTTCATTCGTTCCGGCATCCGCTACGACTACCTGATGGCGGACGAGAGTGATGCTTTCATGAAGGAGCTGATCGGCAACCACGTCAGCGGACAGCTCAAGGTTGCCCCCGAGCATGCCAGCAATCGTGTCCTCGACTACATGGGCAAGCCCCATATCGAGGTCTATGAGAAGTTCGAGAAAAAATTCTACGAGATCACCAAGGGCATGGCAAAGGAGCAGTATCTTGTGCCCTACCTCATGTCCTCCCATCCGGGCTGTACGCTCAAGGATGCAGTCGATCTGGCGATCTTCCTGAAAAAACACAATATCCGTCCGGAGCAGGTGCAGGATTTCTACCCGACTCCCGGCACCATTTCCACGGCAATGTTCTGGACGGGGCTTGACCCCTATACCATGGAGCCGATCTTTGTTCCGAGAACGCCGGAGGAAAAGAAGCTCCAGCGTGTCCTGCTCCAGTATTTCAAAAAGGAGAACCGTGATCTGGTCGAAAAGGCACTGACCATCGCCGGCAGGCGTGACCTCATCGGAACGGGTGCCAACTGCCTGATCCCGCCTGCGGAGCATCCGAGAAAAACGGCAGGCGGCAGACCTGCACAGGGAAACCGCAAGCCCTCCGGAAAACCCGAACACCGCCGGAATGCATCCCCTAAAAAGCAGTCCCGTCCCCCTCGCAAAAAAAGATGATCAGCCGAGCCGTCCGCCCATACGGGGGACGGCTCAAATAGTGCCGGAACGATGAACCACGCCCGTTTTGATAGGAAAAAAAGACTGCTTGAAATAATACTTTCCGTAAAAATCCCAGTATACTGCGATTTTTTATTTGACAGATTCGTACAAAAATATGAATAAACTGTTAAACCTTGATGGAATTCGTTGACTTCAAGGATTGAGCATAGTATAATTTGTTTAAGCGAAGCGTACAGCCATACCAATCCGCAGCCATTCGCTCCGCCTTCACAAAGAAAGGAATTTTTATGAGTAATCAGAAAAACAGAAAGCTTCTTTCAGGAATTTTGTCGGTTCTGCTCGCAATGCAGGGGATTTCCTCGCTTTCTCCCGATGCACTGACGCACCGCCGCACGGAGAAGAGCACCCATTCCACAGCGGCAGAGGACGCATTCAGCATCACCGGCGGCACCGTAATGACCGATATTACGGAGGGTACTCCCGTGATCGTCAAGGGCATTGTCACTTCGGCGGAATCGTTCATTTCCGTACTGACAGTCGGTGTCTATGCGGCGGACGGCACTCCGGTGATCGAACAGACCGTGCTCCCGAATGCCCCCAGCTATGACCTCTATGCATTCGACAGCAGCATGAGCTTCAATCTGCTTGATGCAGGGGAGTACTGTTACAGAGTCACGGTTTCCAATATGGAGTATGACGATTATGTGCTTGTCAATCAGGAATTCACCGTTACGCCCTCCGATGCTCCCGAGGATGCCCTGACGCTCACGGACGGCACCATCATGACGGACATTGCAGCCGGTACCGCTGTTGAACTGAAAGGAACCGTACTTTCAGCGGAAACCCCCATCATCTCTCTGACCGTGGGTGTCTATGACCTTTCCGGCAATCTGACCGCAGGCGTGACCATCGAGCCGGACGGCTGGTACTGCAATCTGAATTCACTCGATGACAGGATCGCATTTGAGCTTCTGCCCTCCGGTGAATACTACTACAATGTCACCGCCTCCAATTCCACCTATCAGGATTTGGTCCTCACGAACCAGAAATTCAGAGTTCTTGCAGATGTTCCTGCAACCGAGGAAACCACCGCCGTATCTACGGCAGAAACCACGGCTGTGACCGCAGAAACCACCGCTGCACCCGGCTCCGATTCACCGGAAACGACATTTGTCACAACTGCCATTACGGTCGAGGCAACGACCGCATCCACGGAAACCTCCGCTGAAACCACAGCGACCGAAACCACAGCGGACACCGTTTCGGATACAACTGCTGAAACCACAACGGAAACCACCGCATCCGAACCGCCGCAGGCATCCGGTACGGAAACAACGGACTACCAGTACAAGAGCATTACCGCAAAGGGCGTATCCGTGATACCGACTCTGCCAGAGGGCAGCAGTTTTGATTTACAGGGCATCGTGAGCTGTTCCAAGGCGGACATGGAAGCCCTGACCGCCCTGATCTACAATGCCAAGGGAGAAACCGTGCTCTCGGAGGATGTATGGCCCGCCGCTGCAAGCTATGACCTGCAGCACCTCTCCCTTCCGTTTGAAACGCTCACAGCCGGCAGCTACAGCTTCAAAGTGTTCGTGTCCGTTCAAGGCTCCGGTGCACTTCCGGTCATTTATCAGACGTTCGATGTGACCGAGGGCGGTACGCCCGTTCTTCCGGAGGATACCCTCACACTGACCGGCAGCACAAAGATCGTGGATATTGTCAAGGGCACCCCCGTGAGCATTGCCGGAACGATCCGGTCGGCTGTATCCAGCATCACCGCTGTCGAGGTCGGGGTTTATGACATGGACGGCAATCTTGTCACCGGCAAAACGGAGCAGCCCGATGCAAAGATCTATGATCTGAGCCAGATGGACAGCTCCATCTGCTTTGATCTGCTCGATGCCGGTATCTATGAATACCGCATCACCGCAGGCAATGCAGCGAATCCGGACACAGTTCTTCTGAGCAGGAGCTTCAGCGTGCTGGAAACAGCGGAGCCTGTCGAGCCGGATGCACTTGTCATTACCGACAATCCCCCCATCCTGAACATGCCCTTCGGAGCACGGGCAAATTCCGCAGGAACAGTACGTTCTGCACAGTCCGCCATTTCACGGCTGACAGTCGGCATATACGATATGAACGGTGAGCCGGTGTGTGAACAGACCGTGCAGCCCGATACACTGACCTATGACCTAAATGAGCTTAACAGCGAAGCAATGTTCAGCACACTCCTGCCGGCGATCTATGAATACAGGATCACCGCCGATAATGCGACCTATCCCGACAAGATCCTCGTCAGCCAGCGTTTCACTGTCTATGCGGTCTGCCGTTAAACCGAAAAACCGATGCCCACGCATCGGTTTTTCTTTTGTGCAGATCGTCCGCATTTGACACATCCGCCAAAATGTTATATAATGTATGCAGAACGAAACGCAAAGGAGGATTCCCATGTCCCATACCATACTGCTTGTCGAGGATGACCCCTCCCTGCAATACAGCATTTCACTTGCATTGGAAACCGCCGGTTATGATGTTCTGACCGCAGGCACCGTCCAGGCTGCCTCCGCACTCTGCGGACAAGCAGACCTCCTGCTGCTCGATGTCATGCTCCCCGATGAAAGCGGACTTGCATTCTGCAAACGCCTGCGGCAGACAAGCTCCAAGCCCGTCCTGTTCCTGACCTCCTGCTCCGATGAAGCCGATATTGTTCGGGGGCTTGACTGCGGCGGTGATGACTACATCACAAAGCCATTCCGTTTACAGGAGCTTTTGTCCAGAATCAGGGCAAATCTCCGCCGGCTGCCGCCTCCTGCACCGGATCTGGAGCTGACCGCCGTCGAGCAGAAACTCCTCGATTATCTCATGTGCAACCGTGAGCAGTTCCTGACAAGGGAGCAGATTCTGGAATACCTCTGGGATTCCAAGGGATGTTTTGTCAGTGATAACACACTTTCCGTCAACATCAGCCGCCTGCGTGAGAAGCTCAAAGGCTGCGGGTGCGGCAGCATCATCACAAAGAGAGGAATGGGCTATAAATGGACAGAACGGACAGATTTATAAATAACCGTGCCCCCAAGCTCCTGCTCGGCTTCTTCCTGATGCTCTTCCTGTGCTTCCTCATAGGCGGCTGGTTTCTCTCGGGCATGCTTGCCGGAGAGATCGTCCATGATCAGATCGGATCCATGCTTGCCCTCGCAGGCGGCGGAGCCTTTCTGGATGAGCCGGACACAGAACGCATCAGGGCAGGGGAGGAGTTGTTCTCTGCTTACGGCATCCATGCGGAGATGTCCGCAAGCCTGATGCCGCAGTACAGCCGCATCCGGAACCTGCTCTTTCTCCTGATCTCCTGCATTTCCGGCAGCATTTGTCTGCTGGGCTGTGCCTTTTCCCTCCGCCGGCTGGACAGGATCTATACAGAGCTGGAGGAGCTTCGTGCCGACTGTTTCACCATCGCCGAGGAGCTGGAGGGGAAAGCGGCACTGCGTGGCGAAGATTTCGGCTGTGTGCGGCGGATCTGTGAGGGCGTGAACCTCATCGCAGGACGCATGGCACATCTTTCGGGGAATCTCTATCAGGAAAAGCAGTTCCTCAAGGACTTCCTGACCGATTTTTCCCACCAGATGAAAACCTCCCTCACCGTGGTACGTCTGAACAGCGACCTCCTCCACGAAGCAGAACACCTGCCGGAAGCCAAAAAACACCAGCTTTCAGAGGAAATCATGCTCCACCTCGACAGCATGGAGGAGCTTGTCCTCTCCACGCTCAAACTTGCCAAGCTCAATGCGGATGCGGTCGTCTACACCCAGACGGACACCGACCTTTGCATGACCTGCAACGCTGCCATCCGCCGGATGCAGCCGCTTCTCCGGCAGAAAGCAGTGGCTGCACAGCTTGAAGCCCCCGATCCCGTCAGCCTGCCGCACGACCGTGTATGGCTTTGTGAGGCAGTCTGCAATCTGCTGAAAAACGCCGCAGACCACAGCGAATGCACCGAACTGCACATGGAGCTGACCGCCATCCCCGGGGCAGTCAAACTCTCCATTGCCGATAATGGAAAGGGCATGCCGCAGTCCGAGATCCCACAGCTTTTTGAACGCTTCGGAAAGAAAAGCGGCAGTGCTGTGATGCAGAGTGCCGGTGTCGGACTTGCCATCGCCAAGCAGATCATCGAAGCCCACAACGGCGAGATCTGTGTCTATTCCGAGATCGGAAAGGGCACAAGATTTGAGATTCTGTTTTTGCAGTGATAACAGGTTTAAAGTACGAAATCCCTGCCGGTGCGGAGTACCAGCATAATTGCCTCTTTCTTAATCCATTCTTAATCATTTCTTCGTACGAATTGAAAAAAGCTCTCCATTTTGTCACATTAGTGTAAGGTTCCCATGCTACAATGGACTCATCAAATGAAATCGGAGGGATTCACTATGGTACAGAACATCATGATCGAAACACACGAACTGACCCGCACCTTCGGCAGGGGCGAAGCCGCTGTCCATGCCCTGTGTGATGTCAGCTTCAGCATCCGCACCGGAGAATTTGCCGCTGTGACCGGCGAAAGCGTCAGCGGCAAAACAACACTCCTCAACATCCTCGGTTCACTCGACACGCCGACCTCCGGCACAGTTCGTGCCTGCGGACAGGATCTCACAAGGATGAGCGACAACCAGCTCGCCGCTTACCGCCGCAAAAACATCGGCTTCATCTTCCAGAACTACAACCTCATCCCCGTGCTCAATGTCGAGGAAAACATCGTCCTGCCCCTCAACCTCGACAATACGCCGCCGGATATGCAGTTTCTGGAAGAGCTTCTCGAAGTGACGGGTCTGACTGCAAAACGCCGCAGCTTTCCCCATGAGCTTTCCGGCGGTCAGCAGCAGAGAGTGGCGTTCGCCCGTGCACTCATCCACAAGCCCGACATCATTTTAGCCGATGAACCCACCGGCAACCTCGACAGCAGGAACAGCCGTGAGATCATTGCCATTCTGAAAAATTCCATCAGAAAGTACAACCAGACGCTCGTCCTCATCACCCACGATCCCAGCATCGCAGCACAGGCGGACAGAATTTTCCGCATGACGGACGGCAGACTCACGGAGGAGGGGATCGGATGAAACACCTCATTGCCCTCTCCTTCAAATACATCCGCCGTCAGAAGCTCCGTTCGGTGCTGACCTTTCTCTGCATCATGCTGGCGGTGTTCATCTTCAATACATTCACCGCCTACCTTGGCAGCACCATTGCAACGCTCATCAATTTTGAGAAGTACTACGGCTGCGGTGCCTATCATGTGAAGCTCGACAATGTGCTCCCATACTGCGAAGATCTCGGCAAAACCGGACAGCTCCTGCAAAACCACGCCGTCGTGGAGGATCATTATGTCTATATCGCAGAAGAGCTGTGGGGGCTGAGTACCCGTGATGCAGAAGGCACGCTCCGCTACCTCGATGTGCAGTTTGACAACGGTACAAGTCAGCGTGTCTGCCATTTCCGGAACGAGGAGATCAGCGGCGATCCGCAGGTGATGTACAGCGGAGAATCGCTCGAACATGCATATAACGACAAACCCATCCCCACGGAGGAAAACAGCGTCTATTTCCCCGACTGGGTGGAGCAGCTCGGCTATGCAGCAGGGGACACGGTAACCATGACCGTCACCCCCATGAAAGCCAAGCTTTCCGAGGATTCCGAGCAGATGAAAGCAGTCAGAGCGTGGATGGAGGAAAGAAATGCACAGGGTGATTCCATTTATGCCTATGATGACCCAAACGCAGAGAATCTTGGATACGGCAGTCCGCTGATGTCCTATCTTCTTGAGCTGTACGATGTGAATGAGATCGAGTTTTCCGAGAAAACGGCAGGCAGTCCCTGCACCTTCACTGTGAAAATTGCCGGATTTACCGACGAAAGTAAGTGGTACAGTAGCGAATACACCTCCTATATGGTACTCTGGTCGCATCCGGTCAATGACATCCGGACCGATGAGCTTGTGACGGGGGAAAATGCTGATTTTCTCACAGGCTCTGAAAATACGCTCCGCAGATGGCCCTCGGCAGCCGTCCGCATTTCCGAAAACATTGACTTTGACGAGGGCGTGATGATGCTCCTCAAGGACATGGGACTGGAGGAGAAACACCGCTATGAGCTTATTTTCAACGACAACCTCCTCGCCTATGAAATGCGGAGTGCGGATGCGATTTCCGCCATCATGCCCCTGATCGTCAGCATTCTTCTGCTGGCACTGGTTGCATGGCTGATCTGCCGCTTCGTCATTGACAACGCCTTTGAGATCTCCGTGCAGGAGAGAAGTGCACAGTTTGCTACGCTCCGCATCATGGGTGCCTCCCGTGCACAGCTCGTGGCTCTGATCCTGACCGAAGCCCTTTTCTACTGCCTGACCGCCGTCCCGATCGGTGTCATAACCGCATTCGGTGCATGCAAAATGGTCATGGAACTCCTCGGCGGTACGCTCTTCCCCATTTTTGCCTTTGATGTGAACATCACCGCCACCATCCTCGGCATTCTCCTCAGCCTTGCCGGTATCCTCATTTCCGCCTATACTTCGGCGATGTGGGCAGCAAGAAAGCTCTCCCCGATGGAGGCTCTCCAGTACGGCAAGCCCCGCCGCAGACCCCGGAAGGAGAAGCACCGCAAATCCATCCTCGAACACAAATCCTTTGGATTCGTGCTGGATTACACCATCAAGAATATCTCACGCACCAGAAGCCGCTATGTCATTTCCACTGTTGCAATGGCACTGGGTATCGTGATGTTCACTTTCTGTGTACTTGGCGTGAATCTGGTGAATTCGCTGTCACACCAGCTCCGTGAAACCGGCGATATTTACGACTACGAGCTGCAAAGCTTCGGCTACACGCCTGAAAGTGTGCAGGAAGCCGAAAGCCTGTTCGGAGAAAATGATGCCATCCGTTTTTACAGTCAGAACACAAGCGGCATCGTGCTCAGTCAGGACATTGAAGCGGATTTTGAAAAAGTCGCAAAAATGCAGCCCTATGAATACCAGTTCACGGATTATCACATCCTCCGGATCATTGACCGGAACACCTACGAAGAATTGCTTGCACCCGTTTCCGGCATCTCCTATGAGAAATTCACAGCGGGCGGCGGCATGGTCTACGTCAGCTCAACAGGTTCCGCAAAGGAGGAAACCTTTTCCAAAGAAACACGCATGATGGAACGCAGGGTGGAGGACGGCTACTGGACATGGGAGGAAAAGGGCTTTGCAGAACAGCCGGTCATCACGCTTGACACAGGACAGGAGATCCCCCTCATGGGTGCGGTCTGTGTGGATGATAACCTGCTCCATGCCAACCGTGGTTCGATCCTGATCGCAGCAGATGCACCGCTGGACCAGAATCTGCTTCCGAATCTCTACACCACCATCCACCTGACAGTGAACGGGCATCAGCACTACAAAGAAGCCAAGGCACTGATCGATGAATTCACCGGAGGGGAAACGATCTACTATGTGCTCGACAACTACATGGAAAACACCGGACTGATCTCCTTTGCCAATACCATCTTCCGCACACTGTCCATCTTCCTGATCTCCGTCTGGCTGGTCGGCATCCTGACAATGGTCAATTCCATCAACACCAGTGTCCTGAACCGCCAGAAGGAGCTGCTCATGCTCCGCAGTGTCGGTATGACCAAGAAACAGCTCCAGAGGAGCGTCATGCTCGAAGGCGTGCTCTATTGTGCACTCTCCACCGTGCTCGGCATACTGATCGGCACTGTTGGTTACTGTGTGCTTCTGGAATACATCAGCTGGCAGGAAGCCGGACTGAACACAATGCAGACCTACATCATGCCCATTTTCCTGACCGCCGCCGGCACGATCCTTCTGAATCTCCTCATCGCCGTGCTTGCCGCAGTCCCTGCACTTGACAGTTTAAGCAAACGAATGAAATAACAAGAGAGCTGCTGCACATCCCATGCAGCAGCTCTCTCAGCTTGTCAAAAAAGTCTTTTTTGGGGGTTAGAACCCCAAAGATTGCCCCCACCCCAACCCCTCCCCCAGAGGGGGAGGGGCTATATTGCGAGGATACTGCGTACCCTCAACCCGCCAAAGGACTTCGTCCTTTGAACCTAACCAGGTTTTTCGACAGACTGAGAGAGCTGCTGCACATCCCGTGCAGCAGCTCTCATTCATTATCTGTTCAGGCTGATACAAGGCATACCGCCTTCAAATTCCATGCCGGAGAATCTGCCGAAAGCCTCCTGCAATTCACGGAAGTGCTCACGTCTGCCGCCATTGCCTCTGCCGTGCTCACGGTCACACTCGGGCATTTCCTCCCACTCAGGGCACTCTGTCCAGTCGCAGTCGGGGCACTCTGTCCAGTCCCATTCAGGGCACTGCGTCCAGTCCCATTCGGGGCACTGCGTCCAGTCGCAGTCAGGGCACTCTGTCCAGTCCCATTCAGGGCACTCTGTCCAGTCCCATTCAGGGCACTGCGTCCAGTCCCAATCAGGACACTGCGTCCAATCCCATTCAGGTCTGCCGCCGCAGTCATCATGTCTGTCACCGTGGTGGTGATGGTGGCGGTGATGTCTGCCGCAGTGATGTCTGCCGTCCTCATCGGGGCGATCATTCTCAGTTTCTGTAGTTTCCTCGGAGGTTTCCGTTGTATCTGTTACGGTGGTTTCCTCGGAAGTTTCGGTTGTATCTGTTACGGTGGTTTCCTCGGAAGTTTCCGTTGTATCTGTTACAGTGGTTTCCTCGGAAGTTTCCGTTGTATCTGTTACAGTGGTTTCCTCAGAAGTTTCCGTTGTATCCGTTACAGTGGTTTCCTCGGAAGTTTCCGTTGTATCCGTTACAGTGGTTTCTTCGGAAGTTTCCGTTGTATCTGTTACAGTGGTTTCCTCGGAAGTTTCCGTTGTATCTGTTACAGTGGTTTCCTCAGAAGTTTCGGTTGTATCTGTTACAGTGGTTTCCTCGGAAGTTTCCGTTGTATCCGTTACAGTGGTTTCCTCGGAAGATTCGGTTGTATCTGT
>JAFTQJ010000078.1 GCA_017462785.1 Oscillospiraceae bacterium | reverse complement strand
CGTCCGGTGACAACGGAGGGGGTCACGCCGTCAAGGTATGCCACAACGCCCCAATATCTCTCTACACGATTGTACTTGTCGCTGGATTTGCCCCATTTTGTGGGGTCGCCTCTGCCCGGCTCATAGTCGATGGTATCGAGTGCCTTGCCGGTTTCACCGTCAAAGAGGGTGTAATATTCGGGGCCGGAATAGATCAGACCATTGCCGTCACGATACACTGCACTTGCATCACCGATCACATTGCCCTGACCGTCCACTGTACCGTCCGCTGTCTTACAGGTCATTTCAGCCTTGCCGTCAAGGTCGAAGTCGGCAACAAAGAACTGTGTATAGTGTGCACCGGAACGGATATTCACGCCGATGTTGATCTGCCAGAGTCTTGTGCCGTCAAGCTTGTAGCATTCGATGATGCAGGGATCGGTCTTTCCCTTCTGGGAGTTGTCCTTGGATGTGGAGGGATCCCACTTGACAAACAGCTCATACTCACCGTCACCATCCACGTCACCGACGGAACAGTCATTGGGTGTATACACACTGCCGGGCTTCTTCAGCGGGACATCAAAATAACCGCCGCCGGAGGTTCTGCCGCACACGTCATTACCAATGCGGGAATCGCCGTTGTAGGTTTCCACACGGTAGGTGCTGGAAGTGCTGCCGCCTGCATCGAGATAGCAGGTCGCATCACCGGCATTGCTGGTGTAAACCAGCGTATCATCACGATAGAGCTTGAATACGGCTGCATCCGGATCACTTGCCAGAAAACGCCAGCTGACCAGCATACCGGAGCCGGTATTGACTGCGGTAATGCCCCTGTCCAGCTTCTCCACATAGGGTCCGGATGCTGCGGATGCCTTTGTCATTTCCGCAGCATACTCCGTCTGCGGAAGCAGACCGCTGCAAAGTGAAAGGCTCATGACACCTGCAAGCAGTGCTGCACTGAATTTCTTTTTCATACAATTCCACCTCATTATTTCGTTTCTTGTGCAATTTCGCACGCTTCTTCCTCATACTCTAATTATATTAGAAACTTCCCCCAAAGTCAATTGCATCTTCGACCATCTTTATTGCATTTTTGTTTTTTAGTGCAGAATATGTTTGAGTTCATTTCTCGTTCACATTCATGCTTCAAAAATAAAGCATCCCCCCGTTTTACACGGGAGGATGCTTTCATGGAGTTATTCTTCTGTGTCTTCCATGCCGGAATCAGCATTCTGTACACTCTGGTACTTGTGCTTCTCCTGCATGCGGTTGAACACGATGTCATAGCCGTTCTTGCTCTGGTAATTGAGTGAACGGTTCACCCGGCTGATCGTCGCCGTGCTGGCACCGGTTACATTCACAATATCGCTGTAAACGTGATGCTCACGCAGCATTTTTGCGACCTGAAGTCTTTGTGACAGTGTCTGAAGCTCCAGCACTGTGCAGAGGTCATCAAAAAACGCACTGCATTCTTCCTTGGTTTCCAGACACAGGATTGCATCATACAATTCATCCAGAGCAGAAGGTTTGAACTTTCCTCTTTTCATTGCACTCCATCCTTTCCTGCATGATAGTACTTCTATTTTAACACATTGTTGTACAAAAGTAAAGCCCTTTTGAAAAAAATTTACAAAAAATCCTGCGAAAAAGTCCGCAGGATTTTGCATTATGCTTCCTCTACACCCTCATCTGCATCGGTTTCCTCTGCAATATCGGACAAAAGTGCACGAAGCTCCTCCTGTCCCTCAAAGGTCTTGGCAGAAAAGGCGATGGTGTGGATATCCTCATAGCACGGGATCTCCTCCGCAAAGCCGAGCATTCTCTTGCTGCGTTCGGTTTTGCTCAGCTTGTCAGCCTTGGTGAACACGATGATGAAGGGGATCTCCGCATCAATGAGGGCGTTGATCATTGTCAAGTCATCCGCTGACGGCTTGTGCCGCATATCCACAAGCTGGATGGCAAGCCGCAGATCCCTGTCCGCCTTCAGATAGCCGAAGATCAGCTCTTTCAGACGCTGCTGCTCGGCTCTGGAGGTCTTTGCATAGCCGTAGCCGGGCAGGTCTACAAAATAGACCTGATCGACTGCGTAGAAATTGATGGTTGCTGTTTTGCCGGGGACGGCACTGACTCTCGCCAGTGACTTTCTCCCGACAATCTTATTGATCAGCGTTGATTTTCCAACGTTGGAACGTCCGAGGAATGCAAACTCCATCCGTTCGGGCTTGGGGAGCTGGGAGCATTTGCCGCACGCCATGCGAAACGTGGCTTCACTGAATTTCATGTTCTCCTCCTATCAGGCACGGATCGCAGGCTGCACCGTGCTCTTCTTCGTGCTGCTGCCCGCTGCGGATGCCGGTACATGCTCCGGCTTTTCGAGTGCAGCATCCAGCACCTCGGAAAGATGACGGACGGGCACGAAATTGACATGCTCCTTGACAACATCCTCCACCTCTTCGAGATCCGCACGGTTGCCCTCCGGAATCAGGACGGTGCGGATGCCTGCCTTATAGGCTGCCATGGACTTTTCACGCAGACCGCCGATGGGCATGACTCTGCCGTGCAGGGTAATCTCGCCGGTCATTGCAACATCCGCCCTGACAGGAATTCCCGAAAGTGCGGAGATCAGTGCTGTGGTCATGGTCACGCCTGCGGACGGACCGTCCTTCGGAACAGCACCCTCCGGTGCATGGATGTGCAGATCCTTGTTGGTATAGAAATCGGGAGCAATGCCGTAATCCTTTGCGACACTTCTTGCATAGCTCACGGCAAGCTTTGCACTCTCCTGCATCACACTGCCGAGGGAGCCGGTGATCTCAATACTGCCCTTGCCCTCCAGCACAAGTGCCTCCAGCGGCATGAGTACGCCGCCGACGGATGTCCACGCAAGTCCGTTGACCAGACCGACGGTGTTCTGCTTGCTCTGCGGATCGGGCAGGTACTTGGGGATGCCGAGGTAGGTTTTCAGATCCTTCAGCTTGACGGAGATCCGCTTTCTCTCACCGGAAGCGATCGCCTTTGCAGCCTTGCGGCAGACCGTGCCGATGGTGCGTTCAAGGCGGCGGACACCTGCCTCCTTGGTGTAGGAGTCGATCATCTCATAGAGCACAGCGTCCTCCATTTTGCACTGCACGGGCTTCAGACCATGTGCCGCAAGCTGCTTGGAAACGAGGTGCCGCTTGGCGATCTGGAACTTCTCCTCACGGGTATAGCTGGTCAGCTCAATGATCTCCATTCGATCGAGCAGGGGTGCCGGAATGGTATCGAGCGTATTGGCAGTTGCCACAAACATGACCTGACTCAGGTCAAAGGGGATCTCTATGTAATGGTCACGGAATGCGTGATTCTGCTCACTGTCGAGCACTTCAAGAAGAGCCGCAGAGGGGTCGCCCTTGTAGTCGTTGCTCATCTTGTCGATCTCATCGAGGAGGATCATGGGATTGCGTGTCCCTGCCTCCTGCATTGCGGCAATGATCCTGCCGGGCATTGCTCCGACATAGGTCTTTCTGTGTCCACGGATGTCCGCTTCATCACGGACACCGCCGAGGGAAACACGGACGAATTTCCGTGCAGCCGCCTCTGCAATGGACTTGCCGATGGAGGATTTGCCGATACCGGGAGGACCGACCAGACAGAGGATCTGTCCCTTCAGCTCGGGATTCAGCACACGGACAGCAAGACTTTCCAGAATTCTGTCCTTGACCTTGTGCAGACCGTAATGCTGTGCTTCAAGGATCTCGGAAGCAACGGAGAGATCGGTATTTTCCTCCGAAAGCTCATGCCACGGCAGTTCCAGACAGGTGTCGAGGAAATTGGTGATGACAAATGCCTCCTGTGATGCCATGGGCAGATGCTGAAGGCGGCTTGCCTCCTTGAGGAGCTTTTCCTCGCTCTCCTGCGGCAGATTCAGTGCACAGATTCGCTCTGCGTAGCTGTCAGCATCATCCTCTCCCTCCCCCGTTTCATCACGGAGCTGGCTGGAGATGACACGGAGCTGTTCACGGAGGAAGTACTCACGCTGCCCCTGATCAATGCTCTCCTGTGTGCGTTCCTGAATTTCCTTTTCCAGTTCCAGCACATGGGTTTCACGCTGGAGGATCTGGTAGAGGAGGTGGAGCCGCTGGAACAGGCTGTTTTCTTCCAGAAGAAGCTGCTTGTCCTTATAATCGAGCATTGTATTGAAAGCGATCGCCTCATAGAGCCGCATCGGATCGTCCTGACACATCACGGAGATCATGACCTCCTTGGGCATGCGTGGGAACAGGCGGCTGTAGCGTTCATAAATATCCTTCAATGCACGGACGATCGCCTTCATTTCGGCGGCATCGGAGGTATCACGGGAATTGAGTGTCATCCTGCGGATCTCGGAGTAGTACAGACCGTCACGGCGTACAACATCCACCAGACGGGCACGGTACTTGCCCTCCACGAGAATGCGGATGGTATCATCCGGTGTTTTCAGGGTCTGGCGGATCTCTGCAACAACACCGATCTCATGCAGATCGGATGCATCCGGTTCTTCAACAAATACATCACGCTGGGCGGTCAGGAACAAACGTCTGTCGCCCCGAAGTGCTTCCTCCACCGCCTTTTTCGACATATCTCTTGCAATATCAAAATGCATGACCATATGCGGAAACGCCACCGTTCCCCGCATGGGGACGGTCGGCAGAATTTCTGTAGTTTTTTTCTTTTCCTGCATTGTTCAGCCTCACTTTACTTTTCAAATCGGATCTTCATGCGATTGTTTTTCTGCTGATCCATAACTGATACAGTTTGATGGATCAGTATTATTATACTATATTTCCGGCAGGAATGCAAGCGGTAATTTACGGTGCAAGCCCCATTTTTGCACAAAAAGCCACACATTGTGCGGCTTTTTTCTGCATGATTTTCAATCCGTGAATGCGGGAATTACCATGTTTCTACCACACGGTTTCTGCGGTCAGTCAGCACGGGGGCTGTACCCTCGGTGACGCATTCCTTGGTAATGGTGACCTTCGCAATATTGCCGTAGGACGGGAGATTGAACATGGACTCCATCAGAATGCCCTCCATGATGGAACGCAGACCTCTTGCACCGGTCTTTTGTGCGATCGCCTTCTTTGCGATCTCGATCAGTGCGGAATCCTCCACCTCCAGCTTGACATCATCATAATTGAACAGCTTGACATACTGCTTGACAAGAGCATTTTTCGGCTCGGTCAGGATCTTCACCAGAGCTTCTTCATCGAGCTGGTCGAGTGCTGTGATGATCGGCAGTCTGCCGACAAGCTCGGGCACCATGCCGAATTTCACCAGATCCTGCGGAATTGCCTTGGAGAAGATATTCTCCATTGCCTCCTGTCTGGTCAGCACCTCACCGCCAAAGCCCATCGTAGAGGAGGGCTTGACACGCTTTTCAATGCACTTTTCCAGTCCGTCAAACGCACCGCCGCAGATGAACAGGATGTTCTTGGTGTTGATGCGGATGAATTCCTGATTCGGATGCTTTCTGCCGCCCTGCGGAGGAACATTGGAGATGGTGCCCTCAATGATCTTGAGCAGGGACTGCTGTACGCCCTCACCGCTGACATCTCGTGTCAGGGACGTATTTTCGGACTTTCTTGCAATCTTGTCGATCTCGTCGATATAGATGATGCCCTTCTCGGCTGCCTCAACATCAAAATCCGCTGCCTGAATCAGACGCAGGAGGACATTTTCTACGTCCTCGCCGACGTAGCCGGCTTCGGTGATCGTTGTAGCATCCGCAATGGCGAACGGTACATCCAGAATCTTGGCGAGTGTCTGTGCAAGGAAGGTCTTGCCGACACCGGTGGGACCGAGCAGGAGCACATTGCTCTTCTGCAGCTCAACATCCTCGCCGTCATCCTGACTCATGATCCGCTTGTAATGGTTGTAAACAGAAACGGAAAGGGAGATCTTTGCCTGATCCTGTCCTACCACATACTGGTCAAGCACGGACTTGATCTCCGCCGGCTTGAGCAGCTTGAACTGTCCCTTTTTCTTTTCTTCCTTCTGCTGCTTGACCTTGCGGCGGCCGGAAGAACCGAAAATCATTTCATAACAGGTGCAGACGCACTCGTCACAAATATTGTTGTTTCCTGCGGAAAACATGCTCATGACCTTGTCCTCGCCTTTTCCGCAGAAATTGCAAATCTTAAAAATAGGATCCGACATCGTTACTTACCTCTTTGCAATCACCTTGTCGATCAGACCATATGTCTGTGCTTCCTCTGCTGTCATATAGTTGTCACGCTCGGTATCACGTTCAATGACTTCAAGAGCCTGACCGGTATGTGCGGCAAGCAGACGGTTCATCTTTTCACGGGTTCTCAGAAGGTGATCAGAATGAATCTTGATGTCCGTGCACTGACCAGCCAGACCGCCGGAAATCAGCGGCTGATGGATCATGATCTCACTGTTGGGGAGGGCAAAACGCTTGCCCGGTGCACCTGCGGACAGCAGGAAGGCACCCATGGATGCTGCCATACCGATACAGATGGTGGAAACATCGCATCTGATATACTGCATGGTATCATAAATCGCCATACCAGCTGTGATAGAACCGCCGGGGCTGTTGATATACAGGGAAATGTCCTTCTCCGCATCCTGACTCTCCAGATACAGGAGCTGGGATACTACAAGGCTTGCAGTTGCATCATTGACCTGATCGGACAGCATGATGATACGATCGTTGAGCAGTCTTGAAAAAATATCATAAGAACGCTCACCACGGCTTGTCGGCTCTACAACGTAGGGTACAAAACTCATAAACCTCATCCTTTCTGAATCGTGTGAAGAGAAAGCATGAGCGAACTGCTGTCCGCTCACGCATCTGTCATTCAGATTATTCAGCAGCTGCTTCCTCAGCTACTGCGTTTTCCTTTACCAGCTCAATTGCCTTGGTAACACGCATATCCAGTACATAGTCAGCCATCGGCAGACGACGCTTTACCTGCTCAACAGTCAGCTTGTTTGCTGCTGCGATCTCTTCCAGGCTCTTGTCGATCTCTTCCTCAGGAATCTCAATGTTCTCCAGATCTGCGATCTTCTCCAGTGCCAGACGGAGCTTTACTTCGCTCTCTGCACGCTCACGGTTAGCCTCACGGAAATCAGCGATGTCCATGCCTGTGTACTGCAGATAGAGATCCAGGCTCATACCCTGCTGCTTGAGCATGTTCTCGAAATTTGCTACCAGACCGTCGATACGCTGCTCGAACATGCAGTTCGGGATCGGAGCGTCAACCTTATCGATCAGAGCATCCATGATTGCGGTATCGAATGCACCCTCAGCCTCACGAGCTGCAGCTGCTTCCAGTCTTGTCTTTGCATCAGCCTTGAATGCTTCCAGAGAATCGAACTCTGTTGCATCCTGAATGAATGCATCGTCAGCCTCGGGCAGCTCTTCTACTGTGATGCCGTTGAGCTTGCACTTGAACACTGCTTCCTTGCCTGCGTATTCTTCCATCTGATAGTTCTCAGGGAATGTCACTGTTACATCGAACTCTTCGCCGATGGTCTTGCCTACGATCTGCTCCTCAAAGCCGGGGATGAACTGACCGCTGCCAAGACGAAGCGGGAAGCCTTCGCCCTTGCCGCCCTCGAATGCTTCCTCACCGAAGAAGCCCTCGAAGTCAATGTTAACCTCGTCCTTCATCTGAGCTGCTCTGTCATCTACAGAAACCAGTCTTGCATTTCTCTGACGGATCATGTCAACCTGTGCCTGAACATCCTCATCAGTTACTGCCTTAACAGTCTTGGATGCCTTGATGCCCTTGTAGTCAGCGATCTCGATCTCAGGCTTTGTGATGCAGAGTGCCTTGAACTCAACGCCCTCTTCCTTGCTTACCTTCTCTACCTCGATCTGCGGACGGTCAACCAGTGTGAAGTCAGCCTCCAGCAGTGCGGGAGTCAGCTCCTCGTTGATCAGTGCGTTCAGAGCATCCTCATAGAATACGCCCTCGCCCAGACGAGCCTCAGCCATCTTACGGCTTACCTTGCCCTTTCTGAAGCCCGGCAGAGAGATGTTCTTCTTTGCCTTCTGATAAGCCTGCTCAACAGCAGCCTCAAAAGTTTCTGCACTTACTTCAAATACCAGCTCAACAGTATTGACATCTGTTCTTGTTGTAGATTTCAAACTCATTTTCAAGTCCTCCAATGTACTTCTCTTCTCAAATTATGTGCATGTTCCTTCACGAATAATCCGAACATACACTGCACATACAAATCATTATAGCACATCTGTGCTCATTTTTCCATAGATTTTTTGATTTCCTGCTACACTTCTACGCTCCCGATAATTTACATCACCTTTTCAGGAGAAAACTGTAAAAAATCACCAGAAACCAAATGGTAATGCACGCCGTCTTCTCTGCCCCGCACCGCCCTGCTGTGGGATTTGCCGTGCAAATGCCCATAGTAACAGTGCTCCACGCTGAACTCTTTGAGAAGCTCAAGCATGGGTTCATTGCGGTTTGCCCAGAAGATGGGCGGATAATGCAGGAACACAATGGGCCTCAGCTCCTGCTGTACAGCAGCTTCGAGCGAAACCTTCAGACGCTGCTGCTCTCTTGCAAGCACCTTGGCATCGGATGCCTCGCCCGGCATATTGACCCAGCCTCTGGTGCCGCAGATCCCGTATCCCTCGTAGGCATAACAGTTGTTGTGCAGGATGTGCAGACTGTCAAAACCATTTGCCTCGAAAAATGCGGTCATTTTCTTCATGGAATTCCACCAGTAATCATGGTTGCCCTTGAGGATGATCTTCGTTCCGGGAAGCCCGTGGAGGAAGGCAAAATCCGCCTTTGCCTCCTCGAGTGTCATACCCCATGAAATATCACCTGCAAGCACGATGGTATCTTCGGCGGTGACCTTTTTCAGCCAGTTCTCTTTCAGAAGCTCCTGATAATTCTCCCAGCCGCTGAAAATATCCATGGGCTTATCGGGCACACCGAATGACAGATGGGGATCTCCCAGTACAAACAGGCTCATTATTCAGCGATACCCAGCTGACGGAGCACATAGCCCTCCATGTCGTCCTTGTTGATCACGCCGTCAAAGCGGACTGCCTTGCCCTTGAGATCAGCGAGGGACTGCGGAATTGCAAGACCGGACACCTCAGCCAGACGGGAAACCATCTCGTATTCGTCCTCGGTGTTCTGTGCACCCTCGATCGCTTCGAGTACGCTTACACTGAACTTGTAGGGGCTTGCGGTGGATGCGATCAGGGTCTTGGTGGTATCGCCTGTCTTAGCGAGATAATCCAGATATACCTTCACTGCAACTGCGGTGTGAGTATCGCATGTATAGCCATACTGCTCCTTGAAATCGTGGATGGTCTTTTTCGTTTCTGCATCATCACAGAAGCCGCCCACAAAGTCGGACTGGAGCTTTGCCTTGACATCCTCAGAAACCTCATATCTGCCCTCTGCGGAGAGCTTGCCGAACCACTCACGGATCTGAGCATCATCACCGTCTGTCAGCAGATAGAGCAGACGCTCCAGATTGCTGGAGATGAGGATGTCCATGGACGGAGAGCAGGTTGCATAGAAATCACGGTTTCTGTCATACACACCGGTTTCGATGAAGTCAGTCAGAACCTTGTTGATATTGGATGCACAGATCAGCTTGCCCAGCGGCACACCCATGAGCTTTGCATAGTAAGCTGCAAGGATATTGCCGAAGTTGCCGGTCGGAACGACAACGTTCATGGTATCACCGAACTGGATGTAGCCCTTCTTTGCCATTTCTGCATAGGAGGATACATAGTATACGATCTGGGGAGCGAGTCTGCCCCAGTTGATGGAGTTTGCACTGGAGAACATCTTGCCGCCGTCAGCGAGCTTCTGCTTCACAGCCGCATCAGTGAAGATCTTCTTGACACCGTTCTGACAGTCGTCGAAATTGCCTTCGAGTGCACAAACTGCAACGTTTGCACCCTCCTGTGTCTGCATCTGACGCTTCTGCATGGTGCTCACGCCGTCCTGCGGGTAGAATACCATGATTTCTGTGCCGGGAACATCCTTGAAGCCCTCAAGTGCTGCCTTACCGGTATCGCCGGAGGTTGCAACGAGAATGACGACCTTCTTGTCCTCACCGGTCTTTTTCAGAGAAGTGGTCAGAAGGTACGGCAGGATCTGGAGAGCCATGTCCTTGAATGCACAGGTCGGGCCGTGCCACAGCTCAAGGATATGAGCATCGCCGTATGCCTTGGTGATCTCAGCAATGTTCTCTGTGTCGAAATTCTTGGTATTGTAAGCATTGGAAGTACAGTAAGCAATTTCCTCCGGTGTGAAATCGGTCAGAAACTTGCCGAATACAACATCTGCACGCTCTGCATAGCTCATGTCAGCGAGAGCCTTCAGCTCCTCCATGGTGATCTGCGGAATCTCAGAGGGCACAAACAGTCCTCCGTCCGTAGAAATACCCTGTGCGATCGCTGCTGCACTGTTCACCTGCAGCTTGCTGTCTCTTGTACTTTTGTAGTACATACTACCACCCTTTCCTTTTTTGGAAGATTTGGATCCTGCATTTGCAGAACCCTAAAAATTTTGGCTATTGTCATGAAAATCCGTTTCATCAAACGCATTTTCAAGATAATCAATATCAACGATCCTGTCATGATGCACAGTCACATCCGCAATGTCATAGCGGATGTACCAGTCATCTGCATTGATGTCCTGTTTTTCGCAGTAGGCATAGGCTGCACGGATGAGCAGGCGGCGTTTTTGCCATGTGACGGCTTCCAGCCCTGTTTCCAGCGTGCCGAGCGTTCGGGTCTTGACCTCCACAAAGCAGAGATCCTCGTCCTTTGCTGCAACGATGTCGATCTCGCCGCCCCTGATGCGGAAATTCCTTGCAAGAATCCTGTACCCGAGGGCTTCCAGATAATAGCGGACGGCATCCTCGCCCATCCTGCCAAGCTCCGCAGCCGTCATAGGATCTTTTTGAGGAATGACGGTCTGTGGATCGGGCATGCTCCGTACTGCTGCAAGAGTGCACGATGCTCAGCCGTGCCGTAGCCCTTGTGCTTTTCAAAGGCATACTGCGGATAGAGCTTCGCCTGTTCGAGCATATATTGATCCCTCGCCACCTTTGCAAGAATGGATGCTGCCGCAATGGAAGCGGATGTGGCATCACCCTTGACCACGGTTTCGCCGGAAATGCTGAGTTTCGGGAATTTGTTGCCGTCCACCAGAGCATAAGCCGGCGACTGGGCAAGTCCCTCGACTGCACGCTTCATGGCGAGCATGGCGGCATTGAGGATGTTGATTTCTTCGATTTCGGCAACGCTTGCAGTGGCAATGCACCACGCAGCCGCCTTTTCCTTGATCTCCTTGAACAGCTCTTCACGCTTCTTTTCTGAGAGCTTTTTGCTGTCATCCAGACCCGTGATGCCGCAGTCGTCCGTCAGTATCACAGCCGCTGCAAAAACATCACCTGCAAGAGGACCTCTGCCGGCTTCATCCACACCGCAGAATACGCCGTGAATACGGCGTTTTTCTGTGTCATAATCCAGCATCGCCTGACGGCGGAGCAATGTATCCTGACGCATATCAGACCTCCTGCGGCGGAAGCTCCAGCGTGATCCTGCCAAGCTTTGCACTGCGGAATTCGTCCAGCACCATGATGGCTGCACGCTCCGTATTCACCACGCCGCCCGACAGCAGCATGCCACGCTTTCTGCCCACCATTTCAAGGAGGGCAAGCCCGTCAGTTTCTTCCATTTCCACCTTATAGCGTTCTTTGAGCATCTGGGGATAATTGCGGTGCAGGTATTCCAGCAGGAGCATTGCCAGTGCCTCGATATCCAGCACCTGATCCCTGATCGCACCGGTGAACGCCAGACGGCACGCAGCCTCCTGATCATCGAGCTTCGGCCAGAGAACGCCGGGCATATCCAAGAATTCGACCTGTTCATCGACCTTGACCCACTGCTTGGTTCTGGTGACACCGGGTCTGTCCTCGACCTTGGCACGCTTGGACTTCGCCATGCGGTTGATGAAGGAGGATTTTCCGACATTAGGGATACCTACGATCATCAGGCGGATGGGTCTGCCGACCATGCCCGCTTTCTGCCGCTTGGCAAGCAGCTCTCTGAGCATCTGTTCACGGACTGCGGGCAGAAACTGTTTTGCTCCTTTGCCGCTGATGCAGTCCATCGCAAGTGCAGGGATGCCCTGCTTTTTATACCATTGGATCCACTTTGCAGTCGCATCGGGATCAGCCATGTCACTCTTGTTCAGCAGCACCATGTAGGGCTTGCTGTCCATGAGCTTTGTCAGCTCCGGATTGCAGCTGCTCTGGGGAATTCTGGCATCAAGAATTGCCACCACACCATCCACAAGGGACAGATTGGCGGCGATCATGCGTCTTGTTTTGGTCATATGACCGGGGAACCATTGAATATTACCGATCTGAATTTCCGGCATTGCTTACTCCTTTTCTATACCAGCCCGAAGCTCTCCCACGGAGCAATACGGAACAGGACTTTTCCCATAATATCGGATTCATGGATCAGCCCGACATCGGAATAGCGGCTGTCCTTAGAAATATCACGGTTATCACCGAGCACGAACACATAGCCCTCCGGAATCGTGATGGGGTAGGCAAATGCTCCCCCGTGGGGCGTTGTGGTCGGCATGGCGGTGTAATCCTCCGCCAGCGGCACATCATCCACATAGACAATGCCCTCCTCAAAGTCGATCCCGACCGTCTGACCGCCAACAGCGATCACTCGCTTGACGATGATCTTGCCGAGTCCGTCGGAGGTGTACAGAGTACCATCCTCCTGAAAGAGGGCTGCTTCCTGAGCATCAATGATCACAACATCGCCGTTCTGCGGCTCCGGATAGATCCGGCTCATCAGAAGCTTGTCGCCGTCCGTAAGTGTCGGAACCATGGAGGAACCCTGCACCTGTGCATGATCGAGCACATAGGTATAGAGCAGGATCAGACAGAACAGGATGACCGCCGCAGTTTCCAGCAGATTGAACAGCTCGGATAGGATATAATGAATGTCCGCATTCTTTGAAAAACGGATGTATTCACGCATCTCTCTGCCCGCCCGTCAGCTGATGAAGCCGATCTCGCTGAACGGATAGTAACGGAAAAATGCCTTTCCGAGCACATCCTCCTCAGCGACCAGACCCACGCAGGGATTGCGGCTGTCCGTGGAATGGTTGCGGTTGTCGCCCATCACGAACACATAGCCCTCCGGAACGGTGATCGGGTAGATGAAAGCACCGTCATTGCTCAGGGTCGGCTCGTTGATATACGGCTCATCGAGTTCAACACCGTCCACATAGACCTTGCCTGCCTTTTCATCGACCTCAACGGTCTGACCTGCAACAGCAATGATCCGCTTGATGATGTTTTCATGCAGAGAATAGCCGCTTGCTTTGACTCTGCCGTTTTCGTCGAGCACATGACCTTCCTGATTGTCCACAACAACGATGTCGCCCCGTGTCGGAGCATAGCACAGACGGAACATCACGAGCTTATCCTGATTGACAAGCGTCGGATTCATTGAACGTCCATCGACCGTAACAGGCCGCATGATATAGGTGAAGAGCAGCAGAACCACAAACACAGAAACCACCATGGTTTCAATGATGTCCATGATGTCATGGAACAGCCCCTGCTTTTTTGCAGGAGTCTGGGGATTTGCTTCCTCCTGTACTGCTTCGCTTCTGTTCATTTCCTGTTCTTCCATTTCATCCGCCTTTCCGTCCGCTGCATTGCAGTGTCCAGTTTATTGTATGGCAGCTCCGGAGAATGCCGGAATGCCGTGTGTCATCGTATTTCGGATAGCAAAAAAGGGACTCCCGTCCCCTTTGCAGCACACAGTACAAAAACAGCGTACGCTGCTTTTGTACCGCCGCATGTTTCGGTTTAGCCGATGAGTTCCTTAACCTTCGCTGCCTTACCAACTCTGTCACGCAGGTAGTACAGCTTAGCTCTGCGAACCTTACCGTGTCTTACCAGTTCAACCTTAGCCACGGACGGGGAATGCAGGGGGAATACACGCTCAATACCGCAGCCGTGTGCTACACGTCTTACAGTAAAGGTACGGCTGATGCCGCCGTGCTTCATCGCAATTACAGTACCCTCGAAGATCTGGATACGGCTCTTGTCGCCTTCCTTGATACGAACGTGTACCTTTACGGTATCACCGATCGCTACTTCCGGTACTTCCTGCTTCATGCTGCTCTCGCTGATCATCTTCAGTGCATCCATTGTTCTTTTCCTCCTAAATTTCCGATTCTTCATACACGCTGCGGCTTCGCACTCAGCACATGCTGCACCGCACTGCCCTCTTACACTTCCAGACAGTCACACGTCAGCGGACGAACCGATTTAATGTCTTTCGGCATTAACCCTCATCCGGACGCAGTACGCCCGAACGGATTTCAAATGCTTTTATATCATAACACATTTTTCCGGAAAAAGCAAGTGTTTTTAGAAAAAAACTTCTCCATTATGGCAAAAAATTTTCTCACGGATCGACTTTGCAGTCAAAAACGGCTGTTCTGCGTATTTTTTGAAGGCATCCGTCACAACGCTGATATTGAGATTTCCCTCGTTTCCTGCCGGCAGACGCAGACGGAGCACGATTTTTTCCGGCTCCTGCGTCATGGAGAGCACACGGATCACGGGGCTGATGTCGATCTCCTTCATGCCACGCTTGGTTTTCTTTTCCACGAGGATCTGTTCCTGTGCCATGAAGCTCTCCCACTCCGCTGCAAGCTTCGGCACATCCTCTGTTTGCAGCTCCACGAGATAGTCCGCACTTCCGATGTCGGCAGCGGTATCACGGGGCGTGTGCACATCATGCACCTGCAAGCCCTCCGGCAGAGCTGCGTTCAGACGTTCCATGACCTTCTCAGGAGGCATGTCCTGCGTCAGACGGAAGTCCATTGTTTCGCACATGCTCTCCGCACCCAGCGACAGGGCAAGGGCAAACATCAGATACATATGCGGATGGAAGCCCTCGGTATACCATGCCGGCAGACCAGCACGGCGGATGGCTCTCTGCATGCAGCGGTTGAGGTCGAGGTGGGAAATATATTTCGCACTGCCGGTCTTTTCAAACACGGCTCTGTAATTCACACGGTTGTCCATCAGAAACATGCACCTCCCAGACAGGCATTTGCACCGCAGCCGGAGCATTTTTCACGGCAGGACGGTGTGGTTTCGGCTGCGTGAGCCTTTTTGTTTTCACGGATGAGGAAGCTCTTGGATACCATATAATCCAGATGATCCCACGGCATGATCTCATCATAGCTTCTTGTGCGGTTCGCATAGAACTGCGGTGTCAGACCGCATTCCGCAAAAGCAGCAAGCCACTTTTCGCCGTCGAAGTATTCATCCCAGCTGTCGAGCTTACAGCCGTTCTTCCATGCGGTATAGACCACATCGCACAGGCGGCGGTCGCCTCTTGCAAGGACTGCCTCCATGCGGCTGACCTCGGAAACATGCATGCTTGCACGGATCTTCTTCGAGGTGATGGCATTTCTCAGCAGTGCCTGACGGCGGAGGATCTCCTCCGCCTCCACCTGCGGTTCAAACTCAAACGGAGTGAAGGGCTTGGGCACGAAAGTTGCCGTACTGATAGACACCTGCACCTTGCCCTTGGCACGGTTGGGGGTGTCGTAGAACAGATTCACGACCTTCTGTGCAAGGTCGGCAATGCCGATGATGTCCTCATCCGTTTCCGTCGGCAGACCGAGCATGAAATAGAGCTTCACATTGGTGTAGCCGCCTGCAAATGCGATCGCACAGGTCCTCATGACTTCATCCTCGGTGACGTTCTTGTTGATGACATCACGCAGCCGCTGTGTGCCGGCTTCCGGAGCAAAGGTCAGACCGCTTTTGCGGACTGCGGTCACACGCTCCATCACATCCGCAGAAAAATTATCGACACGCAGGGAGGGCAGTGACATGTTGATGCGGCGTTCATCGGTGTATCTGAGCAGCTCATCGAGCATATGCACAATATCGGAATGGTCGCTGGTGCTCAGAGAGGAGAGCGACATTTCATCATAGCCGGAATTGTCGCACAGTGCTCTTGCCTGCTTGCAGATGGTTTCCGTGGACTTTTCACGGAACGGGCGGTAGAGGAAGCCCGCCTGACAGAAGCGGCAGCCACGGATACAGCCACGGAGCACCTCCACGGACACACGCTCGTGGACGATCTCGGTAAAGGGAACGACTGTATTTTCGGGATAATAAGCCTCGTCCATGTTTGTCATGACACGCTTGCGGACAATTGCAGGTGCTCCCTCACGGGGCGTAACGGAAGCGATCGTCCCGTCCTCGCTGTAGGCGAACTCGTAGAGGGAAGGAACATAGATACCCTCGATCTGTGCGGCAGCTTTCAGGAATTCGCTTCTGGATGCACCCTCGTCCTTCATCTTCTTGTAGAGATCCATCATCTCAAGGTTGACCTCCTCGCCTTCACCGAGAATGAAGAGGTCAAAGAAATCTGCCAGCGGCTCGGGATTGCATGCACAGGGACCTCCTGCACAGACGATGGGTGCAAGTGCCTCCCCCCTGTCACGGGCAAACAGCGGCACACCTGCAAGATCAAGCATATTCAGGATATTGGTGTAGGACATTTCGTACTGGAGCGTGAAGCCGATGAAATCGAAATCCCTGATCGGATCATAGCTCTCCAGACCGTACAGCGGAATTTGTTCACGCCGCATGACCTCCTCAAAATCCGTCCACGGTGCAAAGACACGCTCGCACCAGTAGTTTTCACGTTCATTGATGAGGGAATAGAGGATCTTCATTCCCAGATGGGACATGCCCACATCATAAATATCGGGGAAGCAGAAGGCAAACCGCACATCCACATTCTCCTTGTTTTTCACAATACTTCCGACCTCTCCGCCCATATACCGTGCAGGCTTCTGCACTTCCATGATGACGGATTCCACTTTGTTTTTCAGCATTTTGAGCCTCTTTTCTATGTAGGTGATTTTGCAGAGATCCCACGCAATACGGGAACAGCTCCGCAAAGCTTACCTCTATTTTACCATATTCCCCCCTGCTTGTCAACTCGGAGCTGTGCAATTGCAAGATAAAGGCACATGAGGTACAAAAAGGGATTAGCGATCCGGTGAAACGCCAGAAACGCTGCTGCTGCGGCAGAAAGAAGCATGCAGAGGAGGGTCTGCATGCACAGAAGGGGTGCATTTCCGGCAAAAAGGCTTGCAAGCAGACTGCCGCCGTCGAGGACGGAGAACGGCAGGAGGTTGAATGCACCCATGCACAGATGCAGCATAACGGTATCCGTGCTGCCGTGCCAGAGCCAGAGGATGCCAGCCATGAGGAAATTCAGCATGGGACCTGAGAGAAGGATGCAGATTTCCTGTTTGCGGCTGAGGAACGAGGATTTTGTCCGCATCTGCATGCCGGCGGCGGTCAGGCTGATCTCCCGTATGCCGGCATGGGTCAGGCACATGGCGATGCCGTGCCCTGCTTCATGAAGCAGGCAGACGCACATGGTCTGCCGGAGCAGAAGCGGCTCTTTGCAGAGAAGCAGCAGAGCAAGCAGTGCCGGAAAGCTGAAATCCATCCGCAGCCTGCACCCGTGCAGCGTCAGCTCCATTTGCTTTTCAGAAAGCCGATCAGCTCTTCGGCAAACTCCGCTGTCGGTGCATGGCTTTGCTCCAGAAAATGCTGTGCAGTCCGTTCGCCCATCTCCGCATCCGCACAGCGGATGACGAAAAATGCTGTAATGAGCAGGATGCAGACCACATACTGCACAAAGAACACATCGCTGCACCGCTGGGAGCTTTTGGGCTTTTCGCTGACCTCATGCGTCAGGACGGGCGGCTGCCAGCCCTCCTCCGGTGCGGTTTCCGGTATTTCGATCACTGTTTCTTCCATGGGATGACTCCCCCTTTCTGCATAGAGTATATGCAGAAAAAACCGCCGGAATGCACTGCATCCGGCGGCGTGAGTTATTCACACTCTTCTTTCTTCATGCCAAAGATCAGCCGCAGTACACCTGCCAGCAGTCTGGGACTCTTGATCACAACAACTTTCATAAGTAAGACCTCCTGTTATCGGTATATTATAGTATATTCGATATCAGGAATTTGGTGACAGGTCGGTCTGTACAATGAGGAGCACGCCGCTTTCCAGCGTGATCTCGGCATTCTCTGCAAGGATCTCATTGCTCACGCCAAGCGGAAAGGCATTGGTGAGCCTGCCCTGCTCCAGCGGATACTTCACGCCCGTGACGGTCAGTCCGGTGCATTCATCCGTCAGAGAAAACAGGGAAAGATAGCCCTTTGTCCTCGGGTAGCATACGGTTCCGGCGGTCTGCACCGTCACCGCTGTGCCGCCGTCATAGAGGATTCCGTGCAGTCCCTGCTCTGCCATATGGTGGAGCATCTGGAGGTTTGCAATGGAATGGTCAAGCCTTGCACCGCCGAATGCACCATAGATGTGGAATTCCGTACAGCCCCGATCCCTGCCGTACCAGACCGCCAGCATGGTGTCGGTTTCGTCCTTTTCCGCAGGATGCCGCAGGATCTCGCAGTGCTCCGGCAGAGCGGCAGTATACGAATCAAAGTCCCCCATGAGCACATCCGGATGCAGTCCGAGCTTTTCTGCATGGCGGTAGCCGCAGTCGGCACAGATCAGCAGTGCATCCTTGGGAACATTCACTTCTCCGTGCAGGTCGCCGCCTGCAATGATGACACAGTGTTTCACAGCATCCACTCCTTGATCTGTTTGGCTTCCTCGTACATGTCGCAGTAGCTCTCATGACGGGACTGCGAGATCCGCCCTTCTGCCACGGCTTCAAGCACGGCACAGCCCTTTTCGCAGGTGTGGGAGCAGTCGTGGAAGCGGCAGTTTTCTGTAAATTCTGCAAATTCTGCAAAGCAGTCCGCAAGCTCCTCCTTGCGGATCACAGCATATCTCTGGGTATCGAACGTGGAAAATCCGGGTGTATCGGCAATGAATCCGCCGTTTGCAAGCGGATAGAGCTGTGCATGGCGGGTGGTGTGCCGTCCTCTGCCGAGCTTCTGGCTGATCTCGCCCGTGGGGATCGCAAGCGAACTGTCGAGGGCATTGAGGAGCGTGGATTTTCCGGCTCCGGAATTGCCCGTGAGTGCACTCACCTTTCCGGCGAACGCTTCACGCACCCGTTCCAGACTTGCTGGATCCTTGTAGTCCACCAGAAGGATCGGAATCCCGATGGAGCTGTAAAGCTGATGGATCGCCTCGCAGGAAGCAAGGTCGATCTTTGTCAGCAGGAGCAGGGGTACGATGTCCTTATACGCCGAAACTGCAATGAATTTATCCAGCAGACGAAGGTTTGGCTGCGGCTCGCACATGGACACCACAAAACAGAGCTGGTCAAGATTGGCGAGGGGCGGACGGATGATCTCATTTTTTCTCGGAAGCACTTCTGCGATCACATCACCGTCCATCCGAACATAGTCCCCCACATAGGGTTCCTGCCCCTTTTTGCGGAGCACGCCCCTTGCAGGACATTCCGTCAATACACCGTCAGGGGACGCTACGGTGTAGAGTCCCCTGACAGATTTGATGATAATGCTGTGTTGTGCTTCCGGTTTTACCGTTCCCATCAGCCAGCGATTTCCTCAGAAGGCTCCGCAGGATCAACCACTGCGGGCGGATCGGTCGGAGGATCCGTAGGAGGATCGGTCGGCGGGTCCGTCGGAGGATCCGTGGGCGGATCGGTCGGCGGCTGGGTTGTAGTTGTTGTAGTTGTAGAGGATGTCGGCGGCTCCGTAGGCGGATTGGTCGGTGCCTGCGTGGGCGGTTCCGTGGGCGGCTCCGTCGGAGGTTCTGTCGGAGGTTCGGTGGTTGTTGCCTGCGTGGTCGTGGTTTCCTCGGGGAATGCACCTACTGCCTCAAACGCACCGTTGATGTCCTCACGGACGGGTCTGAATGTAACATGTGCAAAGTCGAAGTTGTACACACCGATCTCTCTCTGCTGGTTGTTTGCATAATTGCTCAGTACAACGGTGATGGTATCCGTGCCCGTGCCGTCAACCTGAACAGTGATCTGGTTGGTGATGGTCGGCAGGAATGTGGTGGATGCGATCACGTCGCCCTCGCTGTTTACGAAGTCAAGTGCAAATCTGCCCATTGCCTCTGCCGGAATCGGCATTGTGAACGGTACCGTACCGGACGGATCCTCACCGTTACTGTAAGTCAGTACGATGGTATCGCCTGCCTCAAGTACTTCATCGGGTTCAACGCTCTGTGCAATGACGGTGTTCTCTTCCTCAAGGGACGGTTCACCGACCGGTTCTACTACCAGACCGAGGTAGGTGCACAGCTGTGTTGCCTGGTCGAGTGTCCAGCCAACCATGTCCTGAATCACAATGGCATCACTGTTCATGCCCTTGCTGATATACATGATGATGGTGGAACCGGATTCTGCCTGTTCGCCGGCTGCCGGCTCTGTACGGATAACGTAGGATGCCTCTGTACCGTCGGTACTCAGCTCATACTTCTCTTCAACGACAAAGCCTGCCTGATCGAGCATCTTTGCTGCATAGTCGGAGTGCAGACCGTTGACCTTCGGTACTTCCACCATGCTCACGCCGAGGCTGACATTGACATAAACAGTCTGACCGCTTGTCACGGCATCGCCAACGGCAATATCCTGCTCATAAATGACATCCTTCTCGTAGGAGGTGTATTCGGTATCATTGATCTGAATGTCGAGGTGCTCGTATTCAGCCTTTGCTTCATAGTAGTCCCAGCCGACAAGATTCGGCATTTCGTACTTGGTCTGCTGGATCTCATTGTTGATGACACCCTTGACAAGCCACAGGATGAAGAAGCCTGCAACCACGATGAATGCAATGGTCACTGCTGTCATGACGGGGATGAACAGGGAACGGGATTCCTCCTCTTCCTCTTCTTCCTCCTCATCATCGTAGTACTCGTCATCCTCGTCGTCGTAGTAATCGTCCTCATCGAGGTTTTCATCATCCGCATCTGCGGCAGCAGCTGCAAAATACTGTGTGGGGCTGTCCGTTTCCTCCGGCACATCCTCCTCATAGTAGCCGAACACGATCTGTGTATTTGCCTTGAAGCTCTCAATATCACGGATCATGTCGGATGCAGTCTGGTAGCGGTTCTCCGCATCCTTCTCCATCGCACGGAGGATGATCTCTTCCAGACCTGCGGGAATGTCGGGGTTGATGGAACGGGGACGCTCTGCGGTGTTCTGCATGTGCATCACTGCGACGGTCACGGGGTTATCCGTATCGAACGGCTTCTGACCGGTGAGCATTTCGTAGAGCATCACGCCAACGGAATAAATATCGCTCTTCTCGTCCGTCACATCGCCTCTTGCCTGTTCGGGGCTGATGTAGTGCACGGTGCCGATCGCCTGATCCGTCGCTGTTCTTCCCTCTTCTCTCGCAAACTTTGCAATGCCGAAGTCCATGACCTTGATGGTGCCGTCGGTGAAGAGCATGATGTTCTGGGGCTTGATGTCCCTGTGCACGATGCCTCTGTCATGGGCATGCTGGAGTGCACGGAGGATCTGAATGATGAAGTGCACGGAATCCTTCCATGTCAGCACCTTTTCATTCTCGATGTACTCCTTGAGTGTAATGCCGTCAATGTATTCCATCACGATGAACTGGATCTTCTCCGAAAAGCCTACATCGTACACCTTTACGATATTCGGATGGGAAAGCAGTGCGATCGCCTTGGATTCGTTGCGGAAACGACGCAGAAATTCCTCATTTTCTGCAAATTCTTTCTTGAGAATCTTGACAGCAACGACCTTGTTGTCAACAATGTCCGTGGCTTTGTAGACATCCGCCATGCCGCCGATACCGATCAGCTCGCTGATCTCGTATCTGCCGTCAAGCTTCTTACCAATGTTCTTATCCATTGTACCCTCCATACTTCTTATTTTTGGAAATACCGGAAATGCTCCTGTATGTTCCTTTGTTACTTTGTAACAAGGGCAAGGGAAATATTATCCCTGCCGCCTTTTTGCAGAGAGAGCACCACCAGCGTGTCCGGTACCTCCTTGAAGGGGTACTGGCGGATGATGTCTGCGATCTCTGCATCACTGCAATAGCTGGACAAGCCGTCCGAGCAGAGCAGCAGTGAAAAATCCTCTTCATGAGGGATCTTGAAAAAGTCAGGCTTGACCACACGCTCCACGCCCACCGCCTGCGTCAGCATGTTCCGCTGCGGATGGCTGGGCATCTGTTCACGGGTGATCTTCCCCTGCTGATACAGCATGTTCACAACAGTATGGTCAGTTGTGATCTGCCGCATCACGCCATGCTCATAGAGATAAGCACGGCTGTCTCCGACATTGACGATATGGATCCACTGCGGCTGTACGAATGCAGCAACGCAGGTCGTGCCCATTCCATAGCTCTTGTAATCCATTCTGGCGGTGGTGTAAATGACGGAATTTGCCGCCGATACGGATGAAACCAGCAGAGCACGGATCTCCTCGTGGGTCATTCCGCCGTGGTAGCCGGCTTCAAAATGGTCGAACAGCTCACGCACAGCAATGCTGCTTGCCTGCTTTCCGGCACGTTCGCCGCCCATTCCGTCACAGACAACGGCAAGAATATTGGTACCGAAATCCTTTGCACGCACCTCGTCCTGATTCTCTTCACGAACCAGTCCGATATGTGTGATTATTCCGCACTGCATATTCTCACCCCTTCTCTGCTATTCACGTTTGCGGTCTGCTTCATGCCGCAGCTGACCGCATGCCGCTTCAATGTCGCTTCCAAGTGTTCTTCTGACTGTCGCATGTACGCCGTGACGCTCCAGCCGCTGCATGAATGCCTGTGCTGCTTTTCTGGTCGCATGGTAGCTCCGTTCCTTTACGGAGTTGACCGGAATCAGATTCACATGCACCTGCTGACCTTTCAGAAGATCAGCCAGAGCCTTTGCGTCGGCTTCGCTGTCGTTTTCTCCCTGCATGACGGCGTATTCATAGGTCACACGCCTTCCTGTGACGGAGAAATAATATCTGCATGCCTCCATCAGCTCGGAAAGCGGATAGCGGCGGTTCACAGGCATAATGGCATTCCTTCCGGCATCGGTCGGATTGTGCAGGGATACTGCCAGCGTCAGTCCGGTCACGCTGTCCGCAAGCTCCCTGATCTTAGGTACGATGCCGCAGGTGGAGAGCGTCACATGACGCAGACTCATCTGCCGTCCCTTGGGATCGGAAAGCAGCTCCAGAAACCGTATGACGTTTTCATAATTATCCAGCGGTTCACCGATGCCCATCAGCACGATGCCGGATATGGTCACTCCTGCATCCCGTTCGGTTTCGTCGATCTGGAGAAGCATCTCCGCCGGTGTGAGGTTTCTGACATAGCCTGCGATCGTGGATGCACAGAACTGGCAGCCCATTTTGCAGCCCACCTGTGTGGAGATGCAGAGCCTCCAGCCATGCTGATAGGACATCAGCACGGTTTCGACATGCTGCCCGTCAGAAAGCCTATATAAGTATTTTACCGTATTATCCATGCAAGATTCAAGCCTTCTTGCAATAAATAGGCGTTTTAAACAAAATTCAACATCCAGCTGTGCCCTGAGTACAGCAGGTAGATCAAGCATTTCGCTGAAATCCGACACTTTTTTCACATGCAGCCAGCGGTAGATCTGTCCTGCACGGTATTTCGGCTGTCCCAGAGCCGTCACAGCCTCAGTCAGCTCTTCCAGATTCAGGGAGAGAATGTCACGTTTCTGCATGGGCATCCTCCTTTCGGCGGAGCCTTGCGGCGAAGAAGCCGTCGCAGTTGTCGTAGAGCACGGAGAACACCGCCTGCCCTTCGGCAAAGCCGAATTCAGTCAGCGGTACAAGCTCGAAATCATCATGTGCATCCAGAAACTGCTGCACCACATCCTCGTTTTCTGCACGGAGAATGGTGCAGGTGGAATAGACCAGTATTCCGCCTTTTTTGAGGTAACGTGCGGCATTTTCCAGAATGCGGTACTGCAATTCCGGCAGCTCTGCAAATTCCGTCAGGGGCTTGTATCTGATCTCCGGCTTGCGGCGGATGACACCGAAACCGGAACAGGGCACGTCACAGAGGATCCTGTCCGCCTGCGGCAGCTCCGGATCAAAGACGGCGGCATCGCCGGTTTTCGCAGTGATGCAGGTAAGTCCCAGCCGCTGTGCACCGTCCATAATCAGCCTGACACGATGCTCATGCAGGTCAAATGAGAGGACGGTTCCCCTGTTTTCCATGCGTTCTGCGATCGTGAAGGACTTGCCGCCAGGGGCTGCACACATGTCGAGCACGGTTTCCTCCGGCTGCGGATCGAGGATCGCACAGCAGAGCTGTGAAGAAAGATCCTGCACATGGAACATCCCCTTCTGGAAGGCTTCGCTCTTCCGCACATCCGCTGCCGAAATGGTATAGGCATGCGGCAGACGTTCCAGAGAAACGGGGGAAAATCCCTCCTGTTCCAATGCTTCCGCTGTCCCACGCAGGGGATTCAGGCGGATGGTGGTCGGGGGTGTCTGCAAAGCATCCGCAAGGAACGCCTCCGCAAATTCCGTTCCACGTTCCGTCAGGATCTTCTGGCAGAGTGCCGCAGGTACGGAATACTGCACTTCCATGCGTTCCTGCTGTGTGCCGGTGAGCCGGATCTCCTTGCCGTCACGGAGAAAACTCCGGAGCACGGCATTGACAAAGCCGGATGCACTCGCTTTCCGGAACTGCTTTGTCAGGGCAACGGACTCATTGACCGCTGCACGGTCGGGTATTTTTTCGCAGTATTTCAGCTGATACAGCCCGAGCAGGAGGATGTTCCTGACGGCGGTATCAAGCTTCTCCGGCGGCTTTTTGCTGTAGCCCCGAAGGATGTGCAGCAGCGTCAGGCGGCGTTCGATCACACCGTAGTAGAGCTGTGCACAGAGCTTTTTATCCGGCGGTGAAAGCTGGGAGGCAGCCAGTGCCTGATCGAGCAGGAGGTTGGAGTAGCTCCCCTCCTCCTCGGTGCGTCCCAGCAGCTTCACTGCAAGGTATCTTGCACTCTGCATATCAATCGTCCCTCGCTGCTCTGACAAGACGCAGGAGCTGTGCCAGCGACTGGAGCAGTGCCGCAACATAGGTCAATGCAGCGGCTGTGAGTACTTTCTTCGCACCGGAAACCTCCGAGCCTTCCAGAAATCCCTGTGTTTCGAGGATCTGCATTGCACGGCGGCTTGCATCGAACTCCACAGGAAGCGTCACGATCTGGAAAAGTGCCACACCTGCGAAGAGGAACACAGCGACCCAGAGAAGCGTGGAGCCTAAAAAGCTGGTGGCGAGCAGTCCGAGAATGAAAACGAAATACCACGCTCTGGAGCAGAAATTGACGATCGGCACGAGATTGGAACGGATCAGCACGGGAGCATAACTCTGTGCATGCTGCACCGCATGTCCGCATTCGTGTGCTGCAACGCCGAGTGCTGCAACGGAGGTCTGGTCATAGACGCTTTCAGAAAGGCGTACCACATTTGCAGACGGGTCATAATGGTCGCTCAGGCTGCCGGAAACACGTTCGATCTGTACATGGGTCAGTCCATTGAGGTCGAGGATCTGTCTTGCCGTTTCCGCACCGGTCAGACCCCTTGCATTGCGGATCTTATGGTAGCGGTTATAGGTCGAGGTAACGTTGATCTGTGCGATGATGCAAATGATTGCAGGCACGATAATCAGCAGTAATTCCATCCTGTTTTTCCTTTCTTATTCGCCGAAGCACTGTCCGGCTGTCAGCTTTTTGCCACGGACAAAATCCGATACGGCGAGCCGCTTGCCGCCCTCGGTCTGCACCTCCGTCAGACGGAGCACTGTCCCCTCTCCGCACTGCACAAGCAGCTGTTCGGGATCGAGGATCGTACCTGCCGGTGCGTCAGAGGTCTTGTCCGTCAGTTCACTGCGGAACACCTTGAACCGCTTGCCCTCAAGCGTTGTAAAACCGGTGAGTGCACAGATCGTGCGGTGGAGCTGCACTGCGGGCTTGCTGAAGTCGAGTGCGGACATGTCCTTGGTGATCATTCCGGCATAGCAGGAAAGTGCATCATCCTGCGGCTCCGGTGTGATCGTGCCGTCCTTCAGTCCCTGCAGAGCCTGTGTGATGAGCTTTGCACCCAGCTCGGAAAGGCGGTCGTGCAGCTCGGAGGCGGTTTCATTGGCACCGATCGTGAGGCTGCCCTTGAGGAGCATATCGCCGGTATCAAGTCCCTCCGCCATCTGCATGATTGTCACGCCGGTTTCGGTTTCACCGTCAAGGATGCATCTCTGAATGGGAGCCGCACCACGGTACTTCGGCAGAAGCGATGCATGCACATTCACACAGCCGTACTTCGGCAGATCGAGGATCGCCTTGGGCAGGATCTGACCATATGCGGCAACAACGATGCAGTCGGGCTGGATCTCTTCAAGGACCTTCATTGCCTCCTCTGCATCCTCCCCCTTTCGCAGGGAAGCCGGCTGGTAAACCGGAATGGCGAGTTCGATCGCCTTTTTCTTAACGGGTGTGGGAACGAGCTTGTACTTTCTGCCGCTGGGCTTGTCGGGCTGTGTGAACACAGCCGCAACCTCCGCACCGCCTGCTGCAAGGGCAGCAAGGCAGGGCACAGCAAAGTCAGGCGTTCCCATAAAAACGAGTTTCATATTCTTCATGTTATTCCTCCCCCGGCTCTACGAATTCATCCACCAGTTCGAGGAACAGATGTCCGTCAAGGTGGTCGATCTCATGGCAGGCACAGCGTGCTGCAAGACCGGTCAGGGATACTTCGTAGAGGTCGCCGTTTCTGTCCTGAAAACGCACCTTGCACTTGTTCGGGCGGACAACAAAGCCCCACTGATCGGGGCAGGACAGGCAGCCCTCCACGTCACGCTGCTTGCCGCTTTTCTTCAGGATAACGGGGTTGATGAATTCCAGCACCTCTTCACCGGTGTCCACAAGAGCTACTCTTCTGCGGATGCCCACCTGCGGTGCGGCAAGTCCAAGACCCTGTGCCTTTTCCAGTGTTTCGTGCATGTCATCCAGAAGCTGTGCAAGCTTTTCATCAAAGACCTCAACGGGCTTGCAGACTGCCTGAAGCACCGGATCACCTTTGGTTACAATTTTTCTGATTGCCATTTGAATCCCTCCAAAATTATATGCCGATACTGCCGTTCATATCCGCATAAATATGCACCCTTGCCGTTTCTCTCACACTTCCGGCATTTTTCAGCACATCCCGCATAAAACTGCGGAATTTCTGGGTGTTTTTGCATTTGATAATGATACGCCAGCGGTATTTTCCATTGATTTTTCCGTAGGTGCACGGGACGGGTCCGAGTACCCTCAGAGGCAGGCTTTCCTGCTGGACAGCCAGCTCCTCCTTCATGCACTCCACAAATTTTTCCGCACCGGTCCGCACCTCAGCCTCCGTTTCTCCGCTGATGCCGATGACGCAGATGTCGCAGAACGGCGGAAATAACAGCTGTTTGCGGATGGTCAGCTCCTCCTGCACAAATCTCTGATAATCCTGCTGTGCTGCCAGACGGAGCACATAATGATCGGGCAGGAATGTCTGTAAAATCGCACGTCCTGCCTTTCCGCCCCGTCCGCCTCTTCCGACCACCTGCGTGATCAGGGCAAAGGTGCGTTCGTAGCTGCGGAAATCTCCGGAAAACAGAGCTTTATCCACGGAAAGCACACCCACGAGCGTGACATTGGGGAAATCCAGCCCCTTGCCGATCATCTGGGTGCCGAGCATGATGTCATACTCCCCGTTTTTGAATGCGTCAAAGTTTTTTTCATAGGAAAAGCGTGAGGTCGTGGTGTCCGCATCCATCCGCAGGATCCGTGCATCCGGAAACCGCATGGACAGCTCATCCTCCAGCCGCTGGGTACCGAAGCCCATTTTGCGTAGATGCTCACCGCCGCATTTGGTACAGTTCTCCGGCATCCGCTGGATTGCACCGCAGTAGTGGCAGTGCAGATTCCCGTCCGGCTTGTGGTAGGTCATGGGAATGGAGCAGTTGGGACAGTACACCGGCTGATTGCAGGTGCAGCAGCTGATGATGGTGTGGTAGCCCCGACGGTTGAGCAGGAGAATGCTCTGCTCCCCACGGTTCAGATTTTCCTCGATCGCCTGCACGAGCACGGAGCTGAATTCCGTATCATTGCCCTGCATGCGTTCCTCCGTCATATCGACCACTTCCACGTCGGGAAGCGGTGCATCGCCGTAACGCTGGTGCATCTCCAGAAGCTGGTACACGCCCTTCTGGGCATAGTAATAGCTTTCGAGCGTCGGCGTAGCCGATGCCGGCAGGAGGACTGCACCGTGCGTTCTTGCACGCTGCTTTGCGACCTGTATCGTGTCAAAACGTGGTGCGGCATCGGATTTGTAGGAGCGTTCTCCCTCCTCATCCATGATGATAAGCCCGATGTTCTGCAAGGGGGCAAAGATCGCCGATCGTGTGCCGATCACCAGATCCGCCCGTCCGCTTCTGGCTCTCTCATAGGAGCGTTTGCGTTCGCCGAGCGACAGACTGCTGTGCATCACAGCAATGCGGCTGCCGAATCTTGCGGAAAAGCGTTTCACCGTCTGCGGTGTCAGACCGATCTCAGGGAGCAGCATCAGGACGGATTTTCCGAGTGAAAGCGTTCTTGCAATCAACGCTTCAAACACGGAGGTCTTGCCGCTGCCGGTCACGCCATGCAAGAGGAAGCATTTCGCCTCGTCCGTTTCCAGATGGGGGGCAACCGTATCAAAAACCGCCTGCTGCTGCGGAGAAAGCCGGATCTCCGGAGCATCTGCCGGAGCAGATTCCTCCTCCTGCATCTCCGCTTCATAGCGTTCTGCAATGCCGTTTTTGACAAGCGTCTGTATCACTGCACAGGTCACACCGCAGATGTAGCAGATCTCCTTTTCCTCCATCGTGCCGAATTCCTGCAACGCCGTGATCACCTGCTGCTGCTTGACCGTCACGCTCCGGTGGCTTTCGCCGGAGAGAAATTTTTCCGTCAGGCGTACCATCCGGACAGTCCGGTTCTTCATCCTTGCACTCGCATCGGCGGTCGTGCAGATGACACCGGCGGCGAGCAGGCTCTCCACGAGCTTTTTCTTCTGCGGGGTATCTTGCACATCGAGCAGGGCATCGAATTCTTTCTGGCTCTTGGCATGATGCAGAAATTGCAGAAGCTGTTTCTGCTCCGCATCCAGTCCGCTGGTATCCGCATCCGGTACAAGGCTGTAATGCTCCTGCACACGCAGCTGGAGTGCGGACGGCAGGAGTGTCCGGATCGCATCATAATAGGTACAGAAGGTGTTGTCCCTGAGCCAGTGCATCAGCAGAAGCTGCTCCTCATTGAGGATGGGTTCGCTGTCCGCAACGGAAAGCACCGGTTTGAGTCCCTTTCTCGTTTCCCCCATGGAGAGGGACACGGAAAGCACCAGACCTACACGCTTCTGGTTGCCCCGTCCGAACGGTACGATCACACGGCAGCCCTCCAGATGCTGCCTGTACAGCTCCGGCGGAAGCAGATAATGGAACGGTTTGTCAAACGCATAGGCAGCGGAATGCACTGCAACCGCTGCAATATACTGTTCGCTGTTCACAATTCTTACAGAGTGGTCTTATCGTCTGCGGCAGCTGCCTCAACGATCTTGTATTCCCCTCTTGCAAATTCATCAACTGCGGTCTTGACGGGCTTTTCTTCGAGCGTCATGTTGTTCTCATAAAGCTCCTCTGCGATCTCTCTTGCTCTCTTTGCTACACCAATCACGAGGGAATAGCAGCTTTCGTTCTTGGTAATCATCTGTGTCATTGCGGGTCTTAACATAACAATACCTCTCCTTTTCTAATGTTTCATTGTTCTGTGAATCAGGCTCAGTCCTGCTTCACCTTACAGCTTTCAGCACGGACAATCGCTTTGAAATCGGAAATCGCTTCCTCCAGCACATCATTGACTACAATATAGTCATACTGCTGGGCAAAGCCGATCTCACGTTCTGCCTGTGCAACACGTTCTTCGATCACATCCAGCGGCTCAGTTCCCCTGCCCACCAGACGTTCACGCAGCGTTTCCACACTCGGCGGTGCGATGAATACAAATACCGCATCGGGGCGGAGCTTCCGCACCTGCATTGCACCCTGCACCTCGATCTCAAGAATGACATTGCGTCCGTTTTCAAGATTCTCATTGATGGGGGCTAAGGGGGTGCCATAGTAATTGCCGCAGTATTCTGCGTATTCAAGCATCATATCCTGAGCAATGTTCTCTTCGAACTGCTCACGGGTCAGAAAGTGGTACTGCACACCGTTCACCTCGCCCTCACGGGGAGCACGGGTGGTAGCGGATACGGAATAGTAATAAGCCGGATCCTTCAGCACCTCTCCGAGGATCGTTCCCTTTCCGCAGCCGGACGGTGCGGAAACGACGATCAGCAAACCTTTTGACATTTCCATCCCTCTTTCTTATTCAATATTCTGGATCTGCTCACGGATCTTTTCGATCTCGGACTTCATTTCCACAACAATGGCGGTGATATTCACATCCTGCACCTTGGAGCCGATGGTGTTCACCTCACGGTTCATTTCCTGCACGAGGAAATCCAGCTTTCTGCCGACAGCACCCTCCTCGTTCAGAAGCGTTTCCATCTGGGACAGGTGGCTTCTCAGGCGGACGGTTTCCTCATCCACAGCGGTTTTCTCGGAGAAGATCGCCGCTTCTGTGAGGATCCGCTGCTCGTCGATCGTGGTGCTGCCCAGCAGATCGGAGATCTTGGTATACAGGCGTTCCCTGTACTTCTCCGTCAGTCTGGGAGCCTCCTCCTCCACGACAGCTATGCATTTCGCCAGCGTTCCGAGCCTTGTCAGGACATCCTCACGGAGCTTTTCACCCTCCGCTTCACGCATCTGTACAAATGCGGTGATCGCCTTTTCTGCAACGCCCAGCACGGCTGCACGGACTTCATCCTCGTCATCCTGTGCCTTTTCCACACGGAACACATCCGGCAGATGGAGCATTGTACGCCATTTGAAGAACTCGCAGTCGATTTCCTTATCGTCATCTACCAGAGCATACTTCGTGCTGACGCTCTGGTTATACTCTGTCATAGCGTCAATATAGCCCTTGAGGATATCCGCATTCACACGGATGTCAGCCTTCTTGCCCTCGGTGAGTGTGATGGATACGCCGATCTCCACCTTACCACGGGAAACCAGCGTTTTCAGGAGGGATTTCAGCTCTTCCTCCATGTAGCCGTAGCTTCTGCCGATGCGGATGTTCTGCTCCAGATAGCGTGAATTCACCGATCGGATCTCCACGAGGATGTCACGGTTATCCACCTGCTCCTGTGCCCTGCCGTAGCCTGTCATACTTCTCAGCAATGTTCAAACAACTCCTTTGTACTTATTATATTGTATATCACGGTTCATAATCACCTTTCATTCACTCAATTATATAGTATAGCATATCCATACGGGGAAATCAAGGGTTTGTTCATGGAAAGTTTACAATATGACATTTTCATAGTGAGCTGCTTTCCCAAAGCTGCATTCTCTGTACAAAAATACAGCTTCATCCTGATTTTTTGCTGCATTCCTCTTGCAATTTCTGACGACTCATGGTATAATACCAATATCGGGGACTGATAAGTGTAGCCGGCTTTCGCCGGTCAAGCTTAAGTTCCCGATCCGTTATCAGGGCTGCTAAGTACAGCTGTTTCAGTCAAGCTTATGCCCTGATAACATGTACATCGGGGACGGCACCCATCACAAAAAACAGAAATGTACAGAACGTGACAAAGGGGGAGGACACCCATGAACAAAAACGTGATTGTCACGGACGAATATGGCAAACCAATCGGTCTGACTTACCCCAAACGGGCTAAGGGACTGGTGAAGCACGGTCGGGCAGTCTATACCGGCGAGTGCGAAATTCGTCTGACTGACGGCTGTCCGTCCGTAGTTACGGAGGACAAAATTATGAATGCTTTATATATCGAACCACGCAGCTTCCATCCGGTGGAGGACTGCGAAAACAACGTGTTCAGCCGTTCTTTCATTACCAGCTTTCTGGACGGCAGATTACAGGAAGCCCTGATGCTGGGCGACTGGCAGTGGAACTGGAGTGAAGCCGCATCCGAACCGCTGGAATTACAGCCGAACACGGACTATGTGCTGACGTTCTGGCTCAACGGCGGTGAAAACGACCAATACAATGAAACCTGTGATTTCCGGATTCTGTTCACGGACGATCCGGCACAGACAGCTGACCGTCAGAGTGAGTGGATCTACAAGCTCAACCGGCACTACATCAAGCCCGTCAGGAGCGTTGATGGCTGGGAGCTGTATGAGATTCCGTTCCGCACGGAGGAGAAGCGGTATACATTTCTGAAATTCGTTGCCATGCGTGCACCGATGGCGGTTCTGCCCGCCGGGGATGTTTCGGATTATGCGGATCTTGCAGACAGACCGCATCCGCTTGCGGAGGGGCAGAAGCAGCGTCCGAATATCGTTTTTGACAACGGTTATCCCGAGGGATATGCTGACTCAAACGTATCATCTCATGCAGGTGTGCGTAGCACGCTCACAGATACGCTCTGTGCGGCAATCATGAATGTAACGGAAAATCCAGCACTCTCTGATGCCACGCTCAGAGAACTCAAAGACATGTTCAACATGCTTTTAAAAGAAGAGTAACAGACAATGCCGCCTCTGAAAATGGGGCGGCTTCTGCATACTTCGCATCTTTCCGGTTATCCTATTCCCAAACCAAACTGAAAGGATGATCATGATGCAGAAGAAACCCTTTGATCCGAATGAGGAGCGTACTCCCCTCTTCCCCGTGGAGGAAATGACAACGATGTCCGACACCGACATGACGGGACTGATTCCGGCAGGACCCGAAAGCCGTGAGGAGCTGGAAAGCTATGAGGAAATGTACGGTTTTATGCCCAATGTGCAGGATACTGAACTGAGATAAGGAAAAAAAGGAAAAAACTTAAAAAAATTGCAGATTGGCTCTTGACAAGGCTCGTCTTTTGTGATAAAATAGTATTGCCGCATGTGCTCGGGAAGATAAAAGAACGGGTTTCCGTCCCCAAGGACAGCGAGTTTTTAAGAAAAGGCAGGTGCCAGATCAATGTACGCAGTAATCGAAACAGGCGGTAAGCAGTATCAGGTTCGTGAGGGTGATGTTGTATTCATCGAAAAGCTGAATGTAGAAGCTGACGAGACCGTTACCTTTGACAAGGTTGTTGTTGTAGGTTCCGACAACGGAATCAACGTAGGTGCTCCCTATGTAGCAGGTGCAACCGTTTCCGCAAAGGTTCTGAAGAACGGTAAGGGCAAGAAGATCACAGTCTTCACTTACAAGCCGAAGAAGGGCGAAAAGCGTAAGATGGGTCACAGACAGCCCTACACACAGGTTCAGATCGAAGCAATCAACGCTTAATCACTGAACCATGCTGAAAGCTGTTTTCATCAAAAAAAACGGCAGGCTTTGCAGATGTTCCGTCAAGGGGCATGCAGGCTATGCAGAACATGGACAGGATATTGTCTGTGCGGCGGTCTCCTCTGCTGTGCAGCTTACAGCCAACCTTCTGACGGAAACGTTTGCAACAGGTGCTGAGGCTTCTGCTAAGGGGGATACAGTGAATATCCGCACGGATGGCAGTGATACTGCTGCAAAGCTTCTTGATGCTTTGTATGTCCATCTGCAGTGTATTTCGGAAGAATTTCCGAACACTATTCAATTTGAAATCACGGAGGTGTAAATCATGCTTAGAATTAGTATGCAGTTTTTTGCACATAAGAAAGGTATGGGTTCTACTAAGAACGGCCGTGACTCTGAGTCCAAGCGTCTGGGCGTAAAGAGAGCTGATGGTCAGTTCGTAACCGCAGGCAACATCATCGTTCGTCAGCGTGGCACCCACATTCATCCGGGCACAGGCGTAGGCAAGGGTTCTGACGATACTCTGTTCGCAATGGTTGACGGCAGAGTGAAGTTTGAACGCTGGGGCCGTGATCGCAAGCGTGTATGCGTATACGCTGACTAATTCCGCCCAATGAAACATTCAAAATCCCGGGCTTTCACGAGCTTGGGATTTTGTTTTGGGTTTTGCAGACGCTCCACAAAGGAGGGATTTTAACATGTTTGTCGATAAAGCACGAATTAAAATCAAGGCGGGGGACGGCGGCGATGGTGCAGTCTCCTTTCACAGAGAAAAATATGTTGCAGCGGGCGGTCCTGACGGCGGTGACGGCGGCAGCGGCGGCAACGTGGTCTTTCAGGTGGATGATAATTTCTCCACGCTGATCGACTTCCGCTACAAGAGAAAGTATATCGCACAGAACGGCGAAAACGGCGGCTCCAAACGCTGCACCGGCAAGAGTGCTCCCGATCTCGTGATCCGTGTTCCGAGGGGTACGGTCATCCGTGAGGCAGATACCGGCAGAATCATGGCGGATATGTCCGACGATGAGCCGAAGATCCTTGCAAAGGGCGGCAGAGGCGGCAAGGGCAATTCCAATTTTGCCACCTCCACCAGACAGATCCCCCGTTTTGCCAAGCCCGGCTTCCCCGGTGAATCCTTTGATGTGACACTGGAGCTGAAGCTCTTGGCGGATGTGGGTCTGGTCGGCTTCCCGAATGTCGGCAAATCCACCCTCATTTCCGTGGTCAGTGCTGCAAAGCCGAAGATCGCCAATTACCATTTCACGACCCTCACTCCCGTGCTGGGCGTTGTACGGCTGGACGAGGAGCGTTCCTTTGTGATGGCGGACATCCCCGGTCTGATCGAGGGGGCAAGCGAGGGCATTGGTCTGGGACACGAGTTCCTGCGGCATGTGGAACGCTGCCGGCTGATCCTCCATGTGCTGGATGTTTCCGGCATCGAGGGACGTGATCCGATCGACGATTTCGAGAAGATCAACAAGGAGCTTGCGAATTTCAGCGAAGCTCTGGCAGAATGTCCGCAGATCGTTGTGGCAAATAAATCCGATATGGCAACACCGGAGCAGATCGCCGCTTTGCAGGAATATATCGAAGGTCTGGGGCTTCAGTTCTTCACCATTTCTGCGGCGACCACACAGGGCACGGGTGCTCTGATGGATGCGGTCGGCTACAAGCTTTCCGAGCTGCCGCCGGTGAAGGTGTTCGAGGCACAGCCGCTTTCTCCCGAGGAATGGGAGAGCCGTTTTGCCTCCAAGCAGGAATTCGAGGTCGAGGTCGAGGACGGTATCTACTATGTTTCCGCAGTCTGGCTGGAGCCTGTGCTGCGTACGGTCAACATGGAGGACTACTCTTCGCTCCAGTATTTCCAGCGTGTGCTGCGTTCCAGCGGCATCATTGACAAGCTGGAGGAAATGGGCATTGAAGAGGGCGATACGGTCAATATCTTCGGATTTGAATTCGATTATATCAGGTAAGCGGCTATGAATTTCCAACTGACTGAAAAGGAAGCACGGCAGTACAGTCCCCTGACGATGGCATTCCTTGGTGACTGTGTGTATGAATTGCTGGTGCGTTCGGCAATCGTTTCGGCAGGCAGTACGCCGGTGGGCAATCTGCATGATGCGAAGATCAAACTGGTCTGTGCCGGATTTCAGGCAAAGGCTGCGGATGCACTCATGGATAGTCTGACGGAGGAGGAACGCAGTGTTTATCAGAGGGGCAGAAATGCGGCAGGCAACACTGTCCCCCGCAACGCCTCCCCTGCTGACTACCGCAAAGCAACGGGTCTGGAAGCGTTATTTGGCTATCTGGAGCTTTCAGGCGATACACAAAGACAGCAGACTCTGTTTGCTGCGATCTGGGACATGCGGGAGGAGCTTCTCCTGCAAATGAAGAATAAGGAGTGATATAAGATGTCAGGACATTCCAAATGGAATAATATCAAGCGTAAGAAGGAAGCAACGGACGCAGTGAAGGCAAAGATCTTCACCAAGATCGGCAGAGAGATCATCGTGTGCGTCAAGGAGGGCGGCCCCGATCCGAACAATAACGCAAAGCTGCGTGATCTGATCGCAAAGGCAAAGTCCAACAACGTACCGAATGACAACATCGACCGTGTGATCAAGAAGGCTTCCGGTGAGGGCAGCAAGAATAACTATGAATCCATGGTCTATGAGGGCTATGGTCCGAATGGTGTTGCTGTCATCGTTGAGTGCCTGACGGACAACAAGAACCGTACTGCCGGTGATGTACGCCACTACTTTGACAAGTACGGCGGCAATCTGGGCACGATCGGCTGTGTGTCCTTCATGTTCTCCGACAAGGGCATTGTCGTTGTGGAAAACAACGGCGTGGATGAGGATACTGCAATGGAGGACTGCTTCGACTGCGGCGGCGATGATCTGACCGTGGAAGAAGATACCATTGTCATGGAATGCGACCCCACCGCTGTTTCCGCTATGCGTGAGGCTCTGACTGCAAAGGGTTATACCGTACTTTCTGCGGAGGCAGAAAAGGTACCGGCTAACTATACCCAGCTGACCGATGAGGACTCCATCAAGAAGATGCAGCTCCTGCTGGATCATCTGGAGGAAAATGATGATGTACAGAATGTATATCATAACTGGGAGATGCCGGAGGACGGCGAATAACCAGAACCCCCGAAAAAACAACGAAGGACGGTGACATCATGAACAACACAGGTATTTTCAGAAGAGTGGATTCCCTCGGCAGATTCGTACTCCCCAAGGAGCTTCGCAGAACACTGGACATCAATCAGAATGATTATCTCCAGATCTTTACCGACGGCGATTCCATCATTCTCAGAAAGAGCCAGCTCTGCTGCATCCTCTGCGGTGGCAGCGAGGATCTGACTGACCATAATGACAAAAAGGTATGCCGCAAGTGCATTCAGGAGCTTGCAGCAAAGTAACCTGTATCCCGTTCATGCCCCTGCTTTACAGCAGGGGCATATATTTTTTTCAAATAGTACTTGCCTTTTCTCCGGAAATTTGTTATAATGGAAATAATAAGTTCTGCGTGGTCTGCCCGTGCGGAGCCGACAAATACGGATTGGATATAAGGAGCTGAGAAATTTGAAGTCTTCTAAAAACGATACCCTGCAATACATCTATTCCCTCTGTGATCAGTACGAACGAATGGGTTTACAAGTCAAGGGAAGCCGGATGCCCCTGCGGGATTATGCACAGTTCTCTATTATGAAATATATGCTGTACATTGCGGACAGTGACCGCCAGATCATGGATCATGAGGTGGAGATCATCAACAATTGTCTGGATTTTTCCCTGACAAGGGAGTATATCATCCGCTTTGTGACGGAGCACCGGATCACAGCGGACGCTATTTTTGAAACCATCCTGAGCCTGCTGACAGTGTTCATTAACGGTGACATCAAGAATCAGGCGGCACAGGGCAGCACTTCCCTGATGCTGCTGGAATACCTCGATGAGCTGGGACTGGAGTTCATCAGCTATGACGGGCGTTTCGATGACAGACAGACACAGGCAATGGCGGCAGTCATGCTGCGTCTGAAAAATTACCGTTCTTCCTATCTCCGCAGCTGGAGGGATCTCAATAAGAACGGACAGGATCTGCCTGAGATCCCAAGCTCCCCTGCTGACAGGATGGATATGCCGGCATTCCCCCCCAAGGCAATTCCGGCACAGCCTCAGCCGGCAGCGGAAGAAGAACCCGCACCGGCACCCGTGGACGAGCCGGAGGAAACGCTGGAACAGATTTTGCAGGAGCTGAATGATCTGACGGGGCTTGCCAAGGTCAAGGAGGATCTCAACAGCCTGATCAATCTGCTCAAGGTACACAAAATGAGAATGGAGCGTGGTCTGCCGCAGACCTCCGTTTCCCTGCATATGGTATTTTCCGGCAACCCCGGTACCGGTAAAACCACAGTTGCCCGTCTGATGAGCAAGATCTACCGCAAGCTCGGTGTGCTGAGCAAGGGACATCTGACGGAGGTTGACCGTTCGGGTCTTGTCAGCGGTTATGTCGGACAAACTGCCATCCAGACCAAAAAGGTCATTGACAGTGCGATGGGCGGTGTCCTGTTCATTGACGAGGCGTACACGCTGACCACACAGGGCGGCTCCAATGACTTCGGTATCGAGGCGGTCAACACACTGCTCAAAGCGATGGAGGACAACCGTGACGACTTTGTGGTCATCGTTGCCGGCTATCTCGATCTGATGGATGAATTTCTGGAATCCAACCCCGGTCTGCGTTCCCGTTTCAACAAGCAGATCCTGTTTGAGGACTATACAGCCGATGAGCTAGTGGATATTTTCAGCGGTATCTGCGGCAAATCCTTCTACGAGGTAACGGAGGAGGCAATGAACTGTGTGCGTGATTTCTTCGGGGATCGTGTGGCACGGAAGCTTCCCGGTTTTGCAAACGGCCGTGATGTCCGCAATTATTTTGAGAAGACGCTGACCAATCAGGCAAACCGTCTGGCGGCAATGCCGGATGTGACGGACACGGATCTCGTCACCATCACAGTGGAAGATGTCGAAACAGTTGAATTGTTCTGATTCACTGTCAGAGATATATTTTGATCAAATTCTGGAGGTAACACAATGGTAGTAATTGAAATGGAAAACGGCAAGCTCATTGAAATTGAGCTGTATCCTGAGATCGCACCGATTTCCTGCGAAAACTTTGAAAAGCTGGTAAAAGAGGGCTTCTATGACGGTCTGACCTTCCACAGAGTCATCCCCGGCTTTATGATCCAGGGCGGCTGCCCGATCGGCAACGGCACCGGCGGTCCCGGCTGGCACATCAAGGGTGAATTCCTTGCAAACGGCGTGAAGAACGACCTGAAGCACACAAGAGGCGTTCTTTCCATGGCAAGAGCACAGCACCCCGATTCCGCTGGTTCCCAGTTCTTCATCATGCATGATGATGCCCCCCATCTGGACGGTCAGTATGCTGCATTCGGCAAGGTCGTTTCCGGCATGGATGCAGTGGATGAGATCGCAGGTGTTGCAACCAATTACAGTGACAAGCCCCTCACTCCGCAGATTATGAAGAAGGTTTCCATCAAGTAAATCTATCAAAAATGTGTCCGCCGAAGCGGACACATTTTTTTGCTTTGATTCAGTTTTTTGAGGTTTACTCAGACTTGGAAGCATCCGTCCAGAACTGCTTGAATTCCTTGAAAAATACCTTGGAACGGTCAGAATTCATGTTCTCCTTGAGATAGAAGAATGCCAGCTCTCTGTCCTCGCTGAAGTCCGTCAGCTTGACCTTACAGATCTTGTCACTTACAGCGGAGCTTTCCATGACAACATCATAACCGAAGCAGATGCCGAGGTCGGATGCTGCAAACTCCATGATGGATGCAGGAGAATTGCAGACCATCTTTGCATAGAAATCACCCATCTCACACTTGCGGCGTTCAAGCACTTCATCCAGAACGAAACGATCGCCGGAGCCATCCTCACCGATCAGAAGCTTCTCACGGAACATCTTCTTGAAAGTCGTGCTGCCCAGCTCTTCCGCATAGCCCTTGCCAGCCCAGCAGCTGAAACGGGTCTTTGCCAGCGGAACCTTGGTGAATTTGCCATTGTCGAAACTTCCGTCGGCCAGTACAAAATCCACTCTGCCGCTTTCCAGCTCAGCGATCATCTCTGCTGCAGTACCGGAAATCAGACGAACTTCCAGATCCTCGTCATTCTGCATCATCGCACCGAGCAGACGGGGTACAACGCTCTCGCTCAGATCCTTCGGGCATCCGAAACGCAGCGGATTGTGACGGTCATTCATTCTTCTCAGATCCTCCAGCACCTTGGAGCTTTGATTTGCCATCGCCTGAGCCTGACGACGCAGATACTCACCCTCTTCAGTCAGAGAAAGGGTCTTTCCTTCGTAATTGAACAGCTGGCAGTTATAACGGTTTTGCAGATACTTGATGTGCTGTGTTACAGACGGCTGTGTCATTTTGAGAATTTTTGCTGTGTTTGTGTAGCTTCTGGTTTCGCAGAGCTTCAGAAAGGTTTTGATTCTAAAGTCCAACATGATAAATTACTCCTTTACGCATTGTGTTCCAAATATCCCGACCATTTTTCACGCATTGCCCCCAGATAGAATCCCAACCATCTCACAACCTGTTGATAGATACAATCAATTTGGCTCATCAACTTCATGTATCACAAAAACAAAAATTGCATGTATATTTATATTATACACAATTTTCTTTGAATTGTCAAGCAGATTCCAAAAAAATAATAAAATATCGAGAAAAACATGTAAAAAAGTGTACATTTTCACAAGTATCTGCATATAATACAGGGAAACAGCCGGCGTGTGCCGGCAAGACAAAGGAGGATGCTTATGTGCGGTATTGCAGGTGTCATTGCATTTGAGGAAATGCTGCGTGACAAAGAGAGGATCTATGAGAAAATGCAGTCATCCATTGCAAGGCGTGGACCCGATCAGAAAGGCATCATGCTGAGCGATCATGCAGTGCTCATCCATACCCGACTGTCCGTCATTGATCCGGATTCCGGCCGTCAGCCCATGCAGTACACGGATGGAACGGAAACCTACACGATCGTCTACAACGGCGAGCTTTACAACACGGAGGAGCTTCGCAGGGAGCTTTTGCAGCGTGGCTATACTTTTGACACACATTCCGACACGGAGGTACTGCTGAAAGCATATGCGGAATACGGGGAGGATTGTGTTTCCCTGTGCAACGGCATTTTTGCATTTGCAGTATGGGAACACAAGCGGCAGCGGCTTTTTCTTGCCCGTGACCGGATCGGCGTGAAGCCCCTGTTCTATCATATGACAAAGGAGCACCTGATTTTCGGTTCCGAGCTGAAAGCGATCCTTGCACACCCGTCCGTGCCGCATGAGATCGACTTAAACGGCATCAGTCAGCTCCTGCTCTTCGGTCCCGGCAGGACGGCAGGATGCGGTATTTTCCGTGGAATGGCAGAGCTTCCGGCAGGATACTGCGGTTACTACACGCAGGAGGAGGGGCTTCGCACACGCTGCTACTGGCAGCTGGAGGCATGTGAACATAGGGATAATTTTGCACAAACAGCGGAGCATGTGCGTGAACTGCTGACGGATGCGATCCGGCGGCAGCTGGTATCGGACGTACCGATCGGAACATTCCTGTCCGGCGGTCTGGATTCGAGCATCATTTCCTCCGTAGCGGCAAGGGAATTTGCCAAGGACGGAAGAGAGCTGCACACATTTTCGGTGGATTATCGGGACAATGACAAGTATTTCCAGAAGAGCAAATTCCAGCCGAACAGCGACCCCGATTTCATCCGGCGGATGCAGGAATACCTCGGCGTGACGCATCACTGGACGGTCATTGACACGCCCGCCCTGACGGACGCTCTGTTTGCGGCGGTGGATGCACGGGATCTGCCGGGCATGGCAGATGTGGATGCCTCCCTCCTGCTGTTCTGCGGCGAGATCCGGCAGGATGTAACGGTCGCCCTTTCCGGTGAATGTGCGGATGAGCTGTTCGGGGGCTACCCGTGGTACAGGGATCCGGAGATCCGTGCTGCATATGGCTTCCCATGGTCACAGAGTACGGCGTACCGCATGACCTTTGCAAAGCCGGAGATCGCCGAGCTGCTGGAAAAGCGTGGGGATGTGGATCGGGAGTACAAGGCAACGCTTGCACGGACGGCATTACTCTCCGGAGAATCCCCGACGGAACAGCGGATGCGTGAGATGATGCGGCTGAATCTGGATTGGTTCATGCAGACACTGCTCGACCGCAAGGACCGCATGAGCATGTACAATGCACTGGAGGTGCGTGTGCCGTTCTGTGACTACCGGATCGCACAGTATCTGTACAATGTACCGTGGGAATTCAAGGAATACAGGGGCTACGAAAAGGGCTTGCTGCGTGAGGCGATGCGTGATTATCTGCCGAAAGAAGTACTCTGGAGAAAGAAAAGCCCCTACCCCAAGACGCACAACCCAAATTACCTCACAGCGGTCACAAAGCTTCTGGAGAGCCGTCTGCAAAATCCGGATGCACCTATTTTGCAGATCGTGCGGCGTGAGGCGTTGGAACAGCTCATGTACGGCGGGGAATCCGTGCAGTGGTATGGTCAGCTGATGACAAAGCCGCAGACGATCGCCTATTTTGCACAGATGGATTATTGGATGGAAAAGTTTGATGTGAAGGTCTGCCTGTGACACCGGTGCAGGCTGACACAAAGCCCAACAACGCAGGTTTTCGCTCCCTTCCCCGTTTCATAGACGGGGAAGGAGCTTTCCTGATTTGGAAAATACTTCCCTTGACAATGCCCCATCTTTGTGGTATAATAAAAAAGAACAAATTTTCTTCATCCGTTTTCCGCATGCATTCAAAACACAGGAGGTGCTTATGGAAAGACACTACATTGCCATCGACTTGAAATCATTCTATGCCTCTGTGGAATGCGTGGAGCGTGGGCTTGATCCGCTGACGACCAATCTTGTGGTTGCGGATGCCTCCAAAACGGAAAAGACCATCTGTCTTGCGGTGACTCCCTCCCTGAAAGCCATTGGCGTTCCGGGCAGACCTCGTTTATTCGAGGTCGTGCAGAAGGTGCAGCATGCGAACCGTGACCGGCAGTACAAAGCACCTTGGCGGCAGTTTTCCGGCAACTCCTGCAATGCCGCAGAGCTTGCGGCTGACCCTTCTCTTGCAGTGGATTATATCATTGCACCGCCGCAGATGGCACGGTATATGGAGATCAGCACAAAGATCTATGAAATCTACCTCCGCTACATTGCACCGGAGGACATTCATGTGTATTCGATCGACGAGGTATTCATGGATGTGACGGAGTACCTGCCGACCTACAAGTGCACACCGCATGAGCTTGCGATCCGCATGATACGGGATATGCTGAGGGAAACCGGCATCACAGCGACCGCCGGCATCGGTACAAATCTGTATCTTGCCAAGGTAGCGATGGACATTGTGGCAAAGAAAATGCCGCCCGATCGGGACGGCGTGAGAATCGCAGAGCTGGATGAAATGAGCTATCGGGAAAAGCTGTGGGAGCATCGTCCGCTGACGGATTTCTGGCGTGTGGGGGCAGGGACTGCCCGAAAGCTGGAGGCAAACCATCTGTATACGATGGGCGATGTAGCAGAATGCTCAGAGTACAGCGAGGACAAGCTTTACAGGCTTTTCGGCGTGAATGCGGAGCTGCTCATTGACCATGCGTGGGGCTGGGAGCCGTGCACGATCGCAGACATCAAGGCGTACCGTCCGAGGGTACACAGCATCAGTCAGGGACAGGTGCTCTCCTGTGCGTACAGCTATGACAAGGGGCAGCTGATCGTCCGTGAAATGACCGAATTGCTGGTGCTCGACCTCGTGGAAAAGGGCATCGTGACCGACCAGATCGAGCTGACAGTCGGCTATGACCACACCGGCATTCCGGACGACTATGATGGGAAAATGGAAACTGACCGTTACGGCAGGCGGCTTCCAAAGCAGGCACACGGCACCCTGAATCTTGGAAAATACACCTCTTCCACCAAAAAGATCGTTTCTGCCATGATGCAGCTGTATGCACGGATCGTGGATGAACGCTTACAGGTGCGGAGAATGTATGTGGTCGCCAATCGGGTACTGTACGAACAGGATGCCCCGAAAGAGGAATTTGTACAGCTGGATCTCTTTGCGGATGCGGAGCAATTGCAGGTGAAGCAGGCACAGGAGGAACAGCAGGAACGAAAGGAACGTTCCATGCAGAGGGCAATGCTGGACATCAAACGGAAATTCGGGAAAAATGCGATCCTGAAAGGGATGAATTTTTCCGAGGGAGCAACAACGATCGAGCGAAACGGACAGGTTGGAGGGCATCGGGCATGACGATACAAGAAACACTTTTTACCATGCAGGATTTGCAGTACAGGGATTTTCAGGCGAAGCTGATCCCCAATATTCCGCCGGAATCCGTCATCGGCGTGAGAACACCGGAGCTTCGCACTCTGGCTAAGAAGCTTTCACAAAATGATGCTGCAAAAGATTTTCTCTCCGCACTGCCGCACCGGTATTTCGAGGAAAATCAGCTCCATGCATTCCTGATTTCGGAAATGAAAAGCTATGACGCTGTGATCGGAGCACTGGAACGCTTTTTGCCGTATATCGACAACTGGGCAACCTGTGACCAGCTGCGTCCGAAAGTATTCCGAAAACACACGGACAAACTTCTGCCGGAGATCTGGAAATGGCTTGGCTCCGGCAAAACCTATACCGTCCGCTTCGCTGTCGGAATGCTCATGTGCCATTATCTGGATGAGCATTTCCAGCCGGAGTACCTTGACTGGGCAGCGGACATCCGCAGCGGAGAGTATTACGTCAACATGATGATCGCATGGTATTTTGCGACCGCACTTGCAAAGCAGTACGAGGCTGCATTGCCCTATCTCGAACGGGGCAGACTGGATACATGGGTGCACAACAAAACCATCCAGAAAGCACGGGAAAGCTTCCGTGTTCCGGATGGACACAAGGCATATCTGAATACATTGAAGAAATGAGGGCTGCACATGTCAGAGCGATACCGGCATATCATCGACCATCCCCACCATATTTCCCCGACACGCCGCCGCATGAGCAATTATGAGAGGGCTGCACAGTTCGGCTCATTCAAGGCACTGACCGGATTTGAGGACGGTATCGAGGAATCCGCAAGGTATGTGGAGAAGCGGCAGGAGCTGACGGAAATGCAGCTGAACGCCTTGGATGCAGCATTTCAGAAGCTTTCCGGACTGGATCTCCCCCTCATCACAGTGACTCATTTTATTCCCGATGCAAAGAAAACCGGCGGTTCGTATGTACGGTATACGGGACATTTCCGGTTTCTCGACATGGGAGAGCAGAAAATGAAGTTTGCCGAGGAAATGGAAATTTCCTTGGATGCGGTGATGAATGTGGAGTTTGCGGAGGAGGAAAAGCCTGCTGATCTGTGAATTTCCATGCTTTGCAGACTGGATTCGACCTTTCACACCCTGATTTCCTCACGATTTGTGTCAAATTCATTTAAAAAAATGTCAATTTCCATTTTTTTAAGAAAAACATCAAAAAATGAGATATAATCAATTTGTCAGATGAAACAGCACTTCACTGACTACACTTTACAATAATTGAGAGGTTGATTAAAATGAACAGTCAAACAATTTCCATCTGCCGTCAGTACCATGGTGCAGATGCTGCAAGCGAAACCAAGGTCATCAAAACACTGCTGAAGCTGGGAATTCCTGCCAATACCAAGGGCTTCCACTACATCAAAACCGCAGTACTGTTTGGCATTGAAAATCCCATTGGTCTGACCAGCATGTCCAAGATCCTCTATCCTGCGATCGCAGAATACTATAACAGTGCCTCCATTGCCAGCATTGAGCGTGCCATGCGTTATGCCATCGGTCAGAGCTGTGTGAGAGGCAACACGGAATTCATCTCCGAGATTTTCGGCATCAATGATGACATCACACACTACAACCCCACGACCCGTGAATTCCTCGCCATCGTAGCTGAATACATGCGTCAGCTTCCCGCTGAAACCCCCAAGAGCCTCATTGCTTCCTGATCGATCGCCCGTACATCCTCTCTCCCGTAACTGTTGCAGCAGTTATGGGAGATGCAGTCAGGCGGTCAGCTCACGGATCCACTGTTTGATCTCGTGATAAAGCGGTTCGATCTCGGCAATGTATGCAGCTGCATGCTCTGTTTTTCCTTCATGCAGCTCCTCCGTCAGTGCCGTCACCGGACGGCTCAGGGTGTCAAAGCCGAGCGAAAGGCAAAGCCCTTTGAGCGTATGCACACAGCGGTATGCCGTTTCATAGTCCCCTGCCGCAGCTGCCTGCTGAAGATTTGCAAAATATTCATCATCCAGAAACTTTTTTAAATATTTCAGAACCAGATTTTCATTCACCAGTCTGCGGATTACAGCATCGTAATCCGCATTTGTTTTTGCATAGAATTCCCGTAATGTCATGATTTTCTTCCCCTTGCTGCAAATTCCTGATAGATGCTCCGGATCTCCTTCTGGCTCCGCTGGCGGATCAGAACCACATCGCCCGTTGTCAGCTCAAACTGCTTGTCGGCTTTGGCAATGTAGCTCATGTTGACCAGATAGCTCTGATGGCAGCGGAGGAATCTGCTGTCATCGAGCTGTGCTTCGATCTCGCTTAATTTTTTGTAAACGGTATACTCCCTGCCGTCACTGCAATGCAGGATACAGACATTGTTCCTGCTCTCGACATATACGATCTCCGCAAATGGGATGCTGTAGATGGTATTCCTGACAGATACCTGAAACTGCCCGATATTCGTCCTGTCGATCAGACGGTTCAGAAGTGCGGAAAGCTTATCGTAATTATGCGGTTTCAGCAGATAGCCCGAAGCCTCCACCTCGTAGCTGTCCACTGCAAATTCTGCTGCACTTGTCAGAAACACGATCTTCCCCGTGTAGCCGACACGCCGCAGATTTCTGGCGATGCACATCCCGTCCATCTCATCCATGTAGATATCGAGAAAGACGAGATCATAGTAACCGCCTTCCTCAATATCATCCACCAGATTTCTGCCGTTTTCATATTCTGTCATGATGTTCGGGATGGACCTATCCGTCATGTAGGCATGCAGAAAATCCTTGATTACTTCCCTGTCTATCTGACTGTCATCACAAATCGCAATCCTCATCATCTTGCCCTCTCTTGATGGTTACGCCGTCTTGTCAATACATTACTATTTTAACATATTAACGCTTAAATGTCAATGCATGGAAGCAAAAAAATTGTAACAAACCTAATTTAATTTCTGGTTTATTGTATCATAGTCCGAAGCATTTCCATCAGCTTCGGAATCTCGATCGGCTTGGAGATATGCCCGTTCATGCCTGCTTCATATGCCATTTTCTTATCGTCTTCATAGGCGTTTGCGGTCATAGCGATAATTGGGATCTCAGCGATACCCCTGTCCTCAGAAAGACGGATGCGTCTGGAGGCTTCATAGCCGTCCATGACCGGCATCTGAATGTCCATGAATACCAGACTATAGTATCCGGCACCCTTTTCATGCAGCATGTCCAATGCCGCCTGACCATTCGGAGCCACGTCCGCTGAAATGCCCACCGTATGGAGAATGTCTATGGAAATTTCCTGATTGATCTCGTTGTCCTCGACCACAAGCACTCTTTTACCGTACAGCTCCTTGATGTCCTTCAGCGTTTTCTCACGCATGGGCAGACCGAATACACGCAGGAGCACCCGACGCAGCTCGGACATGAACAGCGGCTTGCTGCTGAATGCGGTCACGCCTGCTTCAATGGCTTCATCCTCGACGTCCGTATAGTCATAGGCGGAGAGGATGATGATCGGGGGCTGATAACCCACACTCCGGCGGATCTGCCGTGTTGTTTCGATGCCGTTCATATCCGGCATCAGCCAGTCCACAACATACAGCTGGTAGGGATCACCGATCTCGGCAGCCTCTTCTGCACGGACGATCGCCTCTTTGCCGCACACCGTCCAGTCCACACGGATCCCGAGCTGACGGAAGAGCTTGGAAACGCTCTGACAGGTGCCCATATCATCATCGACCACAAGTGCACGCATTCCCTCCAGCTCCCTGATCGGTTCGATCTCGGAACGGTCGGGCATGGTTCTGAATGACAGCGTGACAGTGATCTCGGTTCCCTCGAAGGGTTCGCTTTTCAGATCGATCCAGCCGCCGCACATATCCACAATATTCTTGGTGATCGCCATGCCAAGTCCCGTGCCCTGAATGCCGCTGAGGGTATTGGGGCGTTCCTGAGCAAAGGGTTCATAGATATGTTCCATGAAGGTTTTCTCCATGCCGATGCCCGTATCCTTGACGCAGAATTCATAGACTGCATAGCCCTTACGCATGGATTTGATCTGACGCATGTGCATGGACACCATTCCGCCGACCGGTGTGAACTTCACTGCATTCGAGAGCAGATTCAGGAAGATCTGGTTGATACGCAGTTTGTCGCAGTAGATCACTTCATCCACCACATTCGACACCTGCATATCAAATTTCAGCTGCTTTGCATTGATGTCCGCCTGCATGATGTTGCGGATCTCGCACATGATCTCCGGCAGGCTCTCCGCCTTTTCCACGAGAACCATCTTTCCGGATTCAATGCGGCTCATGTCCAGCACATCATTGATCAGGGAAAGCAGATGATTGGAGGACTGGGTGATCTTCCGCAAATAGTCCTTCACACGCTCGGTATTCTCAATATGCGTGGAGGCAAGTGCGGTATAACCGATGATCGCATTCATGGGCGTGCGGATGTCGTGGGACATGTTGTTGAGGAACGTGGTCTTGGCTTTGCTTGCATACTGAGCCTGCGAAAGTGCTTTGTGCAGAGCTTGATTCCGCTTTTCCTCGTGCCGCACTTCATCGTCAATATTGCGGAAGCCGACGATCGCCTTCACCGTACTGCCGTTTTCCTGAACACCAACGAATTTTGCCTCCCAGTGCGAGATCTTATCGTCCTTCCCGTTGCGGTAATGGTGACGAAAGAGTTCCTTGCCCTGTAAATTGCGGCGGATGTTGTCCAGAGAGAGCCTTGTCAGGAAATTGTTTTGATCCTCGGGATACACCATCTCTGTGCACAGCTGTGCGAGCCATTCATCATAGTGATCGGTTGTAAGATGCGTGATGCCGGAGTTCTCATGCTGGAACACAGGCTCCAGACTTCCTGTTTCAAAATCCAGTGCGTAGACATCACTGTAGTCATTGCTCAAAGCACGGATCAGCTGAAGCTGTTTGATGATTCCGGCATCCTCCATCTCCCTTGTAATGTCAATGTACAAGCTCTGGAAATAGGGATTGCCGTCCTCGTCCTCCGCTTTTCTTCCGCAGGCAAGGATGTATTTCAGGGTGCCGTCCTTGCAGCGGATCCGGTATCTGACAGAATAATCCGTTCCGCCCTCCGAAAGGCACTGCTCCATCTGGCTCCGGACAAGCTCCCTGTCCTCATGATAGACCATCTCCAATGCGGCACCGCCGCTGACTGCCATCATCTCCTCCGCAGTATAGCCGAACAGTGCGGCAGCCTCCTCACTGATGAAGCTGTAGGTGTAATTCTCATTGATCGAGATGTTCTTGATGCCGCCGGGGATCGCACTCAGGATCAGCTCCAGCTCACGGTTTTTCCGTTCAAGCTCCTGCTGGGTCTTCATCTCAGCCGTGATCTCAACAAGGGTCGCCTGATAAAAGCATTCTCCGCCGAATTCACTCAGCCGCACATTGCCCTTTACCCAGATAATATCACGATCTTTTGTCATGATGCGGTAATGGATGTTCATGGTATCCCCGACTTCTTTCAGGTCAAGTGCCATGGAAAGCTTGCTGCGGTCCTCCGGAACGACCATGTTTTCGAGCTTGTTGTCGAAAAGGTCTTCGATCTCCTGTCGGGTATAGCCAAGCATGTCACAGAACTGCTGGGTAATTTCCTTGAACGGATAGCCCTCCTCTTTCTTGCAGCAGTGATAACCGCCGGGGCGGCGGCTCTTCATGAACCGCAGCTCGTGATTCTGCTGCTGGAGAAGTTTATTTTCCATTTCAATAGAATTTTGCATCCGCAGCATACCGGACATATCGCTGATCGAACTAACCAAAAGCTCAGTGCCATCCTTCTCGATCACTTTTCCCCTGTCAGCAACACAGAGATAGGAACCATCTTTCCGCAGCATACGGAAAGATGCAGTATATGTCATCCCCATTGAAAGAGAGTCCGGTGAAATAGAGATGATATCATCAGGATGCACAAAATTACGTCTGAATTCTCCCCGATGTGCAGTCATTTCTTCGGGGCTGGCATAACCGAGCAGACTGGCAAGAGAATCGCTGACATGGAGAATCGGAAACCCCTCTGAAAGCCGCTGTATCAGTGAAGGTTTCGACTCTTCTTTTTTCAGAAAGTCCTCCATTCCGCTTTTGTCAAGATACTGCATATCCCTCGATTCTTCGCCGTCCTCTTCACGAAGAAGATGGAAGAAAATGGCATAATATTTTTTGCCGTCCTCCCACTCCATATCAACAGCATTGGCATGGATCCACTCCCTGGTCAGTGCATTATAGAAAGTATTATCCTTTCCTTTACAGCACAGAGGGCAGCTGTAACAGGTCTGTTCCATCTGTGCCACTGCCTTATAACACTTCTGCATTGGCTTGAAATCGGGGTAATACTGCTTAAACTTCTCATTGGCATACACAATACGATATTGCTCGTCAATGATGTACATTGCTCTGCTTTCATTCATACAAAGCACTTCCTTTCCTGTTATGACAGGCTTTTGGTTTAGAGCCTGTTCACATGAAAATCTCGAACGCATCTTTTCGGCAAAATCTGCATATTCATTTTATGTGGATCGGCTCCAGGAATCGCTATCGTTCTTTCTAAAAGTCTGTTCATTAGCAATTATAGCATATTTCTGGCTATATTGCAATCAAAAAGAGAACAAAAGACAAAAATCGACAAAATCTGCCACACTTGGAAGAGCGGCAGATTCTGAGGTTGTTATTCTGAAACGTTGCAGACAATTGTGCAGTCTTGCAGCAGATTTTGGACATATGCGATCTCTTCCTCAGTCAGCTGGGGAACGATCAGATTCAGGTACTCAAGCTGTTTGAATTCACCGAGCAAAGGCAGATCCCCCTTATCCTCGATCTCAACGCTCAGTGAATAAGCGTTGACGAAGCTTTCATACTCTGAAATCGGGATGCGAATATCAAGACAAAAGGGGAAATCATTGTACAAACCAGCTTTTTGGCTGCTGTAATTCGAGAGTGAAGCGACATCACCGGGACGTGTCTGGAACTGTAAAACAATACGTTTTTCAGAAAGGTCATGCTGCGGGTGAGCAGAGAGGTATTCCGACACCTGATTTCTGATCCGGATCATCTCCTCCGTGCACATCCGGTGATCATATGCATCCAGATCCTCCAAATTGAAAACAAACTGAATATTTTCCTCATTGGCACTGACCGAAGTGCATTCAAACTGTCCGGATGTGCAGTTCAGCTCCTTGTAAAGCTCCTGACAATATGCGGGCTGTATTTTGACGTTCACAGTTTTGTAAACCCCTGTTCCAATGAGGACGATCAGAAATACTGCTGACAGGATCAGGTATGCTGTGCGTTTCTTCATTCGCCTTCTTCCTTTCTGTTAGAGTGTGGGTGGGGAAAAAGAAAGCCCCCGATTGATCGGAGGCTTTCACAATGGGGTGGATAATCGGATTCGAACCGATGGTCTTCAGTGCCACAAACTGACGCGTTAACCAGCTACGCTATACCCACCATCTGGCGCGCCTTATTGGACTCGAACCAATGGCTTACTGCTTAGAAGGCAGTTACTCTATCCAGCTGAGTTAAAGGCGCATATTCAATTGTTGCCGTGGAGCGGACGACGGGAATCGAACCCGCATTCTCAGCTTGGGAAGCTGATGCTCTACCACTAAACTACGTCCGCATCTCAGATGAATCGAATGGAGCGGGTGATGGGAATCGAACCCACGTAACCAGCTTGGAAGGCTGGAATTCTACCATTGAACTACACCCGCCTGCGACCGTGTTTTGTTCTCACAACATATATAATTATATCACAAACGCATGCGTTTGTCAAGCCTTTTTTCAAAATTTTTCAAAAAAATTTTAAGGCTGAATATGGGCATTTTCAGAAGATTCAGCTTCTGGAAGAGCATTTTTCTTGGAACCGTGCGTTCTGTAAGTGCCGAAAGAGATGTGCAGACCAAAGTAGTGATGCATCAGCAGGGGCTTGCAGATGCAAAAGAATCGCTTCGGTCTGACCGGAGCGATCCCTCTCTGTATGCAATTTACGCAAAGTTGACGCAAACGTCCTTTTCATCTGCGGTGACGCTGATGCTCTTGAGGATCCTGCCCTCGTCGATCATTGCGTGTGCAATGGCATCCTCGACCTTTTCACGGATGATCCGGCGGAGGTCACGGGCACCGCAGTGCTTGCCGAACGCTTCCGCAGCGATCCGGTCAAGGGCTGCCTGATCGTATGCAAAGTGAATACCCTTTTCCGCAAGCGGCTCGGTCATTTCGCTCATCATCAGTCCGGCGATACTTGCGAAATTCTGCTCAGTCAGCGGACGGAACACGATGATCTCATCGATTCTGCCGATGAACTCCGGACGCAGGAAATCACGCAGAGCCTTCATTGCTCTGTCCTTGGTGATCTCCTCCTGTGTGCGGTTGAAGCCCACGCCCGTGGACTTATCCGTAGAACCGGCATTGGAGGTCATGCAGATCACGGTATGTGCGAAGCTGACGGTTCTGCCCTGTGCGTCCTCGATCTGTCCTTCGTCAAGAATCTGCATCAGAATATTCATCACATCGGGGTGAGCCTTCTCGATCTCGTCAAACAGGATCACGGAATATGGATTGCGGCGAACCTTTTCCGTCAGCTGACCTGCCTCATCATAGCCCACATAGCCGGGCGGTGAGCCGATCATTCTGGCAACGGCATGCTTTTCCATGAATTCCGTCATATCCAGCCGGATCAGGGGGTCTGCGGCATCGAACATCTCGGATGCAAGTACCTTGACAAGCTCCGTCTTGCCGACACCGGTAGGGCCTACGAAAATGAAGGACGCAGGACGGATCCGCTTGCTCAGCTGGATGCGTGTACGCTTGATGGCGTTGGCGAGTGCATCAACAGCCTCATCCTGTCCGATGACTCTTGTTTTCAGGCGGTCTGCAAGGTTCCGCATCTTGGAAATTTCGGTTTCCTCGATCTTGCTTGCCGGAATACCCGTCCAAAGTTCGATCACGGCGGCGAGGTCGGATTCCTCGACCTCGATCTTGTCGGTCTTTTCCTGCAATTCCCTGAGCTGCATTTCCATGCGGCTGCAGGCTGCCTTCATTTCGGCGATTTTCTCGAAATCAGGGGTTTCCTGCTCCTCCAGCTCTTTGAGCTTCTTCTTTTCTGCCTCGAATTTCTGATTCAGCTCATCAAGCTGACGCAGCTCGACTGCACGGATGCTGCGGTAAGCACAGCTTTCATCCAGAAGGTCAATGGCTTTGTCGGGCAGGAAGCGGTCGGTGATATAACGCTCGGAGAGCACTGCACACAGCCGCAGCAGCTGGTCATTGATCTTGACACGGTGATAGTTCACATAGTACTCACGGATGCCGAACAGCACCTCCGTGGTTTCCTCCACAGTCGGTTCCTTGATGGTTACGGGCTGGAAACGGCGTTCGAGGGCACTGTCCTTTTCGATATACTTCCGGTACTCCTTGAATGTCGTTGCACCGATGACCTGCACCTCACCTCTGGAGAGGGCGGGCTTGAGAATATTGGCGGCGTTCATGGAGCCTTCGGAATCGCCGGCACCCACAAGATTATGCACCTCGTCAATGAAGAGGATGACATTGCCCTCACGGATGACCTCGCCGATCAGTCCCTTTACACGGCTCTCAAACTGACCTCTGAACTGGGTACCAGCCACGAGTGCGGTCAGGTCGAGCAGGTAGATCTTCTTGTCACGCAGGTGGAACGGTACATCCCCTGCTGCGATCCGCTGTGCGATACCCTCTGCAATGGCGGTTTTACCAACACCCGGCTCGCCGATCAGGCAGGGGTTGTTTTTCTGGCGGCGTGACAGGATCTGGACAACTCGTGCGATCTCACGATCTCTGCCGACAATGCGGTCGAGCTTGCCCTCCTCGGCACGCTTGCTGAGGTTGGTGCAGTAGTTGTTCAGAAATTTCAGCTCTTTTCCGCCCTTCTTCTTCCGCTTGGAGGGAGCCGGAGAGCCGGTTTCCTGCTGGAATTCAGCATCCTCCGGCATTTCACCGGAAAACGCCTCTTCTCCCTCGGCAGCAGGTTCTTCCTTGCCGAACAGACCACGGAAGAAATTGGGCATGGAGCCAACACTGCCCATGATCTCTTCGCCGTCGCCGCCTTCCTTCATGAATTCCATCATCTGATCGGACATCATATTGATATCCTCTTCACTGATGCCCATTTTGTTCAGGTATTCGTTCATCTGCGGAATGTTCAGCTCCTTTGCACAGGCAAAGCAATAGCCTTCGCTCTTGCCGGTACCGTTCATGGGCGATACAAACAGGACTGCCGGACGTTTTTTGCATCTGGTACAATACATCATTACTATCCTACTCCTCTCTTACTTTCATAATCTATCGTATAAATAATGGAATATTTTTGTTTCTGCAATGGTTTCCTCATTGAAAAGCATCATCATATTTTCCGTACTGAGCACGATCAGCCGGACAGCGGCTGTAATTGCGATCAGTGCAAAGGCTGCCCGCACGATACCGATTGGAAATGCGAGTACATGACTGAATCTGCGGATATGCATCAGCTCTTCGAGATTCCCTGCCATATTGGAGATGATGCCGACCACGATCAGAATTGCCACTGCGATCAGCAGAAATCCTGCGAGCTGCACCATTTCCAGATAGAACGGACGGAAATACTGCTCTTCCAGTACTGCTGCTGCATCTGCCGGCTCCTCCGCATCGAGAAAATGCCGCAGCTGCTCGGGTTCCTGCCGGAACAGATCGCTGACGGACTCCTCCGGAAGGGGGGCAAACCGCCGTGTCAGCATTGCCTGAACGACTTCGCCTGCGGCATCCGATACAGTTTCCGGAATGCTCTCGGCGGACAGGAGTTCCTTCAGCTTACGCTGGTTAACAGTATCCTCCGGATTCATCCGGTTGAACTGTTCGAGCACGGCAGGAACGAAGTCCATTTCTTCATATTCTGTCTGGATCGTTTCTGTAATATTCTCCTGAAACAGCATATTATATGCTGGTTCTGCGAGCAATCCGCTTCCGAAATAGCCGGCTGCAAACGCCAGAATACAGCCAACCAGCGGAAAAATCATTTTGTTCAATCCCTTTGCCGCAGCATTGTACAGCAGACCTGCTGCAACGGCAATGATCAGCACATCATAAAACCACCAGAATTGTGTGCCCATAGCTTTCCTCCTATTATGACCCGTTCATTTTAATCCGATTGATCTTGTCATAACCCAGAAGATAGAAATATTTGCCGTTTTTCAGAAGTTTCTCATAGGCATCCGTCATATTCAGCTCGGACATGCGTTCACCGCTGAACGCATAGCTCTCGATTCCCTTGGCACCGAGCAGGTAAGCTTTCTCGCCGTCCACGACCACGCTTTTCGCAATGGAAGGAATTGCTACTTCTGCCGGCTGCGATGCAGGCTCGGAGAACAGAAGCAGATGGGACTGACGGCGTTCCTCATTTTCGAGGAGCACAGCCGCCCGTTCATCGGAGAAAGCAAAATCCGCCAGTGTTCCGCTGTAATCGCAGAGGCTCTGAATTTCACCCGTGCTGTTATAATATGCACATTTTGTGTCACCGATTACAAATGCACCGCCGTCCGAAAGGGCATAGACCCTGATGCACAGCGTTGTCAGCGGCGAGGTCGTCCACTCCGTTTCGCTGCCTTCAAAGCTGACGGACTGGAGGGTCGTCACCAGATCACCGTTTTCAGCACCGAGCGTTGTGAATACACAGCCCGATTCACGCAGGCTGACATCCAGCACACGGTCCACGCAGTCACGGCTGTAAATGAGCTTGCCGGAGGTGTCGTATACGTTCAGGCGGCATGCGTAGGTGTCGGATTCCGTCACCACTGCAACAAGTCCGTTCTCTGCAATTCTTGCAAAGAGGATGGGCTGCTCGGTCGTATTTTCAAACAGCATCTTGGAATCTGTGTCCACACGGAATTTCGTGCCGTTGCAGGAATACAGCAGACAGCGTTCCTTGTTGGTTTCCATAATTGCGTTGCTGTAAGCATGCTGGCGGCTCTCACGGAAGCTGCCGTCCACGGTGTAGATGTAAACGTACATATCGCAGAGAATGAACATGTTGTTCTCCACGAAGCTCGTGTAATAGTCCACGCCTCCGGAGATGGACAGCGGATAATTGCCTTCCGTGTCCGCATTCTCATTCTGTGTGATGTTCTGATACCTTGAGCCGATACCTTCAAGCTGCGGAAACCAGATGTCACGCTTGGCATAGATAAAAATGCAGACCCCGATCGCAAGCAGAATCAGCAGAAGCTTTGACATACGCCTTCTGAATCTGCGGCGTTGACGGATCACTACGATGTCCACTGTGTTTCCCATTGTCCGGCTCTCCTTTCTTTCGTCTGAGTTTCTCTTTTATTTCTGATCATCTTGATAATAGACATGATTCAGATACAGACCATGTGCCATTGCCGTCTTGCCGGCACGCAGGCGGTTGCCGGATGCGATGATGTCATCCAGCTCCTCCAGCGGGATCCTGCCTTCGTTGATGTCAAGCAGTGTGCCCACCATGATCCTAACCATATTATACAGAAAACCGTCCCCTTTTACAAGCATTTTCACGGTTTCTCCATCTTTTTCTACAGTAAAGCTATGAATTGTACGGACTGTGTTGGATTTTTCTTTGCAATTTGTACAAAATGCCCGAAAATCATGAGTTCCTACAAAATGCTGTGCCGCCTCCTGCACAAGCTCCGTCCGGAACGGACGGCGGTAGTGGCATGCAAGATCCGTTGTGAACGGATTCTTGCACTCACTGTTGTGGATGAGGTAGAGGTATTCCTTCGAGTGGCAGCTGAATCTTGCATGGAAATCCTGCGGTGCCTCCTCGCAGGAGAGGATGGAAATGTCCTTGGGCAGTTCCCCGTTCACGCCACGCACAAAGCCGATGGTCGGGATCGTGCTGTTTGTCTGAACGGAGAAGCAGTACTCCCTTGCATGGACACCGGCATCCGTTCGGGAACAGCCGTGGATCGTCACGTCCTCATTGAGCACCTTGCTGACGCATCGTTCCACGACCGCCTGTATGGTGTTGGCATTGTTCTGGATCTGAAAGCCGTGGTAGGCAGTACCCCGATATGCCATCAATACTTTTAAATTTCTCACGCTTCGCCACCTTCGTTCTGTTCCTCGGATCTGGTTTCACCGGCTTGCTCCTCCGGTATGGGTTCGATCGCCGTTTCAGCAGGGGTTTCCTCTGGTTTGGGTTCGGATTCTGTTTTGTCAGTTTCTTCCTCCGCCTTGGATTCTGCTCCGGCAGGCTCTTCCTCCGCTGCGGATGCGGTTTCCTCCGGCTTTTCAGCTTCAGGTGCGGAGGGATTCTTCTTTCTGCGGCGTTCTGCAAGCAGGAGCACAACGAACAGACCTGCACAGCCGATGGTGATCATCAGACCCAGTACAAAGCCCTTGGGACTGTACCGCATTTCGATCGTGTGTGTTCCGGCGGTCAGCTGTACACCGCACATTGCCTTGAATACGGGGATCAGCTCTGCCTTTTCGCCGTCAACATAGAGTGTCCAGCCCTCTTCATAGGGAACGGAGAGGTACAGACAGCCGTCCTCCTTGGCGGTGATCTCACCGCTGAAGGAAGTGTCCTCGAAATCAGTCAGCGTCATGACTTCATCCGCAAGAGCTGCATAGCCCTCCTTGAGCACATCCTCGTTGAGCTGGTAGAAGTACACCGTCACGCTGCCGGACTTTGCATCCTCGCCCAGTTCGCAGCGGAGTGTGACAAGCTCACCCTCCTTGTAGCTGCCCAGAGGTGTGATATAGGGCTGCTTGCCGATGTTGTAGGAATGGAGCTTGGTATCATTATAATACACATCCATATTCTTGCCGTTGCTCACCTTCATGTAGCCGTACACCATGCCGTCGCTGATGGTGGTGTAGTTGTACTTGAGGAAGCTGCTGTTCTTGACTGCATCATCCTTACGGGTGTAATTGTAGCTGCCATAGCTTCTGCGGGTCACATCATAGCCCTGGTGTCCGACATGGGTAATGTCGATCTGGGTGAAGAGATCCTCGCTGACACCGGTCATCCGTTCAAAGAGCACATTCTGCATTTGAAACGGATTCAGTGCGGAATCCATCACATAATAGGGGGCATTGCTGTCGATCATATAACCCATGGAGAGGTCATAGAGGTTCTTGTAAAGCATCACCTTTCCGCTTTCATCCACTCGCTGCTGTGTCAGCTCGTCAGCATTGTAGCCGTCCTTTGCAATGATATACTGCACATTCAGGAGCATGTTGCTCAGGGGAGAGGTATTGGCGTAATAATAACGGTTGCCAGCTTCGGAGGCAGGCATGCCGATCTGACGCATGAAGGTGGTCGTTCTGGCATTCGCCATGGAAGAGAACTGGGATACACCGTCATAGCAGTACATCGCCGGATCGTTGAGGGTGTACCACATGGTCAGCTCCGTGCGGTAGAATTCCTCGTCCTCCATCTCATCGGCAGCGGCGAGCATTTCCTGTACTGCCTCATTGGAAGCAGGGTAGCCGTCATAACTTGAACTGCCGACGGATTCCACGCCCTTGACTGCATGCTGTCCCATCTCAAAGGCAACCACTGCCGCAAGCAGTACCTGCACAGCCTGTCTGGGGAGGAATTTGCGGAAGAATATCACAACGAGATACACACCGCCGAGAATGGCACTTGCAATGACGAACTTGTTCGGCTCTTCGCCCTCGGTGCGGACACCGTAGGAAAGGAAACAGAACACTGCACCGCATGCCGCCATGCCGAGCCACTGCCAGATACTGAGCTTTTCTTCGAGCAGAACCTGATAGGCACGGTATGCCGCCACAAGCAGTACAAAGGAGAAGAGGAACGAGAAGCGGTAAGGGATCATGTTCGTGAAGTGGAAGCCGTGCCAGATGAAGTTGAGCACATTCATATTGCAGCTGACGATCAGGAACGCCAGCAGGACAATGGCAACGATCTTTTCACGCAGACGGATCTTCTTATCGATCAGGAATGCACCCAGCAGGAGCACGGGGAGAAGTCCGCAGTAGAGATTCGGCAGACCCTCCTTGGAGGTGACTTCGTTGAATGCCAGCATATTGGCGATGATGTCACGCCAGCCCTCATAATAGGTGACTTTGGTCGGGAAGGAATTGGAGGCACTGTGGGTCAGCTGCAGGGCAAAGTAAGCAGGCAGGAGGATCCATGCGGACAGACCTGCACCGAACAGTGAGCTGCCTGTGATGAGTGCAAACCGCTTGCCGAATTTCTTGATGCCCGTATTTTCAAACCAGCAAAGACAGAAGAATGCCAGCACGGTGAAAATGCAGATGAAGTAGGCAATATAGTAATTGGTCAGCAGTGCCAGTGCCAGTGCAATGACATAGGTGCGGTATTTGCCCTCACGCACAAGGGCGGTCAGACCGTGCATCACCAGCGGAAGAAGTGCGACGGTGTCGATCCAGATGGTATTCCAGTAGTAGCCCATCATGAAGCTGCAAAGGGCGTACATGACTGCAAATACGGTGATGGACAGGTCATTCTTTCCGAATACATAGCGGAGCATTCTGGCGAAGAACAGACCTGCAAACGAGAATTTCAGCATGAGGATGAACAGCATCGCATCACGCAGGGATTCCTGCGGCACAAAGACCGCCAGTACATTCAGGGGGCTTGCACAGTAGTATGCCATCAGTGACAGGAAATTCGTGCCAAGTCCCGAACGCCATGTATAGAGGAGGGAGCCGCCCTCGGAGAGCTTCTCCTCCAGTACCTGATAGAAGGGATAGTACTGATGCCACAGATCGGTAACGAGGAACTGCCTGTCGCCGAACGGGTGCATCTTATTGACATAGAGGCTGATGCCGAACAGAATGAAGGGCAGGACAAAAGCGAGCACTTCCCAGATGTGGGTACCGCTGTCCTTCGTCTGAGCCGGACTGACGGTACTGTTTTGCTTTTCAGCACGTCTGGCAATGCGGGAAGCCGCCTTCTGGTAGGCTGCTTTCTGCTTTGTCAGCTTACGGTTTGTTTTTTCTGACATATTCCGTCTCCTTTACGATCATAGTAAGATATTCAGAACCGCCGCAGCCGCCAGAAACAGCAGGCATACGGCAAATCCGATATAATCCCTCGGTGCTGCTTTCAGGGTCCTCAGGCGTGTTCTCCCCTCGCCTCCCCGATAACAGCGGCATTCCATCGCAGTTGCCAGCTCTTCGGCTCTGCGGAATGCAGAAACGAACAGCGGTATCAGGATCGGAATGAGTGCTTTGGCACGTTCGGTGAGCTTGCCGTTGTCAAGCGTCGCTCCCCTTGCCTTCTGTGCGGACATGATCTTGTCCGTTTCCTCCAGCAGCGTGGGAATGAAACGCAGTGCAATGGACATCATCATTGCCATTTCATGCACGGGGAATTTCACACGCTTCAGCGGAGAAAGTAGGGATTCGATCGCATCCGTCAGCAGGATGGGTGAGGTCGTATAGGTCAGCAGGGACGAGCCGATGATGAGCAGCACAATACGGATCATCATGAAAAGGCTGGTCGTGATGCCGCCCTCCGTGACCTTGAGCAGTTTCCACTGAAACAGCACATCGCCATCGTCAATGAACAGCAGATTGAGTACTGCGGTCACTGCAAGAATGTGCAGGATGGGCTTGACGCTCTTCCAGATCATTTTCATCGGGATGTTGGAAAGCTGACGGGCAAGCAGGACAAAGACCGCACCCAAAGCCAGAATCCAGAAGCTGCTGCCCATGAACAAAAGGACGATGAACAGCATCGTTTCAATGATCTTGAAGCGTGGATCCATCCGGTGCAGTACGCTGTCTATGGGAAAATACTGTCCGAGTGTGATGTCCTTCAGCATGCAGCACCGCCCCCTTTCCGCAGGAGTGAAAGCACGGCATCCCGTGCCTGTTCCACGGTATAGATGTCCTCCGGCAGGTCATACCCCTTTTGCCGGAGCGTATGCATCACGCCGGCGATCTGGGGGATCCGCAGTCCCATGCTGCACAATTCCTCCGTCCGGCGGAACACCGCAGGTGTATCATCATAACAGAACAGCTTTGCCTGATTCATCACAAGGAGTTTTTCGGTATATGCTGCCGCATCCTCCATACTGTGAGAAACGAGCATCACTGTGCTCTTGGTTTTCTTCTGATAATCACAGATCTGCCGGAGCAGATGATTGCGTCCCTTGGGGTCAAGACCTGCACACGGCTCGTCCAGTATCAGGATCTCCGGACGCATCGCCATGACACCGGCAATGGCTGCACGGCGTTTCTGTCCGCCCGATAATGCAAAGGGCGAACGCTCCAGAAGCTCCTCTTCAAGACCGATCATCTCCGCTGTTTCCAGCACCCGTGTTCTGATCTCGGCATCACTCAGCCCCATATTCTTCGGGCCGAATGCAATATCCTTCCAGACCGTTTCCTCAAACAGCTGGTATTCGGGGTACTGGAACACCAGCCCCACACGGAACCGCACATCACGGAGCTTTTTCTTGTCCGCCCAGATGTCCTCCCCGTCCAGCAGCACCCTGCCGGAGGTCGGACGCAGCAGACCATTGAAATGCTGCATGAGCGTGGACTTGCCCGAGCCGGTATGCCCGATGACACCCACCATACAGTTTTTTTCGATTTTCAGGTTCACATGGTCAACCGCCGTTTTCTCAAACGGCGTACCCGTGCTGTATGTGTACGTCAGCTCCTCTGTTTCCAAAATGCTCAATGGCTTCACCAATCCTATTCCTTAGCCCTTCCGCAGATGCGGATGTTCGGCAAATCCTGCCCCGTCATTTCGGGGCAGGAAGCGAATTATTTTCTATTTTTCTCAAGCAGAGCCTCCAGTGCGGCAACACACTCTTCGGCACTGATAATATCTTTCTCTATCTCTATACCCTCCTGCCGGAGCAGATGGGCAAGCTCTGTGACCTGCGGCACATCCAGACCGACACGCTGGAGGGTTTCCACCTGTGCAAAGACCTTTTTCGGCACATCGTCCAGCAGTACCCTGCCGTCATCAATGACCACGATCCGGTCAGCCAGTGCTGCCTCCTCCATATAATGTGTGATGAGGACCACAGTGATCCCCTTTTTACGGTTCAGGCGGCGGATGGTGTCCATGACCTCCTGCCGTCCCTGCGGATCGAGCATGGCAGTGGGTTCATCGAGAATGATGCAGTCGGGCTGCATGGCAATGACACCGGCAATGGCAACACGCTGTTTCTGTCCGCCGGAAAGCTGGGTCGGGGCATGGCTGCGGTAGTCATACATCTTGACTGCTTTGAGTGCATCATCCACCCTCCGGCGGATCTCGTCGGGGGCAACGCCCAGATTTTCCGGTGCAAATGCCACATCCTCCTCGACAATGGTCGCAACGATCTGGTTATCCGGGTTCTGGAACACCATGCCGGCTTTCTGCCGGATGGCAAAGAGGTTTTCCTCGTCAGCAGTATCCATGCCGTCCACATAGACCTTACCCTCATCGGGGACAAGGATGGCGTTGATATGCTTGGCAAAGGTGGATTTGCCGCTTCCATTATGCCCAAGGATCGCCGTAAAGCTGCCCTTTTCAATGGAGAGTGATACATCCTTCAGGACGGGGATTTCCTGCTTTTTGGGAGTGCCGTCCTCTTCATTTTCCTGATAGCGGAAAACGAGATTTTTCGCCTCAATGATCGCACTCATCGGAACGCCTCGCTTGCATCATCCCTGCACCAGACTGCGGTGGAGCCGCAGGGCAGGCACATGCCGCTTTCCTCGACCGGAAGTCCGATCTCATCGAAATACACATGACCGCCGAATTTCTTTGTCAGCAGACTGTCCAGAATATAGCCCATTACGGACGGGGAAAGTCCGGTGGTGTAGCTGTTGATGAGGAAGAACAGCGGATCATCGCTCAGGACATCCACACAGCTCTTCACGAGGTCGTAAATGCAGTTTTCCAGCTTCCAGACCTCACCGCCGGGACCTCTGCCGTAGCTGGGGGGATCCATGATGATGGCATCGTACTTTTTTCCCCTGCGGATCTCACGGAGGGTGAATTTCTCGCAGTCATCCACGATCCAGCGGATGGGCTTTTCCTGCAAGCCCGACAATGCGGCGTTTTCCCTTGCCCACTGCACCATGCCCTTGGAGGCATCCACATGGCAGACGGAAGCTCCGGCATTGGCACAGGCAAGCGTTGCACCGCCGGTATAAGCGAAGAGGTTCAGGACGCTGACCTCCCTGCCGGCATTGCGGATGAGTCCATCCATGAAATCCCAGTTAACTGCCTGCTCCGGAAAAAGTCCGGTATGCTTGAAGCCCGTGGGACGGATCTTGAATTTCAGGTCTCCGTAGGGCAGCTCCCACTGTTCGGGAAGCTTTGCATGAAATTCCCATTTGCCGCCGCCGCTGCTGCTGCGGTGGTATCTCGCATCCGCCTGTGACCAGAGCTTTGCGGTTTTTTTCGTTTTCCAGATGACCTGCGGATCGGGGCGGATCAGACTCACCCCGTTCCAGATCTCCAGTTTTTCTCCGTCGGAGGTATCTATGACACGGTATGATTTCCAATTTTTTGCTGCTCTCAAGCCATTCTCTCCTTATCTGCCGACACGTTCATTGATCTTGTCAGCGATCTCCATTGCCATTGCATTGATCTGGTTGAAATCCCTGCCCTCGATCATGACACGGATCAGCGGTTCTGTGCCGCTTTCACGCACGAGAATGCGTCCTGCTTCACCAAGCTCGGTTTCCTTGCGGTCGATGAGGTCGGTGATCTCGCTGTCGTTCTTCCAGTTTTCCTTGCGGCTGTTCGGGATCTTGACATTGATCATCACCTGCGGGAACTGGTCCATCACGCTTGCCAGCTCACTCATCTTGCAGCCGGAGGATTTGAGGATCTCAAGGATCTTCGCACCGGAGAGCTGACCGTCGCCCGTGGTGGCTTCATCGAGGAAGATGATGTGTCCGCTCTGCTCACCGCCGATGTGGTAGCCGCCGTCCAGCATCTTTTCCAGTACATATCTGTCGCCGACATTGGCAGTGATCATCTTAATGCCATGCTTCTTTGCGAAGTATGTAAAGCCGAGGTTGGACATGACGGTCACTACAACTGCGTCCTTCTTCAGTCTGCCCTGATCCTTGTATGCCTTGGCAGCGATCGCAATGAGCTTATCGCCGTCCACCAGCTCGCCGGTTTCATCCACGGCAAGGCATCTGTCGGCATCGCCGTCAAAAGCAAGACCGATGTCGCACTTGTTGGCAACGACAAATTCCATCAGATCTTCCATATGTGTGGAGCCGCAGTTCTTGTTGATGTTGGTGCCGTCCGGCTCTGCATGGATGAGGAGCACCTCCGCACCAAGACGGGTGAACAGCTCCTTTGCAGTTGCGGAAGAGCTGCCGTTTGCACAGTCGAGTGCAACACGCAGACCCTCGGGCTTTGTCTGAATGCTTGCGGCAATATGGGAAATATATTCCTCCGCTGCATCCTGATAATAGGTGATCCTGCCGACCTCCGTGCCGCTGACGAGCTGCACCTTTTCCGGATGGTCGAGGATCAGTGCTTCGATCTCTGCTTCGATCTCATCGGAAAGCTTGTAGCCGGTGGAGGAAAACAGCTTGATGCCGTTGAATTCCACGCTGTTGTGGGAGGCGGAGATCATCACGCCTGCGTCCGCACCGCTTTCCTTGACAAGATAGGCAACCGCCGGTGTCGGCACGACACCGAGGATCTCTGCGTCCGCACCCACGGAGCAGATGCCTGCACACATTGCTGCTTCCAGAATATCGGAAGAAATTCTGGTATCCTTACCGATCAGGATCTTCGGACGATGGCTCGAATGCTGTGTCAGAACAAGTGCGGCAGCTCTGCCGATCTGCATTGCAAGCTCACATGTCAGTTCTGTGACTGCAATTCCTCTTGCTCCATCTGTACCGAATAATCTACCCATAATAATTAACTCCTTAAAATATGAATTTTGTTGCTGTATTTATTCCACCAGCGGAAGCTGCTCCGCCGGCTGGTAATCCTGTGAAACGGGATAGCCGAGATGCTCATAGGCAAGCCTTGTCACACAGCGTCCCCTCGGGGTTCTGGACAAAAAGCCGAGCTGCATCAGGAATGGTTCGCACACGTCCTCAAGTGTGACCGCCTCTTCCCCCAATGCGGCTGCAAGGGTTTCCAGTCCGACCGGACCGCCGCCGTAGCCCCTGATGATCATGTCGAGCATTCTGCGGTCGATGCTGTCAAGACCGAGGTGGTCGATCTCCAGCCGGTCAAGTGCGATTCTGGCGATCTCCTCCGTGATCCTGCCGTCACCGATGACATCCGCAAAATCCCTTGCTCTTTTGAGCAGGCGGTTGGCAATTCGGGGCGTTCCTCTCGATCTGCCGGCAATCTCCAGTGCACCGTCCGTGGTGCAGGGAATGCCGAGGATCATGCTGCTGCGGCGTACAATATCCGCAAGCTGCTCGGGCGTGTACAGCTCCAGCCGCTGCACCACGCCGAAACGGTCACGCAGCGGAGCAGAGAGCTGTCCGGCTCTGGTGGTTGCTCCGACCAGTGTGAACTCCGGCAGATCCACACGCAGCGAACGTGCGGACGGACCTTTTCCGACCACGATGTCAATGGCGTGGTCCTCCAGTGCCGGATAGAGGATCTCCTCCACGGCACGGCTCAGACGGTGGATCTCGTCAATGAAGAGCACATCGCCGGGGGAAAGATTCGTCAGGATCGCTGCAAGATCCCCCGGACGCTCAATGGCAGGACCGGTGGTGATCCGCAGATTGACTCCCATTTCGTGGGCAATGATGGCGGAAAGGGTGGTCTTGCCAAGTCCGGGCGGACCGTAGAGCAGGACATGATCCAGTGCCTCTTCACGCCGCTTGGCAGCCTCAATGTAGATGGCAAGATTTTCCTTGACCTTATCCTGCCCGATGTATTCTGCCAGCGTCTGCGGACGCAGACCCTTTTCCAGCACATAGTCCTCCTGTGTTTCCACCGGAGAAACCAATCTGTTTTCTACAGAAAAATCACCTGTTTCTATCATGCTGCCGCCTCCATCAGATATGGTTTATTTTTCAAAAAATCGCTTCTTTCTGACATAAAATGGTGATACATCCTCGACTGCCTTTCTTGCATTCGCCTGCTCATAGCTCAGGAAACACAGATGATCTCCGCTTTTGAGCGAGGGGGAAAGATGCCTTGCAAGCGGCACGAAGAGCTTGCGGGTGTTGCCGATCATATCGACAATGATGAGCACCTGCGGTCTTTCGCTGCCCCTTGTCATTTCGAGAATGAATGCACGGTCAACGTTCGGCTGCTTTGCAAAGAACTTGTTGGCTGCTCTTGTGATATGGGACAGGGAACGCTGGGGCTGACGATAGCTGATGATCTCGGCTTCATTATAAGAGATCGCCTTGATATGAAGGTTTCTTGCGATCATCAGGATGCTCTTGATCTCCGGTGAGCTGAATTCCTTGCCATAGGAATTGGGATTCAGGACAGCGGAAGCATTCTGGATGAGGTCGAAGAAACGCAGACAGTTGAGCTTGTAGCATTCCACATAACGCTTGGCAAACTGCTGAAGTGCACGATGGCTCGTGAAAAAGGGAATGAACAGATCACCCTCCGGATTCTGGATCGTGATCAGATCCATCTGCACACCTTCATTATTGTCGCCATGCTTCACGGGATTCTTGCAGATGACATAGATGTCGCTGCGGATGAGTGTCTGTAAAAACACCGAACGTTTGGAAGGGTCATTGATGGCGGCTTTCAGTAATTCGTCAAGATTCATAATTGTTTCCTCCAAGTTGATTTATTTGGTTCGTCTGCCCATTTCACGGAGGGTCAGACGGATAAGTTCCTCTGCGGAAAGATCCTCGCTCTGTTTCAGAAGGACCGGCATGACTTCCTCCTGACGGTAGCCCAGTACACACAGTGCGGCAAGTGCCTCGGACAAATTGTCCGTACCCGTGGCATTGCCGGCATTCATGGGCATTCCCTCAACTGCGGGATTGGTTTTAGCAAGCTTATCCTTGAGATCAACAACGATGCGTTCTGCTGATTTTTTGCCGATGCCCTTGACCTTGGTCAAAGCAGAGCTGTCGCCGGAGGCAACGAGCAGTGCAAAGCGGTTCGGGGTCAGATCGGACAGGATCGAGATCGCTGCTTTCGGTCCGATACCGGACACGGTGATCAGCATCTGGAAGCAGGAAAGCTCCTCACGGTCGGCAAAGCCGAACAGCTCCACTGCGTCATCACGGACGGAGAGGTGGGTGTAGAGCATCACCTGACTGCCGATGGCACCGATCGCTGCAAGCGTGGTCTGTGTGGTACGGCATGCGTAGCCCACACCGCCGCATTCCACAACTGCGAGGGAAGCTTCCTTATGGATAAGCGTTCCTGAAAGGCTGTAGATCATGGATTTTCTCCTTACTATCTGAATGTATTGTTTGCCGGAGCTTCCGGCAGGATCTGCCCACGGCAGCAATGTCCGTGACAGATGGCAAGTGCAAGTGCATCGGCGGCATCATCGGGTCTTGGGATCTGTTCAAGGCGGAGAATGCGGCGTGTCATATCCATCACCTGATGCTTTTCCGCTTTTCCGTAGCCCACGACTGCCTGCTTGACCTGCATGGGAGTATATTCAAAAACGGGGATCCCCTTCTGTGCTGCGGCAAGTACAAGGATACCCCTTGCCTGTGCCACATCAATGGCGGTGGTGCGGTTCGTGCGGAAATACAGTTTTTCGATCGCCATACAGTCGGGCTGGTACCGCCGCAGGATCTCACGCATATCCGTATCAATATCACAGAGCCGCCGTGTGAACGGGGTATGTGCCTGTGTCAGGATCGCACCATATTCCACGGGGGTGAAGCTTGCTCCTGCGTAGTCCACCACACCGAACCCCACGATCGCATAGCCGGGGTCGATTCCAAGAATTCTCACTTTCGTCACTCCATCGGGCGTAAAATGCCCCAGTCATTCCATACACTATACATTATAACACAAAACCGGTGGCATTTTCAATACCCTAAACAATTTTTGTGTTGATTTTTTTCAAAAAATTATGTATAATATAACTTGGGACGTTTCAAGCCGCCGACAGAAACATATTTTGGTAAAATAAAGGAGTACATTATGGATCTGAATGAACTGCGTCAGCACATCAACCGTCTGGACAAGGACATCATTGACGTTTTCTGCGAGCGTATGGATCTTTGCAGACAGGTTGCAGAGTACAAAAAGGCAAACGGACTGCCGATTTTCCAGTCCGCCCGTGAAAATGAGATTTTTGAGAAGGTGTACAACATGGCTCCCGAGGGCATGGGCAACTGTACACAGGTGCTGTTCAAGAACATCATCGACATCAGCAAGCATCTGCAGTACCGGACGATCTTTGATGAGGAGCCGAATACATATAAGCCGTTCCGGATTCCGGAGCAGGTATCCGTTGTATGTCAGGGAACGGAGGGTGCAAATGCAGAAACTGCGGCAAAGCAGATCTTCGGTGCGGACTGCTGCCCGACCTACCGCAGCACCTTTGCGGAGGTATTTGAAGCGGTGCAGAACGGTGAAACGCAGTTCGGCATCATTCCGGTGCAGAATTCCACAGCCGGTTCCGTGGTGCAGGCATATGACCTCATGGGCAAATACAATTTCTATATCAACAAGACAACGGTCGTAGAGATCACCAATTGTCTGGCAGTCAAACCCGGAACGAAGCTTTCAGATGTCAAGGATGTCTATTCCCATCCGCAGGCACTGGCACAGTGTTCGGATTTTCTGACAGCAAACGGCATGCATGCGATCCCCTACGGCAACACGGCAACAGCGGCAAAGATGGTCGCTGAAAGCAGTGAACCGATCGCAGCGATCTGCTCCGAGCCTTGTGCAGAGCTGTATGGGCTTGAGATCCTGAAGGATCATATTTCCGATTATGTGCCGAATTACACGAGATTCATCTGCATTTCCAAGGAGCTTCTGCTGCCGGAGGATGCGGACTGTATTTCTGTAATGCTCAAACTGCCTCACGAAGAGGGAACGCTGTACCGTCTGCTGAGTAAATTTGTCATCTGCGGCATGAATCTCCAGAAGCTTGAAAGCCGCCCCATCCGCAACGGCAGCTTTGAGGTCATGTTCTATCTGGACTTCAACGGCAATATCCGTGACCGCAATGTCTGTGCACTCCTTTCCGACCTTGCGGAGAACCTTGAATACTTCAAGTTCCTCGGAAATTACAGCGAATCCTGACCGCAGAAACGAAAAATGTCGGTTTTTGGGGGAATCCCCTGTTTGTCATAAAGTTGTAAGCATTTGATGTGAAATTGTCATTGTATTTCAGGGGGAGATATTGTATAATAGAATGGAAGTTCTATGAGCCGGAGAGATTGCTATGTACTATTGCTGTGCCATTACTGATAAGGGAGTCAGGGAAAATAATGAAGATGCACTGCTGATCCACCGCACCGTACTGACGGAGGGTGTGACGGAATGTCTGGTTGCTGCACCGTTCATTGCAGCGGTTGCCGACGGTGTTTCCAGTGAGCAGTGCGGAGAGGTTGCGTCCGAGATGTGTCTGCACCTCCTCAAAGAAGTTTCCTACACAAGTGAGCTGGATCTGGAGGAGCTGCTGGCGGACATCCACCGGAAGCTGACGGAATACAGCGTGCAGCGTGATGAAACTGCCAACATGCAGACCACGCTCTGCGGCATTGCTGTGGATGAATATGAGGGACTTCATACGATCAATGTGGGGGATTCCCGTTTGTACCGTTACCGCAGCGGACGGCTGACGCAGCTTTCCCGTGACCAGTCGCTGGTACAGCTTCTGTACGAGGAGGGCACGATCACCAAGGAGGAGAAACAGAATCATAAGCATCGGAATATTATATTCCCCGTGCTTGGTAATCTTTCCTCCACGCCGGATTTTGACGTGCGGAGCAATGACGAATGTGTGCAGTTCGGAGATGTGCTGCTGATCTGTTCGGACGGGCTTTCGGATTATGTTTCCACGGACGAGATGGAAGAGATCCTCGCACTCCCCAAGCCCCTGGTACGCCGTCTGCGGCTGCTGACGGATCTGGCACTGGATAACGGCGGTACGGACAACATCACCATCATTGCGATGATGCGGATGGCGGAGGACAAGAAACGTGCCGGAATGCTGATATAAAAAAGAGCCTGCTGTATGATTGTGTACAGCAGGCTTCAGTCTATCGAAAAACCACTCTTTTGAAGCCGAAGGCAGGGACAAAAGTTTTTGATCGACCTTTTTTCAAAAAGGTCGTGGGGTCAAGGGGCGAAGCCCCT
>JAFTQJ010000077.1 GCA_017462785.1 Oscillospiraceae bacterium | reverse complement strand
TTATCTTCTGTTTCCATTCTTGCCGGTGCTTATTGCAAAGAGGTCCCACCCGTTCCCTTTCCGAACACGGCAGTTAAGCTCTTTCGCGACGAAAATACTTGGTTGGTCACGACCTGGGAAATTAGTTCGGTGCCGGCTTTTAAAGCTCCATCATTCGATGGGGCTTTTTTATTTATACAAGAAATTGGTGATTATCACAAAGAATCTGCTTTGTTTTTTGTACAAATATCCCATGACATTTTTTCATAAAATATGGTATAATAATAGGAGAGAGTGTAAGAAAGGGAGGCTACCACATATGGATCTGCAAAAGGGAGAATACATCGTATACCGCAATGCTGGTGTCTGTCAGGTGATGGACATTGAAGAACAGAGTATGGATGGTGAGAATACCATTCTTTATTACAAGATCAAGCCGATTTCCGATGCAAGTTCTACATATTATATTCCTGTTGCCAAGGCAGCCGAAAAGCTGCGTTATCCGCTGAAAAAGGAGGAGATCCTGACGCTGATCGACACAATGCCGGAGTCAAAGGATTGTGGTGAATTCTGGTCGGATAACCGCCGTGAACGCAAGGAAATGTACATGCAGACCATGAAAAGTGATGACCACATGGCAATCCTCCGTCTGATTACGGCTTTGTATTTCCGCAAGCGTGCTTCGGAGGCAAGGGGCAGACGCTTTTCTGCGATGGACGAAACCATGATGAAAACAGCGGAAACTCTGATGCTGCAGGAATTCGGTTTTGTGCTTGAAATGCAGGAACCGGAATTGCGTCGATTTATTGACGATCGTGTGAAAAGTAAGAAATGATCCGGCGGGACTTTCAGTGATCTGGAAGTCCTGTTTGTTGTATTGTGCAACAATGCCTTGACAAGCATATGCACAACAGCTATAATAAGAATAACATGAAAAGGAGGAAGCTATGGAACAATACACAGTAACCGGCATGAGCTGTGCGGCGTGCGTTTCCCGTGTGGAGAAGGCAGTTTCCAAGGTGGAAGGCGTGACCTCGTGCTCGGTCAGCCTGCTGACGAACTCTATGGGCGTGGAGGGGACGGCTTCGCCTGAACAGATCATTTCCGCTGTCAAAGCCGCCGGATATGGTGCAATGAAGAAAAACGGGCAAAATCCCGCTGCACCGGCATCACAGCAGCCGGATGATCTTGAGGATAAGGAAACACCGCTGCTTCTCCGCAGGCTTCTCTGGTCGCTCGGATTTCTGGCAGTGCTCATGTATCTTTCCATGGGGCACATGCTCGGTCTGCCGCTGCCGGATGCCCTGAATCCCATCGCACAGGGCATTTTACAGCTTCTGCTTGCTGCATCGGTGATGGTCATCAACCAGAAATTTTTCATCAGCGGTTTCCGCAGTCTTTTCCACCGTGCACCCAATATGGACACGCTGGTCGCACTTGGTTCATCCGCTGCCTTTGTTTACAGCACCGCACAGGTGCTGGCAATGACAGCGGCAGAAACACCGCATATGAGCGATTTTCACCTGTATTTTGAGTCTGCCGCCATGATCCTGACGCTGATCACAGTCGGCAAAATGCTGGAGGCACGCTCCAAGGGAAAAACCACCAGTGCATTGAAATCCCTCATGCAGATGGCACCGAAAACAGCCCTCGTGCTCCGGAACGGCGTGGAAACGGAAATCCCTGCATCTCAGGTGCAAAAGGGCGACATTTTCCTCGTCCATCCCGGTGCGAGCATCCCTGTGGACGGTGTTGTGCTGGAGGGGAAAAGTGCGGTCGATGAATCGGCTCTGACCGGTGAGAGCATTCCGGTCGAAAAGGAGGCGGGTGATCCGGTATCCGCAGCGACCATCAATCGTTTCGGTTTTCTGCAATGCGAGGCGGTCAAGGTCGGTGAGGATACTGCTCTGTCCCAGATCATCAAAATGGTCAGCGATACCGCCGCAACGAAAGCACCGATTGCGAAAACTGCCGATCAGGTCGCAGGCATATTTGTGCCGGCAGTCATCGGCATTGCCCTCATTACTTTGATTGTATGGCTCCTGACGGGTGCGGATATGAGCTTTGCATTGGCTCGTGCGATCTCTGTTCTGGTCATCAGCTGCCCCTGTGCACTTGGACTCGCCACCCCCGTGGCAATCATGGTCGGCAGCGGAAAAGGTGCAAAAAACGGCATCCTCTTCAAGACTGCTGCCGCACTTGAATCCGCAGGACGCACGGAGATCGTTGCACTCGACAAAACAGACACCATCACAGAGGGCAATCCGGCAGTAACGGACAGTTTTCCGGCGGAGGGCATCACTGCCTCCGACTTTCTGCACCTTGCCGCTTCCCTTGAACAGCACAGTGAGCATCCGCTTGCAAAGGCAGTGCTCCGTTATGCAGAGGAGCAGAATGTTCAGCCCTCTGAGGTATCGGATTTTACCGTGCTTGCCGGAAACGGTGTCAGTGCAGTTCTGAACGGTGCCGCACTCCTTGGCGGCAGCCTGAAGTTCATCCGCACCCGTGCAGAGCTTCCCCAATCCGCTGTTCAGCTTGCACAGCAGCTTGCAGAGGAGGGGAAAACGCCGCTGTTCTTCTGTGAGAACGGCAAATATCTCGGCATGATCGCCGCAGCGGATGTCATTAAGCCGGATAGTGCACAGGCAATTTCCGAGCTTCGCAATATGGGGATCCGTGTGGTAATGCTCACGGGTGACAACCAGCGGACAGCCGCCGCCATTGCAAAGCAGGCAGGTGTGGAAGAAGTCATTGCAGACGTTCTGCCCGACGGCAAGGAAGCTGTCATTCGCCGCCTTTCCGCTGAGGGTAGGACCATCATGGTCGGTGACGGCATCAATGATGCTCCTGCACTGACCCGTGCGGACATCGGCATTGCGATCGGTGCCGGAACGGATGTGGCGATGGATGCCGCCGACATCGTGCTGATGAAAAGCCATCTGACCGATGCCGCCGCCGCTATTCGCCTGAGCCGTGCGACCCTGCGGAATATCCGTGAAAATCTGTTCTGGGCGTTTATTTACAATATCATCGGCATTCCGCTTGCAGCAGGCGTTTGGATCCCCCTGTTCGGCTGGGAGCTTAACCCGATGTTCGGAGCCGCCGCAATGAGCCTTTCGAGCTTCTGCGTGGTATCGAATGCCCTCAGACTGAATCTCTTCGGCATGTACAACGCCGCAAAAGATAGAAAAATCCGAATCAAGCACAAAAAGGAGAAGAAAGCCATGACAAAGACCATGAAGATCACCGGCATGATGTGTCCGCACTGCGAGGCAACTGTGAAGAAGGCTCTCGAAGCCCTCGAAATGGTGGCATCCGCTGAGGTCAGCCACAAGGAAGGCACCGCCGTGCTCACACTCACAGCCCCTGCGGATGATGCTCTGCTGAAAAAGACGGTGGAGGATAAGGATTTCACCGTGACCGAGATTCTTTGAGCAAAGAAAAACTCCCGAAAGAACGAATCTTTCGGGAGTTTTTGGTTTATCCGAGATACTGCAGAGCCACATCTGTCACAAACGCCGCCGCAGAAGCCGCAAGTGCTACCACGATCAGGGGCTTGCGGAAATAGGCGAGCAGCACCGCCGTGACTGTACCGGCAGCGGCAGTGATGGGATTGCCGGTCGCATAGAAAATGGACGGGATCGTCATTGCACTGAGCACCGCATAGGGCACATAATAGAGAAAGCTCTTGAAAAACTGTGACTGGATCTCTTTCCGGAACAGCGTGAAAGGCAGCATCCGGATGAGATAGGTCACGCCAGCCATGACGAGTATGTAAATGGCGATATTTCCGGTACTCATGCGTTTTCCTCCTCTCTGACAGGGCACAGGAACGCACCCAGAGCCGCCGCCGCAACCGCACACAGAATGACTGCAAAGCCGCTGGTGATGAAGGGCATGAGGTATTTGAACACAAGGCTCAGAGCCGCCGCTGTGATAACAACGAGCAGAACACCTTTGCTCTTGCGTGCCGGCGGAATGATGATGGCAAGGAACATGCCATAGAGGGCAAGCCCCATTGCATCGGTCAGGGACTGGGGGAGGATTTCACCTGCGGACGCACCGAGGAAGGTGCCGCCCGTCCAGCCGAGAAAGGCGATCAGGATCATCCCATAGAGGTAGCGTGCGGTGATCTTTCCCTCCTGTGAGGATGCCACTGCAAAGATCTCATCGGTGATGCCGAACGAGGTGAGCATGCGTCGGGGCGTGTTGAATGTGCCGTCGAGCTTTTGGGAGAGGGAGATGCCCATCAGCCCGTACCGCATATTGATGATGAGCTGTGTGAGAGCCATTTCCAGAAATGACGCAATGGAGGGGGCACATTCCGCCATGATGTTCAGCCCTGCGAGCTGACCGGCGGAGGTGAGGTTCGATGCCGAAATGATGGTGGCAACAGCGGTGCTGAAATGCTTCGCCGCAAGGATGCCGAAGCCGAACGAAACGGACAGATACCCCAGAGCGATCGGGATACCGTGCCGCATACCTTTGAGAAATGGTGACATTTGCATAACTTCCTTTCAAAATTGCAATAGAAACAGCAGCCGTTGGGCTGCTGTTCTATTATAGCATGAATTGACAGATTTTGCAAGCATCATCCGGCATATTGCTCCTCCATCACAACCACCGCCATTTTCCCGATCTCCTCATACCTTGTTTCCGCAAGCTCCCTTGAATAGGAAACCAAGCCTCTTCCATTGTAGGGATCGTTGAAATAATAGCGTTCGCTGTCATACCCCACCAGTACCAGACAGTGCTCATTTGCCGGCCATTCGTACCATTCCTCGGTCGGGTTGCCGTTTTCGTCCGTCAGGTACCAGCCAATGCTCGGGTAGCTCTCGATCATGCTGATGGTCGCCCAGACAAGCACGGGCATTTCACGGGGGAGGTAGGTTTCAGCGATCTCCGCAAGCTCCATGCCCGAAAGATCGACCGCCTCCAGCTCCTCCGGCAGCAGCATGTTCATCATGTCCGTGATGACCGGCGGAAAACAGCCGAAGCTGGTTTCATCCCACGGACTGCCGACAAATGCATCGTACGGGCTGTAGCCGTAGGTTCTGCCGTTTTTTGTGACGGGGTATTCACAGAAAGTGTTGTCAATGATCTCCTCGATGGTCAGCTCCAGCCCCCAGTATTCCAGCAGCATTTTGGAGCTGACCAGCTCACAGCCGGTCGGCAGCAGTCCTTTCTGTGAAATATAGGGAACTTCGAGCTGCACAGAATCCGGTACCTCGATCGGTGCAAAGGTCGGAGCCTGTATTTCAGCCGGAATGCTCTCCGCCGCTGGCTGGGTCGGGGCTGTTGTTTCTGTGATCTCCAGCGACACAGGCTGCGTTTCCTGCTGCCGGAACACCAGCGAGATGCCGAATACCGCTGCACCAATCAGAAGCAGAAGGAGTACAAGCAGTCCGATCCTCTTTTGATTCAGTTTCATATGGACCCTCTTTTCCATTCTTTTTTCCATTCACTGTAGTTTTATTATACAGGAATCCGGATCGAAAATCAAGAGGTTTCCAAATAATTCCGTCAATGTACAGAAATTTGCCCGCCGAAGCCGGAGGCGGCACAAGATTCCTCCCAGAACCTTGATTTTTTCCACATTTTATGCTACAATAGTAGCAAGTACGATTTTGCTGTCCTCACTGCGGGACGGAAAGGAGCATTTATGAGAATTGATACATTGGAGCTTGGAGAGCTTCGTGCCAACTGCCATATCATCGACTGCGGAAACGGACTTTGTGCCGCTGCGGACATCGGCGGCGATCCGGAGGAGCTGCTTCGTTTTTTGGAACAGCATGACCTGACCCTGAAAGCCATTCTCCTGACCCACGGTCACTATGACCATATCGGCGGCGTGGAAGCGGTCAGAGAAGCCACCGGAGCTGAGGTTTTCATCCATGAAAAGGATGCAGAAATGCTGAAGGATGCCTTCCTCAATCTTGCCGCACAGATCACACGCTCCCCCTTCCGGCAGGTGGGTGCTTACACCACTGTCACGGACGGCGAAAAAATCACTGTCGGCGAAAATACCTTCACCGTCCTGCATACCCCCGGTCATACCTCCGGCAGCGTCTGCTACCTCACCGGTGATGTGATGCTTGCCGGCGATACCCTCTTCCGTGGCTCCATCGGCAGAACCGACCTCGGCGGCGATGTGGGAGAAATGCGTGCCTCCCTCAGAATGCTGCGTGAGCTGGAAGGGGAGTACACCGTTTATTCCGGTCACGGCATGAAAACCACGCTCGACACAGAACGCCGCACCAATCCCTATATGAGGAGTGTATGATGGAACAGAAACATGAATATGCCCTCGTATTCCGCAATCACCGCCACGGCTACGAGGTACAGGCAACCGCAAAGCTTTTCATTCCGCATGTCCGTTTCCTGCTCTGCGAGAACGGCGAAATTCCGGAGGATGTGCCCAATTACATCCTCACCTCCTGCGAGTATACGGAAACAGCGGTCAAGTGTGAGGTGGACATCCGTCTGGGCACCTCTTCCTGCAAGCGTTCGCTTGCCATGCTCAACCCCTGCCAGCCCCATACCGCCCCCGATGTGAAAAGCTCCGAGGTGGAATATGCCCTCTGCCGCCTGCTCTATGAAACCTTGCAGGATATGACGGGCTATACGCCCCCGTGGGGACTGCTGACGGGCATCCGCCCTGTACGCCGTGTCATCCAGCTGCTTGACAGCGGCATGACTCCGGAGCAGGCAAGCCGGCATTTGCAGGAACGTTTTCTCATTTCCGATGAGAAAATGCAGCTTGCCATGGACACCGCCCTCATCCAGCAGCCCATCCTGCCGCACAGTGCCAAGGAGATCGGGCTGTACATCTCCATCCCGTTCTGCCCGACCAGATGCAGCTACTGCTCCTTTGTGTCCCATTCCATGGACAGTGCCATGCAGCTCATTCCCGACTACATCACCTATCTTTGCAAGGAGATCGGCATTCTCGGCGAGATCATCCGCAAGTACGGTCTGCATGTCCAGTCGGTCTACATCGGCGGCGGCACTCCCACCTCCATTTCCGCAGAGCAGCTGCGTCAGGTGATGGGGGCGATCCGCACACATATCGACATCGCCGGTGCACGGGAATACACCGTCGAGGCAGGACGTGCCGACACCATCACGGAGGACAAGCTGCGTGTCATCAAGGAAATGGGTGCTACGAGAATTTCTGTCAACCCCCAGACCTTACAGGACAGCGTTCTGGAAGCCATCGGCAGACGGCACACCGCACAGCAGGCGATCGATGCGTTCCTGCTGGCAAGGAAACTGGGCTTTGATGACATCAACATGGACCTGATCGCAGGACTTCCCACCGACACCTTCGAGGGCTTTGCCGACACGCTTGAACGTGTCATGGCTCTCGATCCTGACAGCATCACCGTGCATACCCTGACGCTCAAACGTGCAGCGGATCTCTACAGCGGCAGCGGTGAGCATCATATTGCAGCGGTGGAACGCATGGCGGAGCTGTCCGCAAAGGCACTTCCCGAAAACGGCTACAGACCGTACTATATGTACCGCCAGAAGAACACCGTCGGCAATCTGGAGAATGTCGGCTACGCCAAGGAGGGCAAGGAGAACCTCTACAACATCCTCATTATGGACGAAACCCAGACCATCCTCGGAGCCGGCTGTGCAGCATCGACCAAGCTTGTCGAACCGAACGGCAAGATCACGAGGGTGCACAACTACAAATTCCCCTATGAGTACATCAGCCGCTTTGAAAAACTGATGGGCAAAAAGGACGAGATCGAGGAGATCCTCGAAAGGATGCAGAACGGTACAGGAGGTGCGGCAGATGCTGCAAAAGAATGAGATCTATGAAGCCGAGATCACCGGCATGACCACGGAGGGCAGCGGTGTCTGCCGCATTGACGGCATCGCCGTATTCGTCCCCATGACCGCAGTCGGCGACAAGCTCCGTGTGAAGATCGTGAAGGTGCTCAAAAGCTATGCATTCGGCATCATCGCAGAGCTGACCGAGCCTGCACAGGGACGCTGTGAACCGGATTGTCCGGTATTCCGTCAGTGCGGCGGCTGCGTGTTCCGGCATGTGACCTACGAGGAGGAGCTGCGTTACAAACAGGATTTTGTGCAGGATGCATTCACCAGAATCGGAAAGCTCTCTCCGGAATTTGAACCGATCCTCGGCGACCCGAACGGGCGTGAGGGTTACAGAAACAAGGCACAGTACCCGGTTGCTATGCAGGACGGCAGGCTGGTCTGCGGCTTCTACGCACGGCACAGCCATCGGGTGATCCCCTTTACCGGCTGCCTGCTCCAGCCGGAGGGCTTTGCAGAGATCCTTGAATACCTCCTGCCGGCATTGCAGAACGCCGGCGTTTCGGCATATGACGAACGGACGAATACGGGGCTTCTGCGGCATATCTACCTCCGCCGTGGTTATCACAGCGGGGAAACAGCACTTTGCTTCGTGGTGCGGAAATCCATCCGCCGCAAGGTGCAGCACCTCCTCTCCGGACTGCAAAGCAGATTTCCGGAGCTTGTGAGCATCACGGAGAATATCAATCCGGAGAAAACCAACGTGATTCTGGGAAAAACAACGCAGGTGCTTGCCGGAAAGCCGACCATTTCGGATACGATGTGCGGAAACGAAATTGAGATCTCCCCGCAGTCGTTCTATCAGGTGAACACGGCACAGGCGGAGCGTCTGTACGGCATTGCGAAGGAGTATGCCCAGCTGACGGGCGGTGAGCTTCTGCTGGATCTGTACTGCGGTGCAGGCACGATCGGGCTTTCGATGGCGGATAGGGCAGGGGAGCTGATCGGTGCGGAGGTGGTGCCGGAGGCAGCGGAGAATGCAAAGGAAAACGCCCTTAGAAACGGGATCACGAATGCACAGTTCCATTGCGGCGATGCCGGAGAGATCGCACAGATGCTGCAAAAGCAGGGCACCGCACCGGACACAGTGGTACTTGATCCGCCGAGAAAGGGCTGTGATACGCCCTGTATCGATGCAGTTGCCGCCATGTCCCCGAAGCGTATCGTCATGATCTCCTGCAACCCCTCCACCGCCGCCCGTGATGCCGCCGCTTTCGCCGAAAGAGGCTATGCCGTGGAAAAGGTCAGAGCAGTGGATCTGTTTCCGGGGACGAGTCACGTTGAGTGCGTGGTTTTGATGTCGGAGATATTTCATAGAACACAATCATCATTTAGAAAATCATGAAACGATATTTAGCTACATAGAAAGGAAATCAAGAATGGACAAAATCAGAGAATTTGCAAAGAACAATAAACTTGCAGTCATTTCGTTAATTACGTTTGTAATAGTCTATATGGTCACGTTGTCAATGAATATAGCAAGCACTATACCGTTTACGAAATCCTACAATGATGCTGTAAGTATGTCCTCCTATGCGTATACAAAGGTTGGTATTTTATATAACAGTATATTAATACAGCTTAACAGGGGCGTGAATATGGAAGTTATGGATGAAGCACAGGCAGCAGCATATTTCAGCGAATCCCTTCCTGCAATAGATGAAACGTTTACCGGTATTTTTATAAGCTGTTCGATACTATATACGTTTTTTTCATTTATATTTCTTCAGTACTTCCTATTTAAGAAGAACGGGAAAGATGCAAGGAAACAGTACTGGGATGTGGTATTAGGCAGTCTGCTCAGTTTTGCGGTGCAAATTGGAATCGTATTCCTGGTATTACTGTGCAATGGATTCAGAATGGCATTGTTTACTCCAAACATTATTCTGATGCTTATATGTCAGCTGCTTGTTATGTTAGCAGCATCGGCTGTTTACGCATGGATGATACGGCGAATTCGTTTTAGGAATATTCTGGTGCCCGTGCTTCTTGTTCTGTCGGTCGTTTTCTATTATGGCGGCATTATTTCAGAAATTTATCTCAGTAATCCTAAAACAATAGGATCTTTCGATTATCTGTATGAGATTGATGAAAGATACAAAAATCCAGATTTTGATAATTATTACGATAGTGAGACGAATCAGTTTTTCGTTGAAGGAGATGCTTACGACCCTCAAATTGTTCCAAATGAAGAATATGTTGGAGGAGTAAAGAGGGTTGGTCTGATTGCAGGAGAAATTCTGAATCCTCTTGCCAATATCACCCGGTTTACCTTCGATATGGAGGGTGTAACAGCCGCATGGATTACTATTTTGTATATGGTTAAATCAATGTTGCTGCTTGTTCTGGTTGGATGTTCATTTATGAAAGAAAAATTCGATGTTCGGCATAACTGAATGTGTACAAAAACCTGCTGACCGCAAAGGAAAGCAGGTTTTCTTCATCCATTCACTTCTCCACCACAACCTCCACCCCCGATTTCAACTGAAACACCAGATAATCCCCGAACACCGTCACCCTCTCCACCAAATGCTTCACCAGCGTTTCATCAAACTCTGTGATGCCGTGCGGCTGGGAACGGATAAACGCCCGAAGTTCCCGAATGCGTTTCTTGTGTTCGGCTTTGGCGGCATTGTCCATCACCGTCTGTGCCTGCACTTCTCGCAGGTGGAGAATTTCTTCCGCAAGGTCATCATAATTCTCACGGCGGCTGGTGCGGTCGATCAGTTCCTGCTGCAATGCCGCCATCCTTGCGGCAAGTGCTTCTGCCGAATCGGGATTTGTCAGGTGAATAGCAGTTTCGAGATTCTCCTTCAGCCGTTTCAGATAAACCTGACTGTCCCCAAGCATTTCATTTACTGCATCAAGAAAGGCATCCAGCAGCAATGTCTCGCTGACCGTCCTCGCACGGCACTTTTCCTTGTCATGCAGTCGGGTGGTGCAACGCCACACGATGGATTTCTTGCCACGGTTATTCCAGTGAATCCGGCGATACTGCTCGCCGCACTCGGCACAGTACACCACCTGTGAAAAGCAATGGTTGGAGCTGAACCCACGCTTCTTGCCCAGACAATCACGCTCCGAACCACGCCTTGCAATTTCTTCCTGCACTTTCAGAAAGAGTTCTTTCGGAATGATTGGCTCATGATGTCCCTCAATGTAATACTGCGGCATCACGCCGTTATTCACTACTCGCTTTTTGCGAAGAAAGTCCACAGTATAGGTCTTTTGCAGCAGAACATCGCCCATGTACTTTTCATTTTCAAGGATCTTACGTATCGTGCTGTCATGCCATCGGCTGCTGCCACGGACAGTCAGAATGCCGTCACGTTCCAGCCCTCTGCCGATTTTCTTGCAGCTTGCACCTTCAAGATATTCACGAAAAATACGTTTGACGATTTCCGCCTGTTCCGGATTGATGACGAGATTGCCATCTTCATCCTTGTCATATCCGAGAAACAGCCGTGCATTCACCATGACCTTGCCCTGCTGAAAGCCATACTGCAACCCCAGCTTCACATTCTGGCTTAAAGACTCGGATTCCTGCTGTGCAAGTGATGCCATGATGGTGAGCATGACTTCACCCTTTGCGTCCATCGTGTTGATGGATTCTTTCTCGAAGAATACTGGAATATTCATGCCTTTCAGTTCACGGATGTAATTCAGACAATCCACGGTATTTCTGGCAAAACGGCTGATGGACTTTGTAAAGATCATGTCGATTTTTCCTTGTTTGCAGTCCTCAATCATCCTGTTGAACTCCTCACGGTTCTTGGTAGACGTTGCACTGATACCGTCATCGGCGTACACATCCACAAGCACCCAGTCGGGATTGGAACTGATAAATTCTCTGTAGTGGGCAATCTGTGCTTCATAACTGGTTGCCTGTTCCTCATTGTCAGTGGAGACACGGCAGTATGCCGCTACCCGGAGTTTTTTCACTTCTACCTTTGCAGCATTGCTGCCCTTTTGCGGCTTTGCCGGAATGGTTATTACATTCATTTTCGCACCTCTATCAAACTGTAAATGTATTCTGCCTGCCTGATCGGATCTTCAAACTGCATCGCCGGAACGGAGAGTGTAAACTCTTTGAAAATCGGCGGTGCTTTTCTTCTGCTTCCTCTGTAATGCTTATCGGCACGGCGGATCAGTTCTGCATTGGCTCTTGCAAATGTCTGTTTGCTCACGATTGCAGGATAAAAGTCATCACCCACATAATAGGTTCTTTTGATGATGTTCTTCACACGGCTGTGAACCATCGAGTGACCGGCGTTTTCGGCGGCGGCTGTCAAACTCATGCCGGAAAGATGACCGTTGAAAATCCCGATGATTACCGCCGCTTCCTGTTCATCAATCACGGCGATTCCATTTTCGATTCTGTACCCGTACATAACTCCTCCTTTAAGGTCAATCCGCATTTCAACTGAAAACCGATATGTGTTCGATCGTATACTGTAATGTTCTCAACGAAATCAGCGAATAGATTGTCCGAGAATTCGGAAAGCATATCTGCCGATTCCGCATACTTCATAAGCCTTTCTGCTTCTTTCAGACTGCTGCCGGACTCTGCATTTCCAAGACCTCTGATTTCCGCACGGAATTCGTCGCTCTGTTTTTCAATGCGGCTGACTTCCTGATTGTAGAGAACGCTGTCGATGATGCCCCTTGCCCTCAATTTCCGCAATTCATCCTTGCGTTCCGCATTGTGCTGTAATTCCTCTTTCAGGTGCAGGATTCTTTGCAGATTCTCGTCACTGCCTGCAATCCGAAGTGCTTCACACAGAGGTCGAAGCATCAGCTTTCTGGCAAAAATCAGCTTATTCATCATGGTGACAAATGCCGCTTTGACCGCATCATCATGGATATATTTCATGGAACACTGCGACTTATGGAACAGATGTGTTTTGCAAGCCCATGTGATGCCGCTGGTGTAGGTTTGCCGTTTGAACTTATCGCCGCACTGCCCACAGATGATTTTTCCTGAAAAAGCGTATCGCTGCTGATACTTTGCTGATCCTTTCTGAATGCCACGTTCTTTGGCTCTCTGTGACAGAATCGCACCAGCCTTTTCAAATAATTCTCTGCTGATGATCGGCTCGTGATGTTCCAGCACCAGATGCGTTTTCATCTCACCATGATTGTCATGCCTTTGAAAATTGCTGTCGGTGTAGGTCTTTTGAAACAGGGCATCACCCACATATTTCTCATTGACCAGAATATCCAGCAGTGTGGTTGTTGACCATTTACCGCCTTTTCTTGCAGGGATATGCCGTGCATTCAGATTTTTTGCAATTTTGTACACGCCCATACCGGACACAACGGAGTTGAAAATGTACTGTATCACATCCGATTCTTCCGGCACGATTACCATATCCCCATGTTCATTCTTCGTGTAGCCATAGGGAACACAGCCAATTTTGTAACTGCCGTTCTCCATACGCTTTTGTGTAGACCACTTGACATTTTTTGAGATGGACTCCGATTCATCCTGTGCCAGACTGCTGATAATCGACAGAATCAGCTCACTTTCCATGCTTCCGGTATCGAGATTCTCTTTCTCAAAATAAATCGGAATGCCATAGGAAAGCAGTTCTCGTACAATGGATAAGCAGTCAACCGTATTTCTGGCAAATCGGCTCACAGATTTGGTCAGCACATAATCAATGCGTCCGATACGGCACTCATACAGAAGTGCCTGCAAACCGTCACGGACTTCTGCTTTTGTTCCGGTGATGCCGAAATCGTAGAACACGCCCGCATACTCCCAATCGGAATGCAGTCTGATCCAGGCTTCAAAATGCTGTTTCTGCGTTTCAAGACTGTCTCTCTGCTCGTCACTGTCCGTTGATACACGGCAGTACGCCGCCACACGGAGTTTTTTGACTTCCTGCTTCTGGGCTTCAATTTTTTTGATATTCATGAGACTTCCTCCTTTCTTGTATGCTATATTAACTCTGTTTCGGTGCTTTTGCAAGCGTTTTCGGTAATAAGTCTGCATACAAGGGAGAGAAAGTTCGGCGGTTTATTTCGGTTAATTTGTCATGCTCGTCAAATGTAATAAGTCCTGCTGAATAGAGCAGTTCCGTGATGGCCTTTGCCTTGTAGTAGCCGATTTCGTCAAGGATTTTCTGGTGTTCCATACTGCACATCCTGCTGGTACTTGAAAAGTTCTTTCAAAAGTAATAGGACAGTTTTCCGGCTTTTGAGTACCTTTTCAAGTACCAGTCAAAGGAAAGCGGCGAAAAATTAACCCCTTGAAACAAAAAATGACCTTGTGGATACAATGTCCACAAGGTCATTTGATTTATGCATATAGTTCACCAGCCGTATCTTTATAATACTCCGCCTGTGCCGTCCAGAGCTTCTGGTACACGCCCTGCTGTTCCAGCAATCTTTCATGAGATCCACGCTCTGCAATCCGTCCGTTCTCCATCACCGTGATCTCATCACAGAACCGGCAAGAAGACAATCTGTGGGAAATATAGATCGCCGTGCGAGTGCCTACAATGCTGTTAAACTTCGTGTAGATATCATGCTCGGAAATCGGGTCGAGTGCGGCGGTGGGTTCGTCCAGTACGATGAACGGTGCACCCTTGTAGATCGCTCTTGCAAGACAGAGCTTCTGTTCCTCACCGCCGGAGATCTCAACGCCCTCAGGATCAAAATCCTTATACAGACAGGTCTCAATGCCATGCGGCATGGTTGCCAGACGCTCGCCGAGTCCTGCACGCTTCACGCACTCCGTCACTCGCTCGGCATCGTATTCCGTGCTTGCCGCCACATTCTCCGCCATGGAGAACGAGAACAGATGGGAATCCTGAAACACGACGGAAAAGAGTGCCATATAGTCCGCATAATCGTACTTGCGGATGTCGATGCCGTTGAGGGTGATTTCGCCCTTTGTGGGATCATAGAGCCTGCACAGGAGCTTGACAAGTGTCGATTTTCCGCAGCCGTTGCGTCCCACAAGTGCCATTTTTTCACCGATCTTCCACTTGAGGTTGATGTCCCTCAAAGCATACTCCTCACAGCCGGGATATTGGAACCAGACGTGCCTGAATTCAAATTCATACTCATTGTCGGTTCGTTTTTCGGTTGGGATGGTGCCCATGTATTTTTCGTCAGGGATGTCTAGAAAATCGAACACGAATTTCGCATTGGGAATACAGGACATGATACTGCCGTAAGCATCGGAGATATTGGAAATGCCGTTCTGAATCTGCGAAAAATAGAGAGAAAAGGCGATGACATCGCCAGCACCAAGCATGCCGGTTGCACAGCGGTACACTGCAAAGGCGAACATGAGTATACTTGTCAGGGTGCTGATACCCGAAAGAGCGGTATTGGGGGCAAGCAGCTGCAGCCAGTTTTTTTGCCAGATGCTGCGGTGTGTGTCCGCAACGTCAGTGATTTTGGAAAGGATTAGTTTCTGCTGACCGTAGAGACGGATATCCTTGCCGTTTCGGTAATTGTGGAGGACGTGGCGTTCCAGCTGATCGGACAAGGAATGGAGGGCATTGGCGTCCATCACAGCTTGATTCCAGATTTTGTAGGTTTTCTGGTTGATGACGGTTCCACCATAGACCTCCAGCAGCGTCACAATCGCAATCAGGGCAAGCAAGCCCCATACAGACTGGATGAAGCCGGTAAATCCCGTGGTGACAGTACGCTGTGCAAAGGCAAGCGGTGCGATTAGGATGACACCAATCAGAAGTTCCATGACACCGAGAATGAAGTAGTTGAAGTTCACCTCCAGTCTTCGGACACCGAGATTATCAAGCAGATACTGGTTGGCTTTGTAGAACGCCTGGTGGGTGCGGTTGTCTTCCAGCTTCACATAGTCCATACCGGTGATTTTTTCCACAAGCACCCGGTTCAGATTTTGCTGCAGCAGGAAGTCATGGCAGTTTTTTCTCCGTCTGAACAACCGTGAAATAATCCAGCAGGCAAGTTCGATGCCGAAGACAACGGCAGCTTGAATCAGCAGTCCCTGCAGGTCCGCACCCTGTTCGATGCCGTTCATGATGTTCGCTGCAAGGAAGGTGTTCACAAATGCCGAAAGCAGACCGAACACTTGATCCGCTGCGGTACGAAGCGTGTGGTGCTTGTCGGCATCGTTGACCAGTTTCAGCGATTGCTTGAACACCGCAAAATCGGCGTTTCTCTGTTCCTTACGTGTCAAAATCCTCACCCTCTTTCTTGTTGTAGTAGCTGCTTTGCAAATCAAACAGTTCCGCATATTTTCCGTGCAGCTGCATGAGTTCTGCATGCGTGCCTTCCTCCGCAATACCGCCGTTTTCGATGAGCAGAATGCGGTCACAGAATCTTGTGGAGGCAAGGCGGTGGGAGATGAACACACTGGATTTCTCTTTGGAAAATTCCGCATAGCGAAGGTACATTTCCTGTTCGGCAATCGGGTCCAGTGCAGCGGTGGGTTCATCCAGCAGGAGGACGGCACCGCCTTTGTACAATGCCCTTGCAAGGGCAAGCTTCTGTGTTTCGCCGCCGGAAAATTCCACGGCATCTTCAAAGACCGAACGAATCATGCGGCTGTCCAGCCCCTGCGGCAGGCTCTGGATTTTTTCATAGATGCCCGCTTTTTGCAGGCATTCTGTAAGCCGCCCCATGTCCATATCCGCTTTATGCTGCATGGTGATATTCTCCGCAACGGTCACGGGCAGGAACGACAGGTCCTGAAACACGCTGGAGAACATGGCAAAGTATGCCTCACGGTTGTATTCCTTGACATTTACGCCGTTTAAGAGTATCTCGCCCTCCGTCGGGTCGTAGAGTCCGCAGAGCAGCTTGATAATGGTGGTCTTGCCTGCACCGTTGAGACCAACAAGTGCCAGCTTTTCGCCCTTTTTCAGGGTGAAAGAGAGATTGCGGAGCGTCGGTTCTTCACTGCCGGCATAGGTGTAGGTGACGCTTCGGAATTCGATTTCACAGGCACCCTCGGGCAGGGGGACACCCTCACCACAGTTGGTTTTGTCCTGCATATCGCAGTAGTCACGCATGTAGTTGATGTTGTTGGAGAACCACTGGACACCGGAATACTTGTCGCACCAGTCACGCAGTGCCAGTGACAGACCACGGATGGATGTGAAATACAGCACAAAGGAACCGACGCCGATATTGCTCGAAACCACCAGATAAATCACATAGGCATAGGCGGCAAAATTGCCGATGCCCTGTACGATGAGTCCGAGAATATCCCATTTGAGTTCCCATGCGTCCTGCTGTTCATACCATTCAAGACGGTGATTCTTGGCACGCTGGAAGAGGGAAGCGAACCATGTTTCCATGCCGAACAAGCGGACATCCTTGCCGTACTGGTAACTCATGCCGGCACTGGTGATATAGCCAAGTTCTCGTTCATAGCCCTGCCAGTGTTCCGCCATGCCCCAGATCCAGAGCATTTTGTGCTTGTTGATGTAGTATATGGAAATGGCAGGCACGGCGACAATGAGAATCATCACAGGGTTCAGAATGGACAGGATACCACTGTAGGACACAATGCCCAAGAGTGCAATCATCAGATCCGCTATGTTGCGATTGGCTGCATTGATGATCCAGGAATGGGCGGTTGTGGCTTTCTGACGGTTGTCGCTGACGGCCGGATCTTCGCTCATTTCGTAGTCCATGGTCATCTGTTTTCGCATGAGCTTCCGGTGCAGCATATTCTTGAAACGGAACGATGCCACATAGTCATCATAGCTATCCGCTTCATTGGCAATCATGTGGAACAGTCTTGTACCGATGATGAGCAGCAGCGTGATGACTGCCAGCGTCACACGGGAGGACGTTCCCAGAGCCAGTTCCACCACATACTTGTTTGTGAAGCTGCCGCACAGGTTTCCCAGCGTCCGCCCCAGGACGGTTAGGCCCATGCAAAGGGCAATGGACTTGCTGGACGTCCACGCTTCCCGCACTACCCAGAGCATATTTTGGAGGACTGTGTGGGAGGCTTCGTCCCGTTCCTTATACCAGAGTTTCCATGCTTTTTTCTGCTTGGTACGTTCGTATTTTTGGATTTTGATTTTCTTTTTTGCCATAGCCTTCACCTCACTCCAATTGTAGCATAAAATTGACCGTTCGCAAGCTGAGCCAGCTTGACCGCAATTTTGCTCCGCATGAACCGGACAATTCTGCTGTTCTGATTATAACACAAAATTGACCGTTCGTGTAAAAATCGGAACGAACGGTCAAAATACGGAACGAGTTGTCAATTTTCAAGTGGAATCATCAGCTCCGTGGCAAACACACCTTCCTCATACTGGCGGTTCACATAGCCGCCGTATTTTTTTGCAATGCGGTCGATGCGGAAGAGTCCGAAGCCGTGGCTGCCCTGTTTATCGGAACAGAACATGCCGTTTTTTCGCTTGACTTCTCCGGCGGCGTTCTGCACGGAGAGATAGAACTGCCCCTTGAATTTGTGGATGTACACACGCAGGAATCTGTCATTCACAGGCAGCTTTTCGCAAGCCTCCACGGCATTATCGAGAAGGTTGCCGAGCACCGAACACAGCTCCACATCCGTCATGGGCGTACTCTCCGGAATCTGTGCTTTCACCGACAGGCGGATGTACTTTTGCTCTGCCACGGACAGCTTGCTGTTCAGCACCGCATCCGCCATGACGTTGCCTGTCTTGATGGAGGTATCCGCCATGGTGAGGTCATCGGCAAGATCGTCGAGATATTGCCCAAGCTCCGAATGATCGTCGGATTCCAGACGGTTTTTCATGTTCTGAATGTGATTTCGATAGTCATGCCGCCACTCCTGCATCTGGCGGTACATATTCTGAATTTCGGCAGTCTGCTTTGCGATCAGGTCGCTCTGAAATCGTGCAATCCGCTTGTCCACGATATGGAAGATGATCGCACGGGTGCCGAAGAATGCGGCAAGTCCAAGCAGGAAGATGCCGAGTAGGATGAGGATGATCCATAGAATTTTCATGACAGCTTCTCCTTGTAATAGGTAATAAACGCCCGATTCACGCTCTCATACAGCCTGCGTGACAGCGGCAGTTCCTGTCCGTTATCCATGGTAACCGACGTTTTGCTGATACTGCGGATGTATCGCAGATGGATGAGATAGGAACGATGGCATGGGATAAAATCGCTGCTGAGTTCCTTCGTGAGCTTGCTGATTCCGGCAGTGCAGATGAGCGTTCTGTTGTCCAGTAGATGCAGGTGCGTTTTCTTGCCCATGGCTTCGCAGTAGAGGATGCTGTCCTCTACCACACGGACAGTGCCGTCCTCACATGGGAGAAGCAGCTGCGGAGAAGTCCGGCATTTTGCGATGTATCTGTCCAGAACTGCAAACAGCTTATCTTTCTTCACAGGCTTGAGCAGATAGTGGAGAGCCTCTACATCATAGCCGTCGCTCATATATTCCGAAAAGCCTGTGATAAAGACGATGGGCAGCAGATCGCCTTTGGCACGGAGGTGTTTGGCAAGTTCCATGCCATTGAGGCCCGTCATTTCAATATCCAGCAACAGCAGGTCGCAGGCATTGGTTTCGTAGTCGAACAGGAACTGCTCGGCACTGCCGTATTCGTGGGTTTCGATTTCTATGTTATTGTTTGTACTCCATTCATGGAGGAGCGTTTTCATCTGCGTGATCTGCTGCGGTTCGTCGTCGCAGAGGGAGATTTTTAGGGGCATGGGGTGTTCCTTTCTTTTCGTATGTAGTAAAATCGGCCTATAGTTCTCTTTGTGCAAATATCATCGTATAGTTCTCAGTTTGTGATGCGACTCCTGTCTCTATAAATCCATTCTTATGCCAGAAATGTTCGGCCTGCAGATTGCCTTTTACCCAACTAAGCCGGATATGGGAGTAACCTTGCTGCCGCAGGTACAAGCATAGATCATCAATGATTTTTGTGCCGATGCCTTTATGCTGCATCGCTATATCCATCATGAAGAATCCAATGAAAGCAGTGGCTTTATCGGGGAATTCACGAATCAAGTCCAAGACTGCAATCAGCTTGTTTCCATCGAAATATCCGACATAGAATTTATCTTCCATGGTTTTATGCGGCGGCAGGGCAGTCATATCTCTCTGAACGCTTTCCGCCGATACAAACGGAGGGCAATGCTCATAATAAAGTGGATTGCTCTTGCACAATTCATAAATCTGTGGTACATCGTTGTCAGTTAATTTTCTGACGCTGAATTGTGTGGAGAGTTTTTCTGTATCCATAAATGCCCCCTAAAGTTCTTTCTTCATATAATTCGGTTTCGCCACATCATACACTGCATACCCATGTTTCGGATAAAACCGATAGGACTCTGCCCACTGCTCCTTCGGCGTTCCCAGATGAACATATATTGCCGTTTTACCGTGCTCTTTTGCATAGGTTTCCGCAGTCGCAAGGAGCTTTGTTCCGATACCCTGACGCTTCCGATCAGCTTTCACAAACAGCCGATGCAGCCAGATTTCAGATGTATCGGGAATGGAATTGTATCCTACACTGCCGATCACTCTGTCGTGTTCATCCACAGCGATCCAGAACATGTCGCCTTTGGCAAAGTAATGCTTTTCAATATCCAAAAGATCTTCATTCAGCCCCGGCACTCTGTCGAGGGCATTTTTGGCTTCGAGGATCATGAAGATCAGGTCATCACGGTATCGGGGTTCAAACTGTATGATCTTCATTTTGGTTCCCCTTTCCGGATTCGCACAAAATATTTATCAGTATCTTCATGATGTACATATCCGCCGTTTTTCAGCATCACACGCAGTGACGCCGAATTGTCACGATTCACCCGCAGATAGATCTCATCCTCCGGAATGATATGCATTGCTTCCTGCAGTGTCAGCCGCAGGCCTTCCGTGGCATATCCCTTCCCTCTGAAGGGCTTTGCAATGAAGTATCCGATATGCCCTGCACCCTCCCGTAAAGAGTCACAGAGATAATGACGGATGCGAAACTGTCCGACAATTTCATCATCGTGCCAGAGAAAATAGAAGGTTTCCGGCACATGACCCATCGGAAGATTCTCACCTCTGGAACTGGATATCATTGTATTTAAGGCTTCATTGAATTCATCACGGGAAACACCATGCCATGGATTGGTCATTCCATTTTCATCTCGTGGCATATTACGGACAAAGGGGTATTCTTTTTCAATATCTGCAAGGTTTGCTGCTTTCAGGTATAGCATCCTGTTCACCTCATCGTTTTCAAAATTTACTGTTACTTCCATTCTACCACATTCGGCATCCTTTTTCAATATACTTATCCCGATAGAATGGAATCGATGCCGCTCGCATGGCAAGTAAACGCACCTATTATGTTCTTTGTTTCCTGTACTCCGACGGCGACACCCCGATATGCTTATGAAACAGCCTACTGAAATACAGCGGATTGTCATATCCGACTGCTTCTGCAATCTCGGAGATGTTGTACTCCGTCGATTCCAGCAAGCTCTGTGCATTCGCCATACGCAGCGAAAGGATGTACTGCATTGGTGTGACCTTGACAATCTGCCGGAAGCTTCGTATAAACCAGCAGGTGCTCATGTGGCGGGATGCGGCATAATCGTCAATATTGATCTGTTCATTGTAGTGTTCATTGAAATAATGGGTGGCACGTTCAATCTCGTTCTGCGCGTCGCTGCCCTTTTTGCGTCCCTCTTTGATGTAGCGGTTGATCTGGATGAAGATGTGCCGCAGATTGAGCGTCAGCAGCTCTTCATAATTCGGCCGGCACAGCTGTAATTCCTGTATCATCTGGCGGTACAGCCATGCATAGTCGGGGGATGTTCCCGTATAGAATACATTTTCCTTTTGCGGCATTTCATAGTTATCCAGAATTCCCTCCACCATGCGTCCTGTAAAATGAACCCAGTAGACCTCAGTTTTATCAGGAGCGTGATAATAGTAATACTGTATCTCACCGGGACGGAATAAAATCATGTTTCCTTCTGTGATGACCGTTTCTTTCCCGTCAAGTCCATCGAAATAAAAATACCCCTTGCCCTTTGCGATGTACAAAAGCTGATAATCTCTTCTACCCTGCGGGCGTTCGGTCGACACCACGGATCGGCTGTGGACACGATAGTATCCGCAGCTGGTCACGATCAGAGAACGGCTTTCATCCACCATGTCGGTGAGGGAATTATGCAGATAGGCAACGTTCGTATAAATGCACAGACCTCCTTCTGTGTTCTTTTCTCCATTATAGCACATCCAAATCCACATTGCAATAGCAAAGTATCATTTTGTGCATATTTTGTCCCATTGTGTTTATGGAATCGGCGTGTCGGATATGGTAGAATAGAATCAGAAAGTAAAGGTGCCTTTCATCGAATTGCAGTACTCCGGATGATACGGAGACTGTTCCCAAAGCAGAACTCGAGACCTGCTTCGGACATATGCCAAAAAACATATTGAATTCTTTTAAAGGAGAGAGTAACATGACTGAAAAGAAATACCTCAAGTGGTACAACAAAATCGGCTACGGCTCAGGAGATATCGCAGGAAACGTTGTATACGCATTCCTTGCCACCTTTGTTATGATCTATCTGACCGATACAGCAGGACTGAACGCAGGCATTGTCGGAACGCTGATGATGGTTTCAAAAATTTTCGACGGATTTACAGATGTCATATTCGGTTCGCTGATCGACAAAACCCAAACGAAGCTTGGCAAGGCTCGTCCCTGGATGCTGTTCCCCTACATCGGATGCAGTGTGATGCTGGCTGCAATTTTTGCAATTCCTACAACGTGGGGTGATGTCGCAAAATATGCATACTTCTTCATCACCTACACACTGCTCAATGCCGTATTCTATACCGCCAACAACATCGCCTATTCTGCACTAACTGCACTCATCACCAAGAACGGCAACGAACGTGTACAGATGGGTTCCATCCGCTTCATCTTCGCATTTGGAACAAGCCTCCTGATCCAGTCGGTAACTGTGAAAGCCGTTGACTGGTGCGGCGGCGGTGTAGAAGGTTGGAGAAATATTGCCATCATCTACGCAATCATCGGACTGATTGTAAACACCATCTCCGTATTCTCCGTCAAGGAACTTCCCGAAGAAGAACTGGAAAATGAAAACCATGCCGATGAAGAGGCTGCAAAATTCTCCGCAGATGCCTATCCGGATTTTGAGCTTGCAGACAAGGAGCACCGCACTGAGGACGAAAGCAAGAAGTACTCACTGCTTGACGCTGCAAAGCTGCTCCTTGCAAACAAATACTACATCATCATCTGTGCAGTCTACATCCTCACACAGCTTTTCTCCGCCACACTCAGCATGGGTATTTACTACATGACCTACATTCTCGGTGATGAGGATCTGCTCGGCACTTTCTCGCTTGCAATCAACATCCCCATGATCTGCGGTCTGCTGATTACTCCCTATCTTGTCAAGAAATGCAAGGGCATGTACAAGCTCAACCTCACCGGCTACCTGATTTCCACCATTGCAAGAGGACTTGTGGTTGTGGGCGGATATATGCAGAACATCCCGATGATGCTCATCTTCACAGGTGTAGCCGCAATTGCAATGAGTCCGATGCAGGGAGACCTGAACGCGCTGATCGCAGCCTGCTCTGATTACACCTACCGTACAACAGGCAAGCGTATTGACGGCACAATGTATTCCTGCTCATCTCTCGGCGTAAAGATCGGCGGCGGTATCGGAACAGCACTCACAGGCTGGCTTCTTGCAGCAGGCGGTTATGTGGCAAATGCAGCTGTACAGCCGGAATCCTGCATCAATATGCTGCACTTCATGTATCTCTGGCTGCCGATGATTTTGAATCTTGTGAT
>JAFTQJ010000076.1 GCA_017462785.1 Oscillospiraceae bacterium | reverse complement strand
CGGGCAGGCACTCCTTGCCAAGAAAATGGGCAAGACACGCCTGATTGCCGAAACCGGCGCAGGGCAGCACGGCGTTGCAACAGCGACTGCAGCGGCACTCCTCAACATGGAATGCGTCGTATTCATGGGAAAGGAGGACACGAAGCGTCAGGCACTCAATGTCTATCGTATGCGGCTTTTAGGGGCGGAGGTCATCCCCGTCACGACCGGAACTGCCACGCTGAAGGATGCCGTCTCCGAAGCTATGCGGGAGTGGACTTCCCGGATTGATGATACCCACTATTGTCTTGGCTCGGTGATGGGTCCGCACCCGTTCCCGACCATCGTCCGTGATTTTCAGGCGGTCATCTCCCGTGAGATCAGGGCGCAGATTTTGGAAAAATAGTGCATACTTCCCGATGCCGTCATTGCCTGCGTGGGCGGCTGCTCGAATGCAATGGGCAGCTTCTATCATTTCATCGACAACGAAAGCGTGCGCCTGATCGGCTGTGAAGCGGCAGGCAGGGGTATTGATACCTTTGAAACGGCTGCGACCATCAACACGGGCAGGCTGGGCATTTTCCACGGAATGAAGTCCTATTTCTGTCAGGACAAATACGGGCAGATCGCACCGGTGTACTCGATTTCCGCAGGTCTGGATTACCCCGGCATCGGCCCCGAGCACGCTCATCTCCATGACATCGGCAGAGCGGAATATGTACCTGTAACAGATGCGGAAGCGGTAGAGGCATTTGAATTCCTGTCCAGAACGGAGGGCATTATTCCGGCAATCGAATCCGCACATGCTGTTGCACATGCTATGAAAATTGCACCGCAGATGGACAAAAATCAGATCATTGTAATCACCGTTTCCGGCAGGGGTGACAAGGACTGTGCGGCGATCGCACGCTACAGAGGGGAGGATATTCATGAGTAAGATCAGAGAAGCATTCAAGGGCGGCAAGGCATTCATTCCGTTCATCACCTGCGGCGATCCCGACCTTGAAACCACGGGGAAGATTATCCGTGCAGCGGTGGAAAACGGTGCAGACCTCATAGAGCTTGGCATTCCCTTTTCTGACCCGACGGCGGAAGGACCTGTGATTCAGGGGGCAAATCTCCGTGCATTGTCGGGAGGTGTGACAACCGATATGATTTTCGATTTTGTCAGGGAACTGCGGCAGGATGTGCACATTCCGCTGGTGTTCATGACCTACGCGAATGTGGTGTTCTCCTATGGTGTGGAGGAATTCATCCGAACCTGTACAGAAATCGGCATTGACGGCATCATCCTGCCCGATCTGCCGTTCGAGGAAAAGGGCGAATTCCAGCCGATCTGCGCAAAATATGGCATCGACCTGATCTCCCTGATCGCCCCGACCTCAAATGAGAGAATCGCCATGATCGCGAGAGAAGCAGAGGGATTTCTGTATATCGTATCCAGCCTTGGCGTGACGGGAACGAGGAGTGAGATCACCACCGATCTTGCGTCCATCGTGAAGGTTGTCCGTGAACATACGGATATACCATGTGCGATCGGCTTCGGTATTTCCACGCCAGAACAGGCACAGAGAATGGCAGCGCTTTCCGATGGAGCGATCGTGGGTTCGGCGATCATCAAGCTGATCAAAAAGCATGGCAGGGAAGCAGCAGGACCGGTGGGCGAGTATGTGCGGGAAATGAAGAGGGCGATTGGATAAAATGGCTGCTTTCTTTCAATGATGGATCTTGTGCGTCGCTTTATCGGGGGAAGGGCAATTCCAAAACGATAGCTCTGAAAACAGCAAAATGCACCCTTTTTATCACGAAAGGGTGCATTGTATCAAAATTACTGTTCTTTGCCATCTATATGTGACGAAAAAGATCACATGCCAAAAAAGTCCGATTTTTCGGACTTTTTTGCGTATATGGACACTAAAATTTCATTCGCAAAACCGTGGATCACCTAAGGTCTTTTTCGAGTG
>JAFTQJ010000075.1 GCA_017462785.1 Oscillospiraceae bacterium | reverse complement strand
GCTGAATACCGCCAGAAAGATGCCGTCCTCTGCACGGTTGAACTGAAGGCTTGCCGTCATGATGCAGAGCATCGTGATGCAGTACATGATGAATCTCGCTGTATGCACAGCATTTGCATGCTTCTTCGGCAGAATGAACAGTTGACATGCAATGAATAGATGCATCGGCAGAGCGTAGAGCAGGATCAGCGGTGTTTTGAAGTCCGCATTCAGCCAGCTCTCCAGAATACCGAACGGGTCGATCACATTATGCAGGAACACCGTCAGACAAGCAAACGCAGCCGCAAGGAGCTTCGGAATGGAAGTGTTTTTGGTTCTGCCGATGTACAGGAGCGAATACAGCGACAGCAGCAGGCAGCAGAGAATGCTCGGGTGCCAGTCGATGGTACGGGCTGCACTCACGATCGGGAGGGATGCCGCAAGCAGTGCAAAATCGATCTGCATTCTGCCGTCCTCTTTGTTGAAGAAGCCCTTCGGCAGCAGAAGTCTGCCCATGACGGCAAAAACGGCAAGCGTCAGTGCACAGCAGCCAAGCTGAAGCATGGTGACGGTGCTGTCCGAGAGTGAATGCATAGCAGCGATCCCCTCGATCAGCCTGTTGACGATCAGGTACAGGAGAATGAACATCGGGCCGGCAGCAATGTTGTTTTTCCGGCGGAGATTAGCGGCAGTAAGCACTGCCATCAGCAGTCCGGCAATTCCCGTCCAGAGCTGGTCAGCCTTCTCAGAAAAGACAATGATTGTGAGATATGTACCGTATACCAGAGAAAGATCCAGACAGAACGGGAGCATGTTCCGGCTTCTGCTGTGCGGCCGGAATACGGTGGCTTCCGCAAGGAAATACAGCGTCAGTGCACCCATTGCAAGGTTTATGCCGACCATGGTGCTGCCGATCGCAGTGAACATGATGAGCAGGAACGGCAGACCTGCCATTGCACAGCATAGCTCCAGTGTCGGATGCTTCGTCAGATGTGCATACACTACGCCGCCGAAAAGTGCTGCTGCACAGAGTCCGAGGATCCAGATGTGACCGTTTTCCAGATCATGCAGTATGATGGAAAGACAGGAGCAGATGGAAAGGGCAAGCGGCCAGATCCGGCGGCTTACGAATGCATACACCAGCAGGATCACTGCCGCACCGATCAGAAACAGCCGCAGAAGATCTCTGCCGCCTTCCTCCGACAGCTGCATTGCAGCCGAGAAAAGGAGGGGAGCAAGGAACACCAGATGCAGTTTGTCCGTTTCCAACGGTTTGTTGGAGAGCAGGAGAAAGCGGAATGCCGCAATGCCCAAGGGAACGATGAAGAGGAAGAAGAAGTGGGATATATGCTCGTCAATGCCAAACAGCATCGAAAGAGTCGAGATCAGGATCACCGGAAAGCTGGCGATGATTGCGGCGTTGCTCATCGTCTGACGTGTTGCCTGCGGCAGCTTCGGCACTGCGGAAGTGAGCATCAGGAGCAGTATGGTTCCTCCTGTGATGAAAATGAAAAACTCGAAAAGTATGCTGAAACCGAATGTTTCCGGATCACAGACCGCATACAGGGCAGCCATCAGACCGCCGGCATAGCCGAGTACACCGGTATGAAACGAACCGAATAGAAAGCGGTTGTTGAGGAAGAGCAGAGCGATCAGGAATGCACCGATGCCGCCGGCGATCGGTTCGTCGTTGATGACAGCAAGCAGCATCAGGAGCCAAACCGCATTCTGAACCCAGAGGTAGGGGATCCACGCCTTGGAAAGCGGTGTGTCCCTGTCCGGATGGCGTTTCAGACAGCGTTCACCAAGATAGGTCATCAATGCTGCAAAACCGACAAGCAGAACGGTAAAGACGAGGAGCAGCAGGAGCATGTGAAGCTCCGTGTGCAGCTCAAAGATATGCAGCAGGAAGAGGCAGAAGAGCATCCACGCACCGCCAAGACCCGTCAGTCCCAGACAAGCGAGCACTGCATTTTTGTAGTTCTTCTGACCGAGGAAGGAGGTCGCTGAAATGGATGCGGACATCACAGCTCCCAGCAGACAGCAGCCGTCACCCGAGAAGGAGAACCATTCGCCCAGCAGGGAGAATGCACCGATGCCGCCCAGTGCAAGGGGCAGGAAGATGCAGCCGAGGATGTAGAACGCAAGTCCGGTTTTCGGGAGCCTGAGCACACGCTCCGCCAGTAGATTGATGCCGAATGCAACCGCACTTGCAGAAAGCAGTGCCAGTGCACGGGCAAGATCGGGGAGCATATCCCATGTACCTGTGAGGAAGATGATGCCGCCCAGAAAGAGGAAAAGCACACCGGCGATCAGCAGGAGAGGAATGGGGGAGAAGGGCTTTTTCGGCACGGGAGGAGCCGGCGGCTTCACCGGAGCCGTTTTCTGCACGGGCGGTGCATGCTGTTCCGGCGAGGCGGACTGCTCTCCCGAGGACGGTGCAGCAGGAGGCGTGCCATATAAATGACCGTACTCCGCTTTACTGAATGCATACCGTGCATTTTTTCCGTCCTCGCTTTTTTTCGTGACGAAAACAATCAGAGGCAGAATGACCGATACAAACAGTAACATCAAGATAAAATCAATTCCCATATATATCACCTTTCTTTGTTGGATTTGGGGCTTCTGTATAGTTAGTACGTTTCACTGCGGTAAAAATTACGGAGAATCCTGTACAAAATTTTCCATTATTTTTTAGGCGTATCCAACAAAAAATCCCCTCTCCGGATCGGAGAGGGGATTCTGCTTTATTCGTGAATGACAACGGGAATGCCATTTTCTGTCGCATAGAACAGATCTCTTGCAAAGCTGAGGGGGAGGTTGATGCAGCCGTGGGAGCCGTTGTACATGTAAATGCTGCCGCCGTAGGCACCACGTCCGAGGTCATGCAGACCCACGCCGATGTAGTTGATGGGCATCCAGTAGTTAACCGGTGTTTCATAGCCCTCATCGTCCATCTGACCGAGCACACGGTCCTCCTCATGCGACCAGATCTCGAAAATACCTCTGGGCGTTCTGCGGTTCGGGTCGGTTTCCGTACCGGTTACACAGTCGGAATCCATCTGCAATACGCCGCCCTTGTAGAACCAGACATGCTGTGCAGAAATATCTACCTCGACATATGTACCGCCGATGTCGTTTTCCGCACGGGTGTAGCCGTAGCCCCAGCCCGTGTAGGAAGGCTCAACAGTTGCGGATTCACATGCCTCCAGCAATGCATACAGCTCTTCGACCGTTTCTTCCTGATCGATCTGCCAGCCGTACATGCTTGTGGATGTCCACGGTACGGTGATCGTGCCGTCCAGTGTGGATCTGAATGTGCGGTCACGACCATAGGTATCATACTTATCCGCCATCGCAGCCACAAACTTTTCCAGCTCTGCACGGTTGAAGCTGATATTGCTGTTCTCATCGAGGATCACCCATTCTGCGATGGTCGCACCCTCAAGGACTTCCGTTCTGTCGTAGAAATCATAGGTGATGGTACACTGTGCAAACTTGTTGCAGATCTCAAGCTTTTCCTGAAGATCCTCTGCCTGCACCTCTGCAGCGAATGCCTCGTAGCAGCCGGATTCCTCCATATTCACCATGAATCTGCCCACCTTGAGCTGTTCCGTGACGAAGTTCATCAGCTTGTTCTTGTCAAACTGATTGCCCGTAGTAGCCGGCACGATCTCATACATGCCGTCCGCACCACGCTGGATATAGGCATTCTGCGAAACCTCACTGCCCCAGTCATGATCTACGATCTGTTCACGGAGCTTTTCTTCGGAGTAGCTGAAATCGTACTCCATCGTGTATTCGGAATTTGCAAAGAGCTTCTTGATCCAGAGGAGCTTGTTTTCCGCAAACGCCTCATCCATCGCTCCTGCCGGAATGGAATACTCCGCTTCGTACTTTCTTGCTTCCACAGCGACCTGATCGCCCTGTGCCGTCACCAGCACAAGGTCATCCGTCTTGACCTTGGAGAGCAGCACATCGGTTGCCTCCTGCTGTGTCATATTGCCGACCGCAACACCGTTGATAAAAGTGTTCGGCAGGAATTTGTCATTGAAGAAGAACACCATCACCGCATAAACGATCAGCACCAGAGCTGCCAGACCTCCTACAAAGATCGCAGAGATCTTTCCAACGGGCACAGCAGCGGAAGCTGCCTTTGCAGGCTTCGGCTTTGCAGGTACGGGCTTCTTTTCCGGTGCCTTGACCGGCTCCGGCTTCTTTTCTGTGACGGGCTTCTGCTTTACAGCAGGCTCCGACGGTTTCGTGGTCTTGTGAACCTCCGCCTTTTTCTTCGGTGCCTTGGATTCTGGCTTTACAGCAAGCACAACGGTTTCAGCCGCTGCATTCTCGGCAGCCTTGCCCTTGGTGCCGGCTTTTTTCAGCGGCGGAAGGGGCTGTTTCTGCACAGCGGGCTTGTTCTGCTGCGGTGCATCCTTCTGTACCGGTGCCGGCTCCTGCTGCGGTGCAGCCTTTTTCGGCGGCTCGGATACGGATGCAGGCTTCTGCGGTGCAGGAGCCTCTGCCTTTTTCTGCTTGGGTGCAGGCTTTGCAGCGGACTTGGTTTTCTGCTGTACCGGAGGCGGCGATTTCTTCGGCGGCGGTGTTGTCACCACCGTTTCAGCAGCCGCATTCTGCCGGATGGCACTCTTGCTGCCCTTTTTCTTCAGTGGCGGCAGTGCACCCTTCTTTGCAGGTACGGGCTGCGGCTGTACGGCAGGCTTTTCCACCATTGCAAGAGCCTCACGGATCTGTGCAAGCTTCTGTGCACGGGTCGCCTCCGAACCCTGCTCCTGCGGCGGACGATCCGCAACAGAAACATCAAGCATTGCCGTCTTGGTCTGCGGTTTTCTCACACCGGCAGCATTCTGACTGTCCCCCGCATTTGCCATGGACTGGCGGATGCGGTTCATCCGTTCGATCTTTTCTCTCTCTTCTTCCGGAATGCTGTTCCCCGAATGATTCTGGTTTGGCAAGTTGTTTCATTCCTTTCTGCATGGGCTTTTTCTATTATATCAGCAGGATGAAAACTGCAGTGCAGTACATCCCCATAATTCCCCCGAATATAATTCACCATACTAAGTATAACATATTTCGACAAGCCTTGTAAATAAACAAAAGGTTACATTTCGACTACAAAGAGTTTTTCTGCGTTTTTGACGAAACAGCGGTGAAATTAAAAAACATAATTGACATTTGTATCAAAATATGCTATACTGGTTACAGAATATATGCAGGAATTGGCAGGCGGAGCATGGGTATCCGGACTGCCAGTGCAGAAAGGTGTGCCATTGAGATGCAGACGATTTTTACAGCGGCGGATATTCTCCTGCCGGACTTTACAGAAACTGATGCGGCAAAGTGGAGCGTGATCGCATGTGACCAGTTCACAGGCGAGCCTTCCTACTGGGAAAAAACAGCGGAAATTGCAGGAAATGCTCCCTCTACGCTCAATCTCATCCTCCCTGAGGTCTATCTGGAGGAGCCGGATGTGGAGGAACGCATTGCTGCCATCCGTTCCAATATGGATGACTACCTCGGCAGAAACATCCTGAAAACCTATGCAAATGCTATGGTCTATGTGGAAAGAGTGCAGGGCAACGGCATCCTCCGTGCCGGTGTCATCGGCAAGCTCGACCTCGAAGCCTATGACTACAACAAGGGCAGCGTGTCCCCCGTCCGTGCAACGGAGGCGACCGTCCTCGAACGTATCCCTCCGAGAATGCGTGTCCGTGAGGGTGCGGCACTTGAACTGCCCCATATCATGGTACTGATCGACGATCCCGATGATTCTGCGATCGGCTCCTGTACTGCGGCAAAGGCAGACATGCAGAAGCTTTACAGCACCGAGCTGATGAACGGCGGCGGCAGCATTGACGGCTACCTCATGGGCGAAGCGGAGCAGGCTGCATTCCAGAATGCCCTTACAGCACTTCTGGACGGCAAGGAGCTGCAATTTGCAATGGGTGACGGCAATCACTCCCTCGCTACTGCAAAAGCATGCTATGAAGCACTCAAACAGGCACATCCCGACGAGGATCTTTCCAACCATCCGGCAAGGTATGCCCTCGTGGAGGTCGTGAACCTGCACAGTGACGCTCTGCAGTTTGAAGCGATCCACCGCATCATCGAGCAGACCGATACGGAAAAGCTCATGACGGATCTGACGGAGGTGCTCGGTCTGTCCGAGGAAGTGTCCGATCAGCCCGTGACCGTCGTGCGCAGCGGCGGCAGAAAGACGCTGTACGTCCATAAGCCCTCCTCCAATCTGGCAGTGGGCAGCCTTCAGAATGCACTCGATGCATGGCTGAAGGAGAATGCCGGAAAAATCGACTATATCCACGGCGAGGATACCATTGACCGCCTGACCGCAAAGCCGGACAGCATCGGCTTCCTCCTGCCGGATATGCATAAGAGCCTCCTGTTCCCGAGCGTGCAGAAGGACGGCGTACTCCCCCGCAAGACCTTCTCCATGGGTCACGCAGAGGACAAGAGATATTACATGGAATGCCGCAGAATCAGATAAGAGGTCTTTTTTCAGAAAATTTTGGATTTTTTCAAAAAAGGGCTTGATTTCCGGTTTGAAATGTGGTATAATAGTTGTATCATCATGTAAAGTCAAAAGACCGGAGCAATCCGGTCTTTCGTTTTGCTTGGAAAGAATGTGCAGAGAAAGGAGAAATGCAATGAAACTGAAGAAATTCGGCAGCACGGAGCAGCGTGTCTATGATCTGGCAGCACCGATCGTGACGGAGCTGGGCTATCTGGTCTGGGACATCCGCTACGAGAAGGAGGGTGCATCATGGTACCTGCGTGTGTTCATTGACAGCGAAACGGATGTCATCAGCATCAATGACTGCGAGAAGGTCACAGGCCCGATCAGTGATATGCTCGATGAAAAGGACCCCATCGCTCAGAGCTATATTCTGGAGGTCAGCTCTGCGGGACTGGAAGCCGATCTGATCCGTGAGAGCCATTTTGATGCCTGTCTGGGCAGCAAGGTGCGTGCAAGACTCATCCGTCCGATGGAGGGTGTGCGTGAAATGGCAGGCATCCTGACGGACTGGAATAAGGAACGGATCGTACTGGAAACCGAAAACGGCAATGCAGAGATCCCGTTCTCTGCACTGGCATTTGTAAAGCTTTACTTTGAATTTGAATAAAAACGTGGAGGCGTAAAACAATGAACAACGAATTCTTTGAAGCACTGGCGGATCTGGGTGCAGAGAACAGTGTGGATGCCGATGTCATGATCGAAAAGGTAAAGAGTGCGATGCAGAAGGCTGCACAGCGTATTTACCCCGACTGCAAGGAAAATATCCATGTGGAAATTGATCCTGAAAGAAAGATCTTCAATGTTTCCCTGATGCAGGAGGTCGTGGATGAGGAGCCGATCAATGCATCTCAGATCCATATTGATGTGGCAAGAACCATCGACCCGAACACCTATGTCGGTGCAATGCTGGAAAAGCGTCTGGACATTTCCAAGTTCGGCAGAGCATCCGCACAGTCCGCAAAGCAGTCCATCAAGGGTGACCTGCGTGACATCAACCGTGACCGTCTGCTGGAGAAGTTTGCAGACAAGGAGAACGACATCATCACCGCAACGATCACACAGGTGGAACCCGGCAGAGGCTCCGCAACACTGGTCTATGACAAGACGGAGCTGTATCTGCTGCGTTCCGAGCAGATCCCCGGCGAGGTGCTCCGTGAGGGCATGTCCATCAAGGTTTATGTGACAGGCATTGCCAACAAGAGCAAGAAGCCCATCGTCAAGGTATCCCGTGTGCACAGAGATCTGGTCAAGCGTCTGTTTGAGCTGGAGGTGCAGGAGATTCAGGATGGTACTGTTGAAGTGAAGTCCATCTCCCGTGAAGCAGGCTCCCGTTCCAAGATCGCAGTCGTTTCCCATGACCCGAACGTGGATGCGATCGGTTCCTGTATCGGCCCGAAGCGTGCCAGAATCGCTGCGGTTGTCAAGGAGCTGAACGGCGAGAAGATCGACATCATCCCCTACAGCGAGGATCCGGCAGAGTTCATCGCACATGCACTCTCTCCGGCAAAGGTGCTGAGCGTGACCATTCTCGATGAGGAAGAGAGAACCTGCGTTGCAGTCGTTCCGAATGACCAGCTCTCCCTTGCCATCGGCAACCGTGGTCAGAATGCAAAGCTTGCAGCAAAGCTGACGGGCTTCAAGATCGACATCAAGTCCGATCTCGATGCAGCATCCATCCCCGTTCCGGCTCCCAAGACCGAGGAAGCACCGGCGGAGGAAGCAGCCGCAGAAGCGGAGGAGATTCCGGAGGAGAACGTTTCTGAGGAGATCACAGAAACAGCTGACGCAGAAGAATAAGCAGTTGCGGGAGGTGTCCGTATGGCGAAAAAGATCCCGATGCGGATGTGTATCGGCTGCGGAGAAATGAAGCCGAAAAAGGAACTCATCCGTGTGGTAAAATCCCCCGAAGGTGAAATTTCGCTGGATTTTACAGGAAAGAAATCCGGCAGAGGTGCATATCTTTGCCGCAGTCAGGAATGCCTTGCCGGTGCACAGAAGAGCCGCCGGCTGGAAAAGAGCTTTTCCTGTCGGGTGCAGCCGGAGGTATACGAGGTGATGATGCATGCATTATCAGAAGCTGACGGGACTCATTAGTATCTGCCGCAAGGCAGGAAGAATGGCAATGGGATTTGATCCGGCACTGGAAGCGGTCACCGGCGGAAAAGCAAAGGGAGTCATGACCGCACAGGATATATCCCCGAAAACATATAAGGAAATCTGTTTCCATTGTCAGAAGAAGCAGATCCCTGTGTGCACTCTGCCGCTGACGCAGGAACAGATCGGTCTTGCGGCAGGACGCAGGGCGGCAGTGATCGCAATCCTTGACAAAGGGTTTTTTGATAGTATACAGAAGCTGTGTGATGCAGCACAGCAGCAGTGAAGATTTGCCGCAGCAGCGATGCGGCGGTGTGTTGAGATAGGAGGTTTATGCCTATGGCAAAGAAAATCAAGCTGACCGATGCAGCAAAGGACCTGCAGATGTCCGTGCAGGAGCTGGCAGAATTTTTTGAACAGCACGGTGACGGCAAGAAGAAAAGCGGTTCTTCTATTACAGAAGAGGAAATGAACCTTGCTCTGGAATATTACAGCCAGAAAAATCGTGTGGATAATTTTGACGCATATTATGCAACTAAAAATCAGCCGAAGCCCGCAGCGGTGCCGGCAGAAAAGGAACCGAAAAAGCCTGTGAAAAAGACGAAGAATGAAAAGATGGAAAATGCCGCAAAGACTGAAAAGCCGGCAAAGACAGAGAAGGCTGCAAAGCCCGTGACCGCTGAAGCCCCCAAGCCCGCTGAAAAGCCGGCAGAAAAGCCTGCTGAGAAGCAGGAAGCTCCCAAGCAGGAAGCTCCCAAGCAGGAAGCTCCCAAGCAGGAAGCTCCCAAGGCACGTCGGGAAGAAAAGAAAAAGAAGCAGCCCCAGACCCATGGCGAAAAGACCCGTCTGGGCGGTGTGATGGGCACCGGCGAGCGTGTGGAGAATACTGAAAAACGCCGTACTGTTGATACCAGAGGCAGCTATGTGGATCTGGATAAGTACAATGAGCGTTATGAGCAGATCGCTCCGGCAGACCGCCACAAGGATAATTATTCCACCAAGAAGCAGAAGATCAACCAGAAGTCTGCACAGCGTGGCAAGCAGCGTTCCGGCAAGAAGGAAACAGAGGCACAGCGTCTGAACCGTCTGGAGCTGGAGCGTGCAAGAAAGCAGCAGCTCAAGGTACGCATTCCCGACACCATCACTGTCAGTGAGCTGGCAGCAAGACTCAAGGTGACTGTATCCAAGGTCATCGGCAAGCTGATGGGTCTGGGCGTGATGGCAAGCATCAATGAGGAGATCGACTTCGATACCGCATCCCTCGTAGCAGAGGAGCTGGGTGCAAAGGTAGAAAAGGAAGTCATCATCACCATTGAAGAGCGTCTGATCGAAGAGGATCACGATGATGAAACCAACATGCTTCCCCGTTCTCCCGTTGTTGTGGTTATGGGTCACGTTGACCACGGTAAGACCTCCATTCTGGACAGAATCCGCAATGCGAAGGTGACTGCATCCGAGGCAGGCGGCATCACCCAGCACATCGGTGCATATCAGGTGAACTATGAGGGCAAGACCATTACCTTCCTTGATACCCCCGGACATGAGGCATTCACCTCCATGCGTGCAAGAGGTGCGAATATCACCGATATTGCGATCCTCGTAGTCGCAGCCGATGACGGTATCATGCCGCAGACCGTTGAGTCCATCAACCATGCAAAGGCAGCCGGCGTATCCGTGATCGTTGCCATCAACAAGATGGATAAGGAAACCGCAAACCCCGACCGTGTACGTCAGGAGCTGACAGAATATGGTCTGGTTTGTGAAGAATGGGGCGGTGACACCATCTGTGTTCCCGTTTCCGCACTGACCGGCGAGGGCATCGACGAGCTGCTCGAAAATGTCCTGCTGATCGCAGAGGTCAAGGAGCTGACAGCGAATCCCGACCGTATGGCACAGGGTACTGTCATTGAAGCAAGACTTGACAAGGGCAGAGGCCCGATCGCAACCTTGCTCGTACAGAAGGGTACCCTGCATACCGGTGACATCATCATCGCAGGTACGACCGTCGGCAAGGTGCGTGTAATGACCAACTACAAGGGTGCAGTCGTGAAGAAGGCTGGTCCGTCCGTTCCGGTCGAGATCACCGGTATGGATGAAGTGCCGAGTGCAGGTGACATCTTCAACGCCGTTGAGGATGAGCGTCTGGCAAGAACGCTCGTAGAGCAGAGAAAGCACGAAGCAAAGCAGGCAATGTTCCAGAGCACCCAGAAGCTGACCCTCGACAACCTCTTCAGCCAGATGGCAGAGGGCGAGATCAAGGAGCTGCCGATCATCGTCAAGGCTGACGTACAGGGCAGTGCAGAAGCAGTCAAGGCTTCTCTGGAGAAGCTCTCCAATGAGGAAGTGCGTGTGCGTGTCATCCACAGTGCCGTTGGTGCAGTTAAGGAAAGTGACGTCATGCTGGCAAATGCCTCCAATGCGATCATCGTCGGCTTCAACGTGCGTCCGGATAACGGTGCCGCAGAGAGTGCTGCAAGGGACGGCGTGGATGTGCGTCTGTACAGAATCATCTATGATGCGATCGAGGAGATCTCCACAGCGATGAAGGGCATGCTCGCTCCGAAGTTCCGTGAAGTCATCCTTGGTAAGGCAGAGGTGCGTGAGGTATTCAAGATCTCCAGCGTCGGCACCGTTGCCGGCAGCTATGTACTCAGCGGCAAGCTGACCAGACAGTGCCAGATCAGAATCGTGCGTGACGGTATCATCGTTGCCGATGACCATATCGCAGGACTCCAGAGATTCAAGGATTCCGTCAAGGAAGTTGCCAGCGGCTACGAATGCGGTATCAGCCTTGAAAAGTTCAATGACCTCAAGGTCGGCGACATCTTCGAGGCATATATCATGGAAGAATACCGTCCTGAATAATGAAGATCCTGTGTCTGCTTTCTTTCGGAAGAAGTCCGGAAGAAAGCAGCTCACCTGCGGCGGCATGCCGCATGCAATCATGAAAGGTAAGAAAAACACATGGAATATAACAGAATGAGTACCAAGGACATGCTCCAGTACTGTGATGAAGCACTCGCATGGGAAGAATTCGGCCCTGTGGATATTTTCTTCTTTGAGTCCGTCAAGAGGATTCTGCTCGGCGAGTGTCCGGCGATCGAACAGCCGGAGGAACCGGATGAGCTTGCAGATGTGACCGCTCCCGTTTCCGCAGAGGAGCTGCTTTCCTACGAGAAAACCAAGCAGAATTTCAGTGAATATCTCAGTGATGACAGCTTCTTTGATTCGAGCAAGGAGTATGTCATGACGGATGGAAAGGCAGGTAACTGATGCCAAGCTATAAAAATAATCGGATGTCCGAGGACATCCACAGAGAGCTGCCGGATATTATCCGCCAGCTCAAAGACCCCAGGATCAGCTCCATGCTGACCGTTGTCCGTGTGGATCTGGCAGGCGACGGCTCCCATTGCAAGGTGTATATCTCCAGTCTGCTCGGCGAGGAGGACACCAAGCAGTCCGTCAAGGGACTGCGTTCCGCCGCAGGTTTTGTCAGACGTGAGCTGTTTGCACGGCTGAAAATGCGGAAAAGCCCCGAAATTCAGTTCATTGCAGATAATTCCATTGCCAAGGGTGCGGAGATCACCAGAAAGCTCCAGAGCCTTGCCGCAGAGGAAACGGAGGAACATGATGCAGAAGCTTGATTTTCAGCAGACAGCGGAGTTTCTCCGCAGCTGTGAGGATGCCTATATCCTCATCCACCAGAGTCCGGACGGTGACTGCATCGGTTCAGGCTATTCCCTGCAGGCGGTGCTCCGTCTGATGGGCAAGCGTGCCAAGGTGCTCTGCTCCGATCCGATCCCGCAGCGTTTTGGTTTCCTGCTCCCCTCCGAGCCGGAGGAGGACTTCGAGCCGAAATGCATCATCGCTGTTGATGTCGCAGACCCCAAGCTCTTCGGCAGCTGCTGCGAACAGTACCGTGACTGCGTGGATCTCTGCGTGGATCATCATATCTCCAACCTGCATTATGCCAAGAGAACACTGCTGCATGCGGATGCTGCGGCAGCCTGCGAGGTGCTCTACGGTCTGTACCGCCATATGGACATCCCGTTCACCGAGCAGATCGCAAAATGCCTGTATACCGGCATTGCAACGGATACGGGCTGCTTTAAATTCGACAATACCACAGCACAGACCCATGCCTGTGCTGCCGAGATCATGCGGGAATTTCCGGATGTCCGCTACGGACTGATCAACCGGAATATGTTCGATGTGAAATCCCCCTCCCGCCTGCGTGCGGAAATGCTCATGCTGCAGGCGATGGAATACCACCTTGACGGCAAATGTGCCATGATCTGTGTGACGCAGGAGCTGCTTGCACAGACCGGCATGGAGGAGCAGGATACTGACGGACTTGCCAATCTTCCCACACAGCCCGAGGGCGTGGAGGTCGGCATTACCCTGCGTGAGCGAGAAACAGGTGTTTACAAGATCTCGATGCGTTCCGCCAAGGATGTGAACGTTTCTGCGATCTGCCAGACCCTCGGCGGCGGCGGTCATATCAAGGCAGCCGGATGTCTGCTCAGGGGCAGTCTGGAAGAAGTCAAGACAGTCCTGCTTGAGGCTGTCCGGAAAGGAATGGAACAGGCGTGAACGGAATCATCTGTATTGACAAGCCGCAGGGCTTTACTTCGTTCGATGTGATCGGCAAGCTGCGGGGCATCCTGAAGCTCCGCCGCCTCGGACACAGCGGCACCCTCGACCCCATGGCGACCGGTGTCCTGCCCGTGTTCGTGGGTTTTGCAACCAAGGCATGCGGCATCCTGCCCGATGACAGAAAGACCTATATTGCGGACTTTCGTCTGGGACAGGTAAGCGATACGCAGGACAGCACCGGAACAGTGCTTGAAGAGCACGATGCATCCCATATCACGGAAGAAATGCTCCGTGCAGCATTGCCGCAGTTTATCGGCGATATTGCACAGATCCCGCCCATGTACTCCGCTGTTTCCGTGGACGGCAAACGCCTCTACGAACTGGCAAGACAGGGCAAAACCGTCGAGCGTCAGGCAAGACAGGTGCATGTGGAGCAGATCGAACTGACCGCATTCGATGCACAGCAGGGAACCGGTACACTCACCATTCACTGCGGTACGGGCGTGTACGTCCGCACCATCCTGCACGATCTCGGACAGGCTCTCGGCTGCGGTGCAGTCATGACGGGTCTGCGTCGTACCATGTCCAACGGTCTGCCCATTGAAAAATGCTTTACTTTTGAACAGATCCAGCAGCTTGCTGCGGAAAACCGTCTTGCAGAAGCAGTGATCCCGATCGAAGAGGTCTTTTCCTCCCTGCCGGCGATCCGCCTGAATGCCAAGCAGACGGTGCATTATCGGAACGGTGTCAAGCTCGGGCTTTCCCAGCTGAAAAACCAGCTCACCGATGCAGAGCAGTACGCCGTGTTCGGGGAGCCTGACGGCTTCCTCGGCACAGCACTTGCGGACAGGACGGAAAACTGCCTGCGTGTGGAACGGAATCTCTGCGAACCGAAGCAGCAGGCGTGAGGTGGAGCAGTGGGAAGAATTTCACTTGTGAGAACATCCGCCGCACTCGGCTTGTTTGACGGTCTGCATCTCGGGCACCGCCATGTACTGGAGCGTGTCAGGGAACAGGAGAAAAACGGACTTCTCCCGTCCGTTTTCACTTTTGCCGCAGAATCCGTCAGCATCAAGCATGGCACTGCACTCGAATATCTCTACCCGACCGAGCAGAAATGCCGTCTTTTCAAGGAATACGGCATACAGAGGATCTATCATCCGCCGTTTGCGGACATCTGCAATATGGACGGTGAGGAGTTCGTGCAGCGGATTCTGGTGCAGCGGTTTTCAGCTGCCCATGTCTGCTGCGGACAGGATTTCCGTTTCGGCAGAAAAGCGGCGTGGAATGTGCAGGATCTGCAAAAATTCGGGGAACAGTACGGCTTTGCGGTGGAGATCGCAGAGGATGTCCTGATGGACGGACAGCCCGTTTCTTCAAGCCGCATCCGCTTGCACCTGATCAGCGGGGAGATCGAACGGGCAAATCTGCTGCTCGGTGCCCCCTATACCATTGAACAAACCGTCACCCACGGTGCACAGCTCGGACGCACCATCGGCTTTCCGACCATCAATCAGGTCTTTGCCGAGGGGCAGCTCGTGCCGAAATTCGGCGTGTATGCGACCGAAACCATCGTGGACGGCGTAAAATATCCATCCGTGACCAATATCGGCATGAAGCCCACGGTCAATTATCAAGGCAGACCGCTTGCGGAAACGCATATCATCGGTTTTCAGGGCGATCTGTACGGCAGAACACTGCAAGTCCGGTTTCAGCGGTTCATCCGTCCGGAACAGCGGTTCGGTTCTGTGGAGGAATTACAGGCACAGCTATGCAAGGATATGGCATGTGCCGGCAAGGAGTAAGAATATGGACAAGAAAAGAGTCAGAACCCGATTTGCACCCAGCCCGACGGGCTACATGCACATCGGCAATTTGCGTACAGCACTGTATACCTATCTGATCGCCAAGCAGAACGGCGGTGATTTCATCCTCCGTATCGAGGATACCGATCAGGGACGTTATGTCGAGGGTGCAGTGGATGTCATTTATTCCACACTTCGCAAGGCAGGTCTGCACTGGGATGAAGGTCCCGACATCGGCGGCCCCGTAGGTCCCTATGTGCAGTCCGAGCGTATGGGCATGTTCAAGGAATATGCCGAAAAGCTGGTGGAATCCGGTCATGCCTACTACTGCTTCTGTGACAAGGAGCGTCTGGAGGAGATGCGTAAGGCAAACGAAGGCTCCAAGGATGTGCTTGCCTACGACCGCCACTGCCGCAATCTCTCCAAGGAAGAGGTCGAGGCAAAGCTGGCTGCCGGCGTTCCCTATGTCATCCGCCAGAAAATGCCCATCGAGGGTACAACGACCTTCCATGATGAGGTGTACGGTGACATTACCGTGGACAATGCCGAGCTGGATGACCAGATCCTGATCAAGACCGATGGCATGCCCACCTATAATTTCGCAAACGTTGTCGATGACCATACCATGGGCATCACCCATGTGGTAAGAGGCAATGAGTACCTTTCCTCCGCACCCAAGTACAATCTGCTGTATGAGGCATTCGGCTGGGATGTACCGACCTATATCCACTGCAGCCCCGTTATGCGTGACCAGAAGCACAAGCTCTCCAAGCGTGACGGCGATGCTTCCTTTGAGGATCTGATGGCAAAGGGCTGTGTAGCAGAGGCAGTTGTGAATTTCATCGCACTCCTCGGCTGGGCACCCAAGGGCGAGCAGGAGATCTATTCTCTGGAGGAGCTGGTGCAGGAATTCGACATCCACGGCATCAGCAAATCTCCGGCGATCTTCGACCCCATGAAGCTCAAGGCGATCAATGCAGCATACATCCGCAATATGACACCGGAGGAATTCTCCGCCGCTGTCCGTCCCTATCTGGAAGCAGCTCTCAAACGCCGTGACATTGATTTTGATGTGCTGGCACAGGTGCTCCAGAACAGAACGGAGCTGTTCACAGATGTGGCAGAGCAGGTGGATTTCATCGACGAGCTGCCGGAATATGACATTGAGATGTACCGTCACAAGAAGATGAAAACCACACCCGAAACCGCACTCGAAGCCCTGAACATGGTGCTCCCCGTGCTGGAGGGTCTGGAGGAATGGAATGTAGAAACCATCCATAAGGCAATTTTCGACCTCATCGCAGAAAAGGAAGTCAAGAACGGCTGGATGCTCTGGCCGATCCGCACCGCAGCAGCCGGCAAGCAGGTGACCCCCGGCGGCGGTGTAGAGCTTTGTGCGATCCTCGGCAAGGAGGACACCCTCGCAAGAATCCGCAAGGGCATCGAAAAGCTGTCCTGATTTTTAAAGTATTGTCACACAACTGACACACAGTATTGCTATACTGAATTAGCATGATGCTGCATGTGCTGCTCTTCTGGAAAGGGGGGCAGCATACTGCGGTAATTACTGAATAAAAAGGAGGTCACTTCGCATGATTGAAGTCAGAAACCTGACGAAGCACTACGGCGATAAAAAAGCCGTCAATGACATCAGCTTCACGGTGGAGGACGGACAGATTCTGGGCTTTCTCGGACCGAACGGTGCCGGAAAATCCACAACCATGAACATGCTCACAGGCTATATCTCCTCCACATCCGGTCAGGCTCTCATCAACGGCGTGGATGTGCTGGAGGATCCCATCAAGGCTAAGGCACAGATCGGCTATCTGCCGGAAATTCCGCCGCTGTATCTGGATATGACCGTAAAGGCATATCTGAATTTTGTCTATGACCTGAAGAAATGCAAGCTCCCCAGACGCAGCCACCTCAAGGATGTCTGCACGCTCTGCAAGATCAAGGACGTGGAAAACCGCCTGATCAAGAACCTTTCCAAGGGCTATAAGCAGCGTGTCGGTCTTGCACAGGCACTCATCAACAATCCCCCCGTCCTCATTCTGGACGAGCCGACCGTCGGACTTGACCCCAAGCAGATCATTGACATCCGTACACTGATCAAGCGTCTGGGCAAGAACCACACCGTGATCCTCTCTTCCCATATCCTGTCCGAGATCCAGGCAGTCTGCGACCGTGTCATCATCATCAACAAGGGCGTTGTTGCTGCCGATGATACCGCAGCCAACCTCTCCAATAAGGTAACGACCGATCACCGTGTCATTGTCCGCATTGACGGACCCAAGGCAGAGGTGCTCCAGAAGATCCGTGAGCTGGACAATATCAAGTATGTCCGTGCGGATATGGAGCGTGAAGCTGGCATCTATGAATATGAGATCGAAGCAGAGCCGGGTGTGGACATCCGCCGTGAGATCAACCGCATCGTGCGTGAAAACGGCTGGAATATCCTCCTGCTGCGTACCATGGAAATGACCCTTGAGGACATCTTCCTCAAGATCACCATGGGTGAAACCATCATCAACGAAAAGGAGGCGAATGCATAATGGGTGCGATTTACAGACGTGAAATAGGTGCTTTCTTTTCTTCCGGCATCGCCTATGTGTTCCTTGCAGTATTCTATGTATTTGCCGGATATTTCTTTTCCATCAATACATTGGCAGTCGGTACGACCAATATGTCCGGCATGTTTGCCAACCTCTTTCTGATCATCATCTTCCTCATTCCCATCCTGACCATGCGTCTGTTCAGTGAGGAAAAGAAGCAGAAAACCGAACAGGGACTCCTGACAGCCCCCGTTTCCCTGACCTCCATCGTGCTGGGCAAGTACTTTGCTGCACTGACCCTGTTCACCATCGGTATCAGCGTGGTCTTTGTGTACGGCTTCATCCTGAGTCTGTTCGGCAGCGTGGCATGGCTGACACTCGTTTCCAATTTCCTCGCACTGTTCCTGCTCGGTGCAGCTTTCAGTGCAGTCGGCGTATTCATCTCTTCCCTGACGGAAAATCAGGTCATTGCCGCAGTCGGCGGCTTTGTCTGCCTGATGATGCTGTACATGATCGACGTGATCGCATCCTCCGTCAATGTGACATGGCTCCAGAATTTCCTGTATGACATGTCTTTCTATTCCCGTTATTATGAATTCACCTGCGGTATTTTCAACCTCTCCAGTGTGCTCTTCTACCTGAGTACAGCAGTACTGTTCAATTTCTTCACAGTGAGAGTGTTTGAGAAAAGACGCTGGAGCTAAGGAGGCAGTAATATGGCAGATAACGAAAAAGAACTGAATCAGGAAGCCTCTGCTTCCGAAAATGCCGCTGCTCCTGCAAAAGAGGAAGCACCCAAAAAGGAGAAATCCTCCCGTAAAATGAGTGCGGCAGTCCGTAAGAAATTCAAGTACGGCGGTCTTGCAGCTGCCATCACTGCGGTGGTCGTTGCAATTGTCGTGGTTGTCAACATTCTCGTCAGCACCCTTGTGGAAAAATACCCCCTCAAGCTCGACTTGACAGAAACTGCAATGTACGAGATCTCCGAGGATACCATTGATTATGTCAGCTCTCTGGAGCAGGATGTGAATTTCACCGTCCTCATGGATGAGAGCAATTTCAAGACCAGCGGCACCTACCTGAAAATGGTGCATGAGATCCTCCAGAAGTACACACAGCATTCCGACAGGATCAACCTGACCTATGTCGATCCCACTACCAACCCCGATGTCGTGAACCAGTATCAGGAGCACTACTCGGGTACGCTGACCACTGGTGATGTTGTCATTGCAAGTGCGGAGGATCCCTCCAAGATGCGTGTGGTGAATGTGGATAAGATGTTCACCTACGATGATGAGAAGTACTATTACTATATGTACTACGGCTACTATACGCTGGAGGACTGCATCACAGCCTTCACCGGTGAGCAGGATCTCACAGCGGCACTGATGTATGTGACCGATGCCAACCCCGTCAGGGTCGGCGTGATTTCCATGGCAAACAGCAAGCCGATCTTCAATGTCCAGAGCTGTGCTTATTCCGTGGCGATCTTCATGCAGAACCTGACCAAAAACGGCTATGATGTAACCGAGATCGATCTCTATACCAATGCCCTCGATCCCGCTGAATTTGACATGCTCGTACTGCCCGCACCCGTCAATGACCTGACGGAGGATGCCGTGGAGAAGATCTCCGACTTCCTTTATAATGACGGTGCCTATGAACATGATCTGATCTATTTTGCAGACAGAACCCAGTCCAGCACCCCCCGTCTGGATGCACTTCTGGAAACATGGGGTCTGCAGGTGGGCAAGACGATCGTAACAGAAGGCGAACAGGCAAATGCACAGATCGTCAGCGTCATTTCCGGCGGTCAGGCCGTACAGGTCGGTGCACCGACAGCAGTGATCGTGGATCAGGATTACAGTGCCAATATGGCAAATACCAGCCTGCCCATCCCTGCTCCCTTCTGCCGTCCGATCACCTGTCTGTGGGAATCCCAGACCAACGGCATCACCTCCGAACTGCTGCGTACCTCCGATACTGTTTATCTGAGTGAGCTGGGTTCCGCAGAGGAAAGCGACACCACCCCCGACGGTGCACAGGTCATTGCAGCCGTTTCCAGACGGCAGACCAGCGATACCAATAACAAGATCCTCCGCAGCAATATCATGGTATTCGGTTCCATGATGCTGTCCGATTACTACATCATGCAGGATGCTGCCTACAACAACGCAGAATACCTCATGAGTGCAGTCAACACCATGACCGGCAAGGGCGGCGGACTCATCATTGCACAGAAGGATCTGTCCAAGTCCACCATCACCATTGATCAGGGTCAGCTCAACGCAGTGAATGTTGCGATCTATGCGATCCCGTTCATTGTGGTAGTGATCGGCATTGTCGTATTCGTAAGGAGAAGAAACAAATGATGGATGAAGAGAAGCAGAACCTGTCAGAACAGGAAGAACTCCAGCAGGCAGGACTTGATACCTTCTTTGCCGATCAGGCACCGCAGGAGAAGAAACCCGAACGCACGGGCGGCATGTCCAAAAGCGTGAAGGGTCTGATCGCCGGTGTATCCGCACTCGTGCTGCTCGGCGGCGGTCTTACCGCTGCCCTGCTCCTCGGCGGAGATGACGGTGAGGATGCAGGGCAGTCCGGCAGCAGCGGCTCTGTGGGCGATGCATCGGAGCCTTCCGGTGATATGATCCTCCTCAATCCCTCCCTTGCGGCGGATGTGACACAGGTGGAAATTGACGGTGCGGAAAGCTTCACAGTGTACCGCAGTGCAGAAGCCACCGAGGAAAGCGATGCAGTTTACAGCATCAAGGGCATGGAGGATATTCCCATGAATACGAACCTCCTTTCCACACTGATCCGGAACGGCAGTGAGCTTTCCGCCAATCAGCTGGTGGAGGAGAATGCAGCGGATCTTTCCAAATATGGTCTGTCCGATCCTGAAGCGGATGTAACGATGCATTATGCGGACGGTACAAAATTCCGCTTTGCAGTCGGCAGTGAGTCCCCCATGGACAGCACAGCGACCTACTGCGAAGTGGATGGGGATGTGTATCTGGTGAAGTCCACCCTGATGGGCAACTACGCCAACGCATCCAAGCTCTTTGTTTCCAATACCGTGCTCGCAGAGCCGGCGGATGAGGAGTATCCCATTGTCAATTACGTCCGTGTTGAGCGTGAGGATCTCGACTATGACATCTATCTGGAGTATGCCGATGACGGTGAATCCAGCGGCGGCACAGCCGCAGCCCATGTCATGCGTGAGCCGATCTTCACCTACCTCAACCCCGACAAATCCGTGGATGTGACCAACGGCATGTTCGGTCTGACCGCCATCGAGATCGCAGATGTGCACCCGACGGACACCGTGCTGGGAGATGCAGGCATTCTCGAACCGCTTTGCACTGTGACCATGGACTGCGATGACGGCAGCACCTACCGCCTCTACCTCGGCAATCCGTACACCACGGAAAGCGGAACCAAGTGCTATTATGCATATCTTGAAGGCGTGGACGTACTCTACGGCATTTCAGAGAGTGCCGCAGTCTGGGCAACCATGCAGCCCGGCGACATCACCTCCGCCAATATCTTCGGCACTATGGTCTGGGACATCGGCACACTGGAGGCATCCGTCGGCGGCAAGACCCTGCTGTTTGAAGGTGAGGGCGAGGACGAGGACACCTATGTGGTGACCAAGAACGGCGAAGCATGCGACACAGAGCGTTTCCGTCTGTTCTACCGCTTCATCCTGAACATCTACGGCGAAGAGCTTTGTCTGGGTGAGGAGCTGCCGGAACGTGAACCGGATGGTTTCGTTCATGTGCGGACACAGGACGGCAGTGAGGACTATACTGTGTCGTTCTACAAGCTGGACAATCTGAATATGATGGTCGCAGTCAACGATCAGCCGAGCTACAAGATCCGTACTTCCTGTCTGGAGGCAATTGAACACAATATTGATATTTTTGATACTGACGAAGAATTCATTTTGACATGGCGGTAATGCACCGCCGCAATGCAGAAATGCGGAAAGGAGCAGACATGGAAAATCAGTTCATGACATACAAAGGCTACCCTCTGGTACGCACAGACAACGAGATCTTTTTCGGTTACATGTGCGATCCTTATGTGATCCGTATGGTAATTGAGAAGCAGCAGGAGGAAAACGGCGTTGCTGTTTCCCGTAAGGTGCGGCTTTATCAGATGTCCACGGATGAAAAGCTGAACCCCATTGAAGCGATCGTAAAGTCCTCCGAGCGTGAAAGCCTCTATGATGCACTGGATGTTGCAGTGACATGGCTGGAAAGAGCGAATAAAAACTGACCCATTCCCCTCCGGATGCTGTTCCGGAGGGGAATTGATTTTATCAGGAAAAATTTCTCGATTGACATTGACAAAGCATTCCGGACTTTGTATAATAAAGATAGAAGCTTTTTTGAACGGAGGGATCCCTTTGAGCATAAAACTGAACGATCCTGCATCCCGTGGCGTGTCCAAACCCACACTGCGGCGGCTGCCGGTTTATCTGAATTATCTGAAAACACAGGCAGAAGCAGGAAAAACCAATATTTCCGCAACCGCCGTTGCAACAGCCCTCGGACTGAATGAAGTGCAGGTGCGGAAAGATCTGTCCGCTGCAAGCAAAAGCGGCGGCAGACCCAAGGTCGGCTACTGCATTGCCAAGCTGACCGCAGATCTGGAAGAATTTCTCGGCTACCAGAATACCAAGGCGGCAATTCTTGTCGGTGTCGGTCATCTCGGTGCTGCCCTGCTGTCCTTTCAGGGCTTTCAGGACTGCGGCATGCGGATCGCTGCCGCCTTTGACAATGACCCCGAAAAAATCGGTACGGAGATCAGCGGCATCCGTGTGTACAATATTCAGGATCTGCCTCATATCTGCAAGCTGATCCATGTCCATATCGGCATCATCACCACCAAGCCCGAACAGGCACAGAATGTCTGCAATACCATGATGGAGGGCGGTATCCGTGCCATCTGGAATTTTTCCACGGCACACCTCGATACTCCGGAATCCATGATCGTCCATAATGAAAATCTTGCTGTATCCCTCGCCATGATCTCCCATGATCTCGAACAGGTGATCCAGCAGGAACAGCGAAAGGAAGAATGATATGCTGAAATTTGCCCCCATTTTTACAGAGCATGCAGTACTCCAGCGTGAAAAGCCCGTCCGCATCTTCGGCAGCTGTAAAGACGGCAGCACTGTGACGCTTCGTCTTGGCAGCATCTCCCGTTCCTCCGTTCCGGCTGCCGGCGGCAGATGGGAGATCATCCTGCCCCCCCTTCCGGCAGGCGGTCCCTACACCATTTCCATCACTGACGGCACGGAAACCGCCGAGATTGCGGATGTGATGATCGGTGAGGTCTGGCTCTGCGGCGGTCAGTCCAATATGGAATACAACCTCAAGGACGCAGACGGTGCACAGGAGGCACTTGCAGACTGTGCGGATTCCAATGTCCGCCTCTATCATGTCTGCAAGCGTGGCTATATGGATGAACAGTTCGATCAGGAAGAAGCGGCTTCCTGCTGGAATCTGCCCTTCCCCGATTCCTGCCCCTACTGGTCGGCGGTCGGCTATTTCTTCGCAAGGGAGCTTGCGGAAAAGCTCGGCGTGACCATCGGACTTGTCAACTGCAATTACGGCGGCACGTCCGCAAGTGCATGGATGAGCCGTGAAATGCTCATGGAAACCGCCGTCGGCAGGCTGTATCTGGAGGACTACGAAAAGGGCACAGCCGGACTTACCGATGAGGAAGCCAACCGTGCCTATGATGCCTATCTTGAATACCACAATGCGTGGAATGAACGTGTCGGAAAATGCTATGCAGAGAATCCGCAGATCAAATGGGCGGAGGTGCTCGAAAAATGCGGCGAAAACCGCTACCCCGGACCCCACGCCCCCAAGAATCCCATGCGTCCGCATGGTCTGTATGACACCATGGTCAGCCGGATCATTCCCTACACGCTGGGTGGTGTGATCTATTATCAGGGTGAATCCGACGAGCACCGATCGGAGAGCTATTACACGCTCCTCTGCTCCCTCATCCGCCAGTGGAGAACGGATTTCTGTGACGAGGAACTGCCCTTCCTCATGGTGCAGCTCCCGATCTACGGCGTGGAGGATGCTCCCGACCGGACTGACTGGTGCCCCATCCGTGAAGCACAGGAGAGGGTGTTCCGGAATGTGAAGCATACCGGACTTGCGGTGAATTTTGAACAGGGCGAATTCAACGAGATCCATCCCAAGGAAAAGCGGATCCCTGCACACCGCCTGTACTTGCAGGCGATCTCACAGGTCTACCATCTGGAAACGGAGAACACCACAGCCCCCATGCTCCGCTTTGCACTGCCGGAGGAAAACGGCATCCGTGTGTATCTTGACGATGCGGAATGCGGTCTGGAAAGCAGGGGAGAGGGCGGCTTTGAGCTTTGCGGCACGGACGGCATCTGGCATCCGGCAAAGGCAGAGCTGAACGGCAGCACCATCTTTGTGCACAGCAAGGAGGTACCCCATCCTGCGGCTGCAAGGTACGGCTGGAGAAATTACCTTCCTGTGACTGTTTTTGCAAAGAACGGTCTGCCGCTGGCACCGTTCCGGACGAACGGAGTGGATTAATCATGGAACGGCGTGATAAAATCAACTATTATCTTGATCTTGCGGATGTGGTTTCCAAACGCTGTACTTGCCTGCGTAGACATTATGGGGCTGTGATCGTCAAAAATGATGAAGTCATTTCTACCGGCTATGTCGGTGCACCAAGAGGACGAAAAAACTGCACCGATTTAGGATATTGTATCCGCCAGCAGATGAACATTCCCCGAGGTGAACGCTATGAGCTTTGCCGCAGTGTTCATGCGGAAGCAAATGCCATTATCAGTGCAGAACGCAATAAAATGATCGGTGCAGTGCTTTATCTCTCCGGTAGGGAGGTAAGTACAGGTGATTATATCAGTATGTCCAGTAGCTGTTCTATGTGTAAGAGGCTGATCATCAATGCCGGCATTGAAACGGTGATCATTCGTGATACAGAAAATGAATACCGTGTGATCAAGGTAGCGGACTGGATCGAGAATGATGAATCTCTGAACGGTACATTCGGCTATTGATGAAAAATCCCCGCCAACCGGCGGGGAGTCAGTCTGTCGAAAAACCTTGTTAGGTTCAAAGGACGAAGTCCTTTGGCGGGTTGAGGGTACGCAGTACCCTCGCAATATAGCCCCTCCCCTCGGGGAGGGGTTGGGGTGGGGGCAGTTACAGGATGCCCAACCCTGAGAAAAAGGACTTTTTCTACAAGCTGGGGGAGTATCTTATATGATTGTAATGACCCTCTGCTCCGGCATTTTTCCCAGCACACAGACGCTTACAATATGCTCCCTGTACAGAAACTGCGAAAATGACGCATCTTCCCGTGAGGACAGGATACCGTCCCCATCAAAGGCAAACGATGCCTCACGCATCGGAAATGAGATCCCGATGCCGATGGCTTTCACATATGCCTCTTTCAGCGTCCAGAGTCTTGTGAACAGAAAATCCGGATCATCGGCATGTTCCAGAGCCTCCAGCTCCTGTGCACTGCATACACGCTCCGCTGTACGCCGCTTGTACTTCCGGATGGATTCACAGTCCGCACCGCATTCATGCGGCGAAAACAGACAGACCGCAAGCCCCTCACAATGGCTCAGGTTGAACTGGATCTCCGGATGCTCCGCAAATGAGGGCTTTCCGTTCTTCCCGAAGCGGAGCGAAGTGCTCCCGACTGCAATATCGCAGGCGGCTGCATATTCCGGCAGCTTTTCCTGCAAAAGTCCGTGGGCAATTGCATGATGCTCCTTTTTCGGTACATCCGGCATCGGCAGTGCATACAGCATCCCCCACTCCGGAGGAAGCGGCAGACGCTCCGTCATGCCTTGACCTTCTTCGGATCGTAGCCCTGTTTTGTCATATAGGAACGCAGACGCAGATAGGTCTCCTCACTGATGACATGCTCGATCTTGCAGGCATCCTTCTCCGCTGTGATCTCATTCACGCCGAGAAACTGCTCGAAAAAGTCCGTGATGAGCGTGTGGCGTTCATACACCTCCACCGCCTTCTTTAAACCAGCTTTTGTCAGGCGTACATCCCCATCCTCTGCGACCGTGATCAGACCCGCTTCACGCAGGATCCGCATCGCCCGGCTGATGCTCGCCTTGGTGTAGCCAAGCTCATTGGCAATATCCACGGAACGGACATAGGGGGTTTTCTGGTGCAGCAAATAGATCGTTTCAAGGTAATCCTCGCCGGATTCATGTAATGACATGTGATGATGCTCCTTTCCGTTTGGTGTTTCCACATTCTCTCCTCTCATTTTAACATATTTCCTGAAAAAAATCAACCTTTTCCGCCGGAAATGTTTCATTCTATCCTATTCCCGTTCCTCCGTTTTCAGTCTGCAAAATCCAAATATTCTGAAATCCAGAAAGTTTTTATTGTTTTTCAATAAAAACTACTTGACAAAGGATAAAAGCTGTGATATACTGAAATTACAGGATCATTCCGCAGACAGGAGGATGGGAATATGTATATCAAGCTGATACAGCCGAAGATGAAAAAACGCCCCATGGACACGGACATCAAGCTCCACATGGCACCGCCGCTGGGACTTCTGACCATCATGCAGATGCTGGAGGGGGAGCACCGTGTTTCGCTGGAAAACGAGAACATTCAGGAGATTTGTTACGACGATCAGCCCGATCTGGTGGGCATTTCCGTGACCGTGGACACCCTGCCCCGTGCCGCCGCCATTGCAGAGCGTTTCCGGAAACAGGGCATTCCGGTGGTGGCAGGCGGCATCCATATCACGACTGCCTCCCACATGATTCCGGAGGATACATTCGATGTGCTCTGCATCGGTGCAGCCGAGGGAACATGGCACGACATTGTGCAGGATTGTGCTGACGGCTGTCTGCAAAAGGTCTACCGCTGCAAAAAGCCCCTCACAGGCAGGGACATCGTACCGCCCGCTTACAAGAGCGTCAGACCGGAGGAATACCTCTACTGCAATGTCATCCACACCAGCCGTGGCTGTCCGTTCCGCTGTGATTTCTGCTACAACAGCGGCAGCGACCAGAAATATGTGAACCGTGAAATTGCCGATGTTCTGGCGGATATTCAGGCGGTCGGTTCCAAGCACATCATGTTCATTGATGATAATTTCGCCGGCAATCCGGCATGGACAAAACAGTTCCTGCATGCCATCAAGCCCCTGAAGCTCAAGTGGAATGCCGCTGTTTCCATCAATGCCGCCTATGATGCCGAGCTGCTCGACCTGATGGCAGAAAGCGGCTGTCAGAGTCTGTTCATCGGCTTTGAGAGCATCAATCCGGCTTCCATCAGCGATGTCCACAAGGTACAGAATCACACGGACAATTATGAAACCGCCGTCAGAGCCATTCACGACAGGGGCATCATGATCAATGCCAGCCTTGTATTCGGGTTGGACGGTGACACCAAGGAAACCTTTCAGGCAACGCTTGACTGGATCGTGAAGAATAAAATCGAAACCGTCACCTCCCACATCCTGACCCCCTATCCGGGCACCGCACTGTACGACCGGATGAAAGCGGCAGGACGCATCGTGACGGATGACCTCTCCCTCTACAATACCGCACATGTGGTGTTCAAGCCAACGGGCATGACCGCCGAGGAGCTGTATGACGGCTATCTCTGGATCTACCGGCAGATCTACAGCCTGAAGAACATCCTCCGCCGGATGCCGGAGCACAAAAAACAGCGTGCCGCCTATCTCGCATTCAATCTGCTGTACCGCAAATTCGGCAAATTCTCCGATTACCTCTGCAAGCGGATCACCTATAAAAGGATCGGAATCTGGGGGGAGAAGCTGTCGAGGTATCTTTAATCCTACACAACAAGGAGGAATCCAACATGAATATCGCACTTGATGTGCAGCACCTATCCAAAGCCTACGGCAAAAAACAAGCCGTCAATGATGTATCATTCCAGATCATGGAGGGCGAAATCTTCGGTCTGATGGGCATGAACGGAGCCGGCAAAACCACCATTCTGCGAATGCTTGCTACGCTCCTGCACCCCGACAGCGGCGATGCCCTGATCGCCGGACACAGCGTTAAGGAGCATCCGGAGCTGGTGCGTGCCAATATCTGCTATCTCCCCGATGAAGCCGGTGCCTACCGGAGCATGACCGGCAGACAGTACCTTGAATTCATTGCCGGTCTGTATTTCAAGGAATATGATGAACAGAAAGCATGCGTTCAGCTCGGCGAGGAGATCTGCGGTCTGGGCGATGCCCTGAACCGGAAAATCTCCACCTACAGCCGTGGCATGACCCGCAAGCTCGTACTTGCAAGAACCGTCATGCCCAAGCCCAGACTTGCCATTCTCGATGAACCCACCAGCGGTCTGGATGTCCTCAATTCCCTCGACATCCGCAAGACCATCCGCCGCTGTGCAAAGGAATACGGCACGGCGTTCCTCCTCTCGTCCCACCACATGCAGGAGGTGCAGAATACTGCCGACCGCTGTGCCATCATGAAGGACGGCGTATTCCTTGCAGAGGGAACACCGCAGGAGCTGCTTGCAAAATACAATGCGGCAACCCTCGAAGAAGTATTTGAAAGGGCGGTGAACGGCGTATGATGCATTTACTCCGGAAAGAACTGCGTGAGCTGATGAACAAACAGATGCTTCTCGGTCTGCTCGGCACGATGGTGCTCATCATCATGCTGGGTGTCATCATGACCAATACCATGTCCGAATCCCTCGAAAGCAGCGGCGAGCTGCATGTCATTGACTATGACGATACAGAGTTCACCCGAAGCGTGATTTCCGCTTTGGAGGAGGACGGCTACGAGGTGGAGGTGTCAAAGCTTGTTGAGAAAGATAATTCCGTACTCATGGAGGAAAAAGACTGGAAAGAGGCTGTGTTGATCCGGCAGGGCTTTACACAGCAGATACTCGAACAGGGAACTGCCGGCGAGGTGTCCAGCCTGACCGTGCTCCAGTCCACCACCTCGATGGATGTGATGATGTCCGGCAGTACCAGCACGGACGCATTCACCGCAAAGGTCAAGGAAATGCTCATGGCGGAGAAGCTCGGCGAAAACATGGAGTTCCTCGCCGATCCCGTTGAAGTGATCCCGTGGACATATGCCAATTACAACCAAGCACAGGTGGACAGCTTCGCACTGGTCAACTCTCTCTCCCTCTTTGACCGCCTCATGCCGCTGATCCTCTTCATGCTCATCGTCCTGACCGCCCAGACCATCATCACAGCAGTCGCAGCGGAAAAGACCGATAAAACGCTCGAAACCCTCCTTGCATCCCCCATTCCGAGGGGGCATGTCATCGGTGCGAAGATGCTTGCCGCACTCATTGTGGCAGTCATCTATGCACTTTCCTACGGCGTGGGCTTTCTTGTTACCATGCTCATGACCGTCAGCGGAACAGGGGAGGGCATGGATCTCGGTCAGGCAATGACCGACATTGCAAAGCTCAATCAGGCAGTGGAAACGCTGGAGCTTCAGATCCCTGTATGGGGCTGGATGCTTGTCATTCTGGAACTTCTGCTGACCATCGGCATTGCACTGATGGCATCCATCATCCTCGGTGCACTGGTGCAGGATGCCAAGTCCTCCCAGAACGCAAGCCTGCCCATCCTTGTCTGTGCCATGCTGCCCTATATTCTCTCCATGATCTCGGACATCCGTCAGATGGAGGGCATCACACAGATTCTGATGTACGCCATTCCGTTCACGCATACCTTTATTGCCACATCCTGCCTGCGGTTCCATGACATGGGACTGCTCTGCATCGGTCTGATCTATCAGGCGGTATTCCTCGCCCTGATGACCGCAGCCGCACTGAAGCTGTACCGTTCGGACATCCTGTTCATCGGCATGCCGAAGCGAAAAGCCGGAAAAGAAAAAGCCAACTGACCCAGAAAGGAGAAACCGCTGTGCCAAGAATTCTTCTTGTGGAAGATGATACCCAGCTCGCCCGCAATCTCATGCGTTTTTTGCAGTCCGAGGGCTTTGATGCTGTGCATACCTCCGGTCAGACGGACGGACTTGCCGCATTTGAAAGCGGCAGCTTTGACTGTGCTCTCGTGGATGTTTCTTTGCAGGACGGCAACGGCTTTTCCGTCTGTGCCGCCATCAAGGCAAGATCCAGCCTGCCCGTCATTTTTCTCACAGCATCGGCGGATGAAGCCTGCACTGTTGCAGGCTTCGAGGTCGGTGCGGATGATTACATCGGCAAGCCCTTCCGCCCCCGTGAGCTGATCGCACGCATGAAAAATGTCATGCGTCGCCATCAGGTCGCATCCCCCCTGCTTCACTGTCAGAATGTCACCATTGATCCGGCAAGGGGTATTGTCATGAAAAACGGTATTGAAATTTTCCTCTCCGCACTGGAATACCGTCTGCTCCTTGTGTTTTTCACCAATAAGGAACAGCTGCTCTCCCGTGACCGCCTGATCGATGAGCTGTGGTCGGTGTCGAGTGAATTTGTGTCCGACAATACGCTCAATGTCTATATGAAGCGGCTGCGTGAGAAGATCGAGGACGACTCTCAGCACCCCTCCATCATCCGGACAGTGCGTGGACTCGGTTATAAGGCGGTGGAGGAATGATGCAAAGTCCCGAGGTTCGCCTCCAGATCATCCTGCATCTGCTCATCACATGCATCAGCTTTGTCGGCTGCCTGTTTCTGAGCATTCCGGCGGCTCTGCTCCTGCTCGGTGCCGGACTTGCCACCCTTGCCGTCAGCCTCCTCCTCTATCGGATCCGCAGCCGTAAGATCACCCGGATCTCCGAGGAGATCGAACGCATCCTGCGTGGTGCGGAGCAGGTGCAGCTTGATTCCTTTCAGGAGGGGGAGCTGAGCATCCTTTCCTCCGAGATCCGGAAAATGACCATCCGCCTGCGTGAGCAGAACAGCATGCTCCATCAGGAAAAGCAGTATCTGAAGGAGTCGATGGAGGATATTTCCCACCAATTGCGAACCCCTCTGACCTCCATGATCCTGATCCTTGACATGATGCGGACACCGGAGCTTTCACGGGAACAGCGGATGGAATACCTGCGTGAGCTGTACGGTCTGCTGGCAAGAATGCAGTGGCAGATCGAAACCCTGCTCTCCCTCTCCCGTCTGGAGGCAGGTGCAGTGCAGTTCCAGCAGGACACCTTTCCCTGTGCAGCCCTGATCCGTGCAGCACTCGAACCGATCTCCATTGCAGTGGAGCTGAAAAATATCACCGTCAACGTGCAGATCGAGGGCAGACCGGAAATCACAGGCGATATGCAATACTGCACGGAAGCACTCGGCAACCTGCTGAAAAACTGCATGGAACATACCCCCGAGGGCGGAAGCATCACCATCACTGCTTCCGATAACACCATCTATACCGGCATCCTCATCACCGATACGGGCAGCGGCATTGCCAAGGAGGATCTGCCGCATATCTTCGAGCGTTTCTACCGTTCCTCGGAGTTTTCCAAAAATGGCTACGGCATCGGGCTTGCCTTTGCCAAGAAGGTCATCACCTCCCAGAACGGCAGCATACAGGTGCACAACGGAAAAAACGGCGGTGCACAGTTCGATCTACGATTCTATAAAACAGTTGTATGACGCTAAAAAACATATGATCAAATGCGGGGCTTCAGCTCCGCAAAAAGGGGTTCGGGCAGTCTTTGAGGTTCTGCCCCCAGAAAAAAGCCCTTTTTACACGCAAAAACAGCAGCCTCTGCAAACGCAGAAGCTGCTGTTTTTGATATGGGGGACTGGATTACTTCTGATAGGTTACCCACTGGTATCTTGCTGTCAGAGGAGTATTGCCGTTGAAGGGGTTGAGCCACTCATTCACGCCGGTACCGGGCCATACATTCATCATGATTCTGCCGGGTGTGGTGGGAATGTTGTCATAGGCTGTGTAAACTGCCTTGCCGTCCACATACCATGTGATATGGTCGGGCTGCCAGTCAAAGCCGTAGGTGTGGAAGCCCTCGGAGGCATCAAAGCCGAGATCGTAGAAATACTCATGATTGCCTACGCCGTTGGTGTAGTAGTTGAGCTGTACCTTTGTGGTGTCCTTGCCGAGGATCTCGATGTCGATCTCATCCCAAGGATTGTTCTCGGACGGGCCTGTGTAGGTGAAGAAGGAGGAAACTACGCCGTCGTTCTTGATCGCCTGCATGGAAGTCTCATAGTAGCCGTAGCCGTAGTGATCCGCAGTTCTGTACTCCGCACCGGAATAGCTGTACTGACCGGACCAGTCCTGATCGATCTTCAGATTCAGCACGCCGCCGTCAAAGGAGGTGTTCTGCTTGTACCAGCCACAGTCAAAGCAGCTGCCGTTTGTCCAGCCGTCGGATGCAAAGAAATAGGAGTTCTCACCCTTGCGGAAATCAGAAACCATGTCCGCAGATGCGTTCATTGCTGTACCATAGTCCGGAATACCGTTCTGGGATTCCGTATTAGCCGGTACTGTTTCCTCAGTGGTGGGTTCAGTAGTATCCGGTTCCTCGGAGGGCTGCTGTACTGTACCGCCGACAGGGAGGGTGTCAACGAGCTTGACAGTATACTTGAGAATGTTCAACGCATCCGAAGAATCCGGAGCACCACTCTGATCCACATCGGCATTGCGTCTGCCCTGATCGGACAGGTTCTCGCCGCACATCAGGTTCTTGTTCAATGTGAGTACATCTGCAATGCTTACCTTGCCGTCACAGTTCACGTCACCCCATACAGTCTGACCATCGGGCTGTGAGGGTTCTGTGGTGTCAGTCGGTTCTGTGGATTCTGTTGTTTCAGTCGGCTCCGTTGTTTCAGTCGGTTCTGTGGGGATGACTTCGCTTCCATTGGACGGATCCGCTGTGAGTGTCAGCAGATAGGTCAGAGGAGAATTCCAGTAAATGGTGATCTCGTTGGTGGAATAGCTCTCCCAGTTGTCCACATAGCACTTTGCCGGAGCAACGCCATTCAGGTAAGCCTTTGCAGCACTGTCCTCCAGATTGGAGTTGACACCGCCGACCAGCATGCCGGGCATTGCTGCATTGGCAGCCATGGAAGGACGATGGTGCGGACACTGCGGAGAAACGGTGCCGTAGCCCGTCATGAAGCAGGTGCCCAGAGGATTCAGACCCAGCAGATAGTCCAGCTGTGCCTGTGCAGCTTCTGCATACGCCGCATCACCTGTGATCTGATTTGCCAGACCCAGAATGATACCTGCGTTGGCAACGGTCATATTGCTGCCCCAGTTATAGGCTGTCAGAGCAGAGCCATAGGGGTATTTTTCGGACTTGGTAAGGAAGGTGTCAGCCTGTTTGAGAACAGCGGTCTTTGCATTCTGGTATGCAGAGCTGTTCTTGTCGATGCCGTCCATTGTCAGCAGTGCAATATTGCCGTAGTCGCCGACTGTGGACCAGTCAAGACCGGTGGAAGCAGAATTCAGGGAGCTCAGGTACTTTGCATCACCGGTGGTGCGGTAGAGCTGTGCAGCTGCCCAGTAACGTTCATCCCTGTCCGTCTTGTCACCGTATTCACCGGTCACGATGTCCTCGGGATTCTGGAACAGGAAGTTCGGGTTCTGCTCCAGCCAGCTCCATGCACGTTCTGCGGCTGCCAGACATTTTGCAGCATAGTCCGCATCATAGGACTTGTAAACCTCTGCTGCCAGTGCCATGGATGCTGCAAAGTCCGCTGTGGAAGTGGAGGAAACCGGTGTTACGATCAGCGGCTGTGTTTCAAACTGCGGAGCAACATAGCCCGGGAAGGATGCACAGGTTACCTTGTGGTAAACGCCGCCGTCGGACTTCTGTATCTTGAACATCCAATCCAGCTCGTACTTTACTTCATCCAGCAGGTCGGACTTGCCGTTGCCGCTTTCCGGAATGCCGTAATTATCGCCGTACATGGACGGATCAGCCTGATATGCATAGAGCAGGTCAGCCACTGCCTTTGCAGCCGGAACGATGTATCTGCCATAGTCACCGGCATCATGCCAGCCGCCGCTGACATCGATCTTTTCGCTGGTGCCGTAAACAGTTGCCATTTCTGTGTGGCATGCAGGATGGCTGAATGCACCGCCCTCTACAGCACAGCCGCATCTCTGCAGATACAGCATCTTAACGGACTCATCCACCATTGCATCATAAACCGTGTCAGAGATCTCAAAGGGATAGGAATCATCCAGACCTGCACAGGTGATGTAGTACTTGCCAGCCTGTGTCACCTCGGAGAAATCAGCGATCTGATTGGTTTCTTCTGCCAGTGTGTTGTTCACGCTGTCGGAGAGTGTGCCGGTATAAACTACCTGTCCATTGTCCGCATTGACTACGGAGAAGGAAGATGCACCGGATGCGTTGCGGATAACTGCCAGCTTTTCGCTGTTTGTCCGGTAGCCCACCTGATTGGTTACGATCGGCGGCTCATAGGGACGTGTGGAACCGTAGTCCACCTGAGAATCGTCCACCAGTTCAAGGGAAACATTGTCCAGATAGATGGTGTGCTCGGGAAGGCTGCCGCCGTCCTTTTCCTGCAAACCGCAGTTGAACACGAGCTTGGACATGATGTCGCTCTCATAGTCCATTGTGAACTCATATTCCACGCTCTGCGGTGTCGGACCGATGTCCAGACCCTTCCATGTATAGGCTGTGTACTTGCCGCCGTTCTGCTGGATCATACCTTCAACAAAACGCTCGGTCGTACAGGAAATGTCGTACTTCAGACGATAAACACCATTCTGATACAGCGGAATGATGTCATAGTACATCTGTACCGCATAGGTCAGTGTACCGGTGTTGGTGATACGCAGTGCCAGCTTGCCGTTCTCAGTGCCAAGCGTGCAGGCACCGCCGCTCTCCTTGTAGGTACCCCAGTCAGTCGTACCGGAGTCAAAGGTCGAGTTGCTGATGAGATTTGCAGCGGATGCTGTGAACATGGTCATGGGCAGTGCAGAACCCATCAGGACACATGCAGCGATTCCTGCCGCAACTCTGCGGATTGTGGTCTTTTTCATAGTTTCTTCCCCTTTCGGAATTCATTTTTCAGCCGGCAGTGCAGTTCCGGCTCTTCATCTCCATTATATCCATAATTTTAAAACGTTCATATCATTATATTGTCATTTATATCCGAAATTTGCTCCAATGTAAAATAATTCAGTCTGTCGAAAAACCTTGTTAGGTTCAAAGGACGAAGTCCTTTGGCGGGTTGAGGGTACGCAGTACCCTCGCAATATAGCCCCTCCCCCTCTGGGGGAGGGGGAGGGGTGGGGGCAATCTTTTGGGTTCTAACCCCCAAAAAAGACTTTTTTGATAAGCTGATGCTTACCGTTTCCGGAAAAAATGCTTTCTGTATTCTCTCGGTGTATAGCCCGTCTGTTTTTTGAACACCTGAATGAAATGGCTCTCCGAGCTGAAGCAGAGGTAATTGGAGATCTCAATGCAGGAATGGTCGGAGAATTTCAGCATATTTTCAGCCGCCTCGACCCGTTTGCGTGTGATGTATTCCGAGATCGTCATGCCCGTTTCCTTGTGGAAAAGCCTTGAAAGATAGGAGGGGCTTAGACCGGCAGCCTTTGCAAGCTGTGAGAGCGAGAGCTTGGTATGCAGGTAGTCGTAGATGTAGTCCATACATATTATAATGGGCTTCGGATAGAGTGTCTGTTTGTGCAGGATCTGCATTCTCTGCACATAATCCTCCACCAGCTCCCGATGCAGCATATGTACCTCGGAGATGCTTGTGCACTTGTCAATGCTCTGGATGTAAATGTCACTGAGGTTATATGCCGCCTCCATTTCCATACCGCCCTCAATGCAGCTGCGTGTAATGAGTGCCACCGTGATGATGAGGTGGTATTTCAGATTCCGCAGCGGATCATCGCTCAGTTTCCCAAGCTCTTCACTGTCCAGCGGATGGTACAGTGCATGCATCCTCTCCGCATCCCCCATCCGGATGCTCTGGAAAAAAGCGGTTTCCCGTTCATAGGACATGTGCTGGATGTGGTATTCACGATTGAGAAATTCCACATGGGAAAGCTTCTTGTCAATATTCATAGAATTCCCTCCTGTTCCTGTCCGAGCTGACTGCTCCGGTATTGATTCGGGGACATGCCCGTGATCTGCCGGAACTGCCGCAGAAAATACTTGTCGTCCTCATAGCCGCACTTGCCGGCGACCGCCGGCAAACTCAGAGCCGTGGTCATCAGCAGGTGCTTTGCAAGGGAGATCCGGCTGCGGATGACATCCTGATGGAAGCTCAGCCCCGAAAGCTCCTTGTACACCGCACGGAAATGTCCCGCACTCAGTCTGAATTTCCGGCAGACCCGATCCGCATCCCAGTTTTCTGCCGGACTTCTCCACAGGGATGTACGCAGTGCCCTGTATTCTTTGTACAGGGGATGCCGGTGCTTCTGTGTCAGCTCTGCAATTTCCTGATGGAGCTGCTCCGCCAGCTCTGCAAGCACCGCTTCCGGCTGACAGTCCGCAAGCGTTCGCAGACTGCCGCAGACCACCAGCGAATCGCAGTCACAGTATTCACTGTAAAGCGGAGCATGCCGGATGAGCGTGGAGAGCTTATCCGTCAGGAGCATCCGCTGTGCATCCGTGTACCGTCCGGCTGCCGCAAATGCATACAGCTTTCCGGAGAGCTTTGCACAGAATGTATCACGGGGGGATGCCAGCCGTTTCAGATTTTCCGCCAGCTCCATGTCCATCCGCACCGAAAGCTCCTGACTGTCCAGCGAGCTGCTGTCAAAAAACAGCTCCGTCCGCAGCAGCAGGAAGAGTATGCTGTCCTCCGTCTGCGGTTTCTTTTTCAGGCGGTCAAGCTCCTGAAACAGCCCCTCCCTGTTGTACAGCCCCGTGATGGAATCGTGTACCTCGGAGAGATTCCGGCATTCAAGCAGTGTGCCGATGTCGTTTTTCATCCGCAGGAATTCCAGAGCATTGGCTGCAATTTTCAGCCAGTCACGAAAAATAATGTCGTAACAGTCCGGATGATCGAACTGTACGATGATGTACCCCAGCTCCCGACCGCTGAAAAACAGCGGGCAGAAGTAGAGAATATCACCGCTGTCCGATGCCGTCAGCTCCTCCGGAAAAAGATCGTACTTCTCATAGAACACCGGCTCATCCGTGCTGTTGACATTGGAAATGATCCTGTAATACACCATCGCCCGTGTATCCTGTGTATAGCCGCCGGAGATCTCCGTGCTGCACCAATTCTCATACAGGCACAGATGCAGTCCCACAATGTCACGGATCATATAGGCGAACTGCTGCAATACATCCACATAGTCCGCAATCGAACGGCAGAGCGTCAGCTGCTGCTCAAAATTGCCCACCAGATTCAGCTTGCTGTAAAACTGCTCGTGCCGGATCGTCTGAAGCTCCGCATCCAGCTGCTGGCGATCCGTACCGCAGGGGCAGGTATCCCCTTTGATGACGCAGCCCGTCAGCTTCAGCGGTTCCGGTGAAAAACCCGTGATGCGTTCCCAGAGCAGATTGACCGCCTGTGCCCCCACTGCCCTGCGGTTTCTCTGGTAGGTCGTCAGGATGGGGGCGTGGTAATAACGTTCGCCCACATACTCATACCCCATCACTGTCACATCCTCCGGCATGGAGATGCCGCCCGAGAGAAAGGCATCGCAAAGCCCGTATGCCATGTAGTCATTTGCACAGATCACCGCCTGCGGCAGCCGGCGTTTGCCCTCCATATATTCCGCCGCCAGCTTTTCGCCTGAGGACATCCAGAAGTCCCCGTAAATGACATTGCTTTCCTTGTAGGGGATCCCATGTGCCGCAAGGGAACGGCGGTAGCCCTCCAGCCGCTGCTGTGAGGTTTCCATCTGCTGATGACCCGTGAGCAGATCAATGTCCGTGAACCCACGCTCTTCGATGAGATGATCCGTGATCTCCTCCAGATCCTTGCAGATATCATTGTCCACACAGATGAACTGCGGCAGTACTGCCCCCGTTGCCACGACCGGAACCGGACTTCTGGCGGAGATCCGTTCTGCAATGTACTGCTGGATATCCGGATTGAGAAAGGATTCCGCAGTCAGGATCAGCCCGTCGATCTTTTCCGAGATGATGAGGTCGTAGATGCGGTTCTCCACCTCGATTTCTGCAAAATACTCCGCAGAATTATAAATATTCGTAAAAACCGCCGTCACAGCTCCGAGTTTTTCCGCCTGTGAGGTGATGCCTTCAAGCAGCTGCCGCTGTTCACTCTGGGATGCATTTGCCGTAATGACCCCGATGAGGATCGTGCCGTCCTTCCCGTACATCGTTCCGCCCCCCCTTTTATGATGAAACTATGTCATTATGCTGTTCCGCATCAGCTTCTATTCACATTATATCATATTTTTTGTAAAAATCAATAGGATTTTCTTCATTTTGTCCACCAAATCTTCAAATTATGGGTTGTGAATCGTTCAAAAATTGTTTACAATAAAGACAGGCATGACGGACGTGAACAGAACGGATGTGAAAACATCATCAGAAACAACCGGCATACGAGAGGAGTGGAACCGCACATTCTGCTGGAGCGAAAAACGGCAGAATGTGCAGAAAAACCACAAACGAAAGAGCCTGACAGGAACGAAAAGACAAATTCTGCAAGGGGGAATTCACATGAACATGAAGAAACTGACCGCAGCTCTGACAGCTCTGACCTGCTGTGCAGGAATGCTCGGCACACTGCCCGGACTGGAGTTCGGAAGTGTACAGACCTACGCCGCAGAAGCGGTGTACAATGACTTTGAGGTCAACTATGACGGATGGCACGGAAGCACGCAGACCGTACAGCTGACCGCAGAAAACGGTGCCGGATTCGGCGGCACAAGAGGTATGACAGTTACCAACCGTACATCCGCATCCGAGGGTGCAAGCTCCTCCAAGGGCTTCTACCTTGCAGGCGGTGTGGACTACACCTACGGTGTGAAGGTCATGAGCGAAACAGAAGAAACCTTCCATCTGCATCTGCTGTACATTGACATGGAAACCGAAGAGCAGACCGTGGTCGAGCTGGATTCCGTACAGGCAGCAGCAGGGGAGTGGGTGACACTCACAGCGGATTATGAAGCTCCGGAGAATACCTACGAGTTTGAGCTGACCATCACAACGGACAGCACCAATGATTTCTCCTTTGACGAAGTGAAGATCACCACCGAGGAAGCAAAAGCCCTGAATACCGTTTATGCAGCCTCTTCCAACATGGGTCTGAAGGATGCATTCGGTCAGTATTTCAGAGTCGGCAACATCCTCAACGGCGGTACAGTCAAGAATTCCACCATCACCGCTTCCATGATCAAGGACTACAACAGCATCGAGTGCGAGAATGAAACCAAGCCCGATGCAACACTGGTAAAGTCCCAGTGCAGCGGTACAAACATCGGCGTTTCCCTGAATAATGCATCTGCGATCATGGATTTCTGTGTACGCAACGGCATCGGCATGAGAGGTCATGCGTTCGTATGGCACAGCCAGACCCCCAGCTGGTTCTTCAAGGAAAACTTTGATGCCAACGGTGCATGGGTTTCCAAGGATACCATGACAGCACGTCTGGACAGCTACATCAAGAACATGTTCGCAGCCATCCAGACACAGTATCCCGACCTCGACCTCTATGCATATGACGTCGTAAACGAGGCAGTCAGCGACGACTCCAACAGAACCGCAAATTTCGGCGGTGCAAGAGTTGCCGGTGACAACAATGTAACAGGCGGTACCTCCGCTTGGGTATCCGTTTACGGCGATAACAGCTTTGTAGAAACCGCATTCAGAATCGCTGACAAGTATGCTCCTGAGAGCTGCAAGCTCTTCTATAACGACTACAACGAGTATTGGGATCACAAGCGTGACTGCATCTACAACATGTGCAAGTCCCTCTATGAAAAGGGCTACCTCGACGGTATCGGCATGCAGTCCCATATCAATGCGAATTATGATGGATTTTCGGGCGTTGCAAGCTATACCACCGCACTGAAGAAGTACGCTTCCATCGGCTGCGAAGTGCAGATTACGGAGCTGGATATTACCAGAGAAAACGGCACATATTCCGATCAGCAGCAGGCTGACAAGTACAAGGCGATCTTCCAGGCGGCAATCGACATCAACGAGGGCAATTATCCCGGCAAGGTGACAGCAGTCTGCATCTGGGGTCCGAATGATGCCAACACATGGATCAAGACCGAGAATGCACCGCTTCTGTACGATACCAACCATCAGCCCAAGACTGCATACAACACCCTGATGTCCATGATCCCCGAATCCGAATGGGTTGAGGGCGGTTATGACGGCGGCGAGATCGCAGCACCCAAGCCGAACGAATTCGGCTGGTACTTCCACGATGAGTTCGAGGGCGATACCTGCACATGGGACGGCAGAGGTGCCGCAACCATCATGACATCCGGCAGAACTGCCTATGTCGGCAGCGAAGCACTGCTCGTGCAGAACCGTGAAGCTTCGTGGAACGGTGCATACAGAACCCTCAATCCGAGAGCCTTCGTTCCGGGCGAGGAATTCAGCTTCAGTGCAAATGTCATGTACTTTGACGGCGAGGAAACCGATACCTTCTACATGAAGCTCCAGTATGTGGATGCAGCCGGTGAAACACAGTATTCCACCATCGACGAAGCAACCACAGTCAAGGGCGAGTGGGTACAGCTTGCCAATACCAACTATAAGATTCCGGCAGATGCAACACAGATGCAGCTGTATATCGAAACAGCCGATTCCACCAGCAATTTCTATATTGATGAGGCGATCGGTGCAGTCGGCGGAACTGGTATCCTCGGTGCGGAACAGCCCGAACTTCCGGTTCTCTCCAGCGGTGTCAAGGGTGACGTGGACAATGACGGCGTGATCACCGCATTCGACATCGCAGCAGCAAAGAAGGGTCTGCTCAAGGGCTTTGCTTCCGATGCTGCAAAGAAGGCAGCCGATGTGGATGAAAGCGGTACTGCTGAGGTCGTGGATCTCGTGCAGCTCACAGGCTTCGTCATGGGCAGAATCGACAAGTTCACAGTTGTGGAAAAGCCGATGGCATCCGTTGACGTGGCAGCAATGAATTCCCTGTTCTCCAGCATCACCCCCGGTACCAGCATCAAGAAGGACGGCGAGAACAATCCGCTGTATACCCAGCGTTTCGGTGCTGACCCCGGTGTTATGGAATACAACGGCAGAGTTTATGTTTACATGACAAACGACATCTTTGAATATGACGCAAACGGCAATCTTGTGGACAATACCTACGGCAAGATCAACCAGATCAACTGCATCTCCTCCGATGATATGGTCAACTGGACTGACCACGGCATCATCAATGTAGCAGGTGCAAACGGTGTTGCAAAGTGGGCAAACAATTCCTGGGCACCCTGTGCAGCACACAAAACCATCAACGGCAAGGAAAAATTCTTCCTTTATTTCTGTAACGGTGGCAACGGCGTGAGCGTGCTGACTGCCGATTCTCCCACCGGTCCGTGGACTGACCCTCTTGGCCACGGTCTGATTACCCGTTCTACACCGAACTGTGCGAACGTCACTTGGCTCTTTGACCCCGCAGTATTTGTAGACGATGATGGAACGGGTTACCTCTATTTCGGCGGCGGTGTTCCCACTGGGAAGGACGCAGACCCCGGAACAGCAAGAGTGGTAAAGCTTGGTGACGACATGATCAGCCTTGCAGGTGATCCCCAGACGATTAACCCCCCCTATCTGTTTGAGGATTCCGGCATCAACAAGATCGGCAACAAGTATTACTACACCTACTGCTCCAATTGGAACACCACCGGAAATTCCTATGGCCTGACCAGCGGTGCCATTGAGTATATGGTAAGTGACAGCCCGATGGGCCCGTTCACCTACGGCGGAGAGCTGTTCCGCAATCAGGGTGTATTCTTCGGATACTACGGCAACAACCACCACTCCATCACGGAGCTGAATGGTCAGCTCTACCTGTTCTATCATTCCCGTCCGGTTGCAGGATCCATGGGCATTGACTACAACTACAGAAGCCCGCAGGTTGACAAGATCACCATGAACGGCGAGAAGATGGGCAGCGTGACCGGTACTATGGAAGGCATTGCACAGCTCAAGAAGCTCAGCCCCTACGAAAAGGTACAGGCAGAAACCATGTCCCATCAGGCAGGCATCAATGTCAGCGGTCTTGGTGATACCGTGGTAACGGATGTCAATGCAGGCGATTGGGTGAAGGTTTCCGGCGTGAACTTCTCCAGCGGCTGTGACTCCCTGACCGTCAGAGCATCCTCCAATGCAGGTGCAGCCATCAAGGTCTGCACAGGCAGTGCAAAGGGCACAGCAGTTGCCTATGTGGAAGTTCCGGCAGGCGGCATGACCGAGATCACCGTTCCGGTCATCAGCAGCGTCAGCGGCAGTCAGGATCTGTACTTCGTATTCAGCGGACAGCTTGAATTCGATTGGTGGCAGTTCAGCTAACTCCCCTACATTTTACCATACCCCAAGGATCCGCCGCCTGTAAAGGCGGCGGGTTCTGCTGTTCAATATGAATCGTTAATACATTCAAATGTATTGACAAAAGTTAAAAGATATTGTATAATATGAATATACAATCATTGAGAAGGAGAGGATATTTATGCAGAATTTTGAGATGAAACCCCTCAGAAAGCTGTTCGCAGGACTGACCGCATCCGCAATGATGCTGTCACTCGCAGCAGTTTTCCCGACAGGACGTGCATCGGCAGCGGATGTCTGCACGATCGACACGGAAAAGACCTATCAGACCATTCAGGGCTTCGGCGGCATCAACCATCCGGAATGGACGGGTCAGGATCTGACACCTGCACAGCGTCAGACCGCATTCGGCAACGGTGAGAACGAGCTTGGCTTCACTGTTCTGAGAATTTTCGTCAACCCCGACAAGACCCAGTGGTACAAGGCACTTCCGACAGCTCAGGCAGCGACACAGATGGGCGTTACTGTGTTTGCTTCTCCGTGGGAGCCTCCGGCAAATCTTGCAGAATCCGGCGGAAGCAACGGCAAGCTCCATCTTCCGAAATCCAATTACGGTGCATATGCCCAGCATCTGAATGATTTCGGCAATTACATGAAGGAAAACAATGTTGACCTCTATGCGATCTCCGTCCAGAATGAGCCGGACTATGCACATGACTGGACCTACTGGTCATCGGATGAAACCACGGACTTCCTCGCAAATTACGGCGACCAGATCACAAGCACAAGACTGATGTCACCGGAATCCTTCCAGTATGCCCCTGAAAATGCGTCATGGGTCGCTGACGGCGGCAAGAAGTTCTACACCAAGATCCTGAACAACCAGAAGGCAATGGAAAACTGCGACCTGTTCGGTACGCACTTCTACGGAACAACAAGGGACTGGATGGATTTTCCGGCACTCGAAAACAGCGGCAAGCAGATCTGGATGACCGAAGTCTATGTTCCCAACAGTGAAGCGAATTCCAACGAACGCTGGCCGGAGGCAATTCAGGTTGCTGAAAATATCCACAATGGTCTGGTAGTCGGCAATATGAGTGCCTATGTATGGTGGTACATCCGCCGCAGCTACGGTCCGATGAACGAGGACGGCACCATCAGTAAGCGTGGCTATATGATGGCTCATTACTCCAAGTATGTACGCCCCGGTGATGTGAGAATCGCTGCAACAGAATCTCCGGCGGATAATGTGTATATTTCTGCTTATAAGGGTGCGGACAATCAGGTGACCATCGTTGCAGTCAACAAGGGTTCCGAGGGCTATGCACAGCAGTTTGCATTCAGCGGCAATGCCAATATCACGGACGTTGACCGTTACAGAACCACCGGCAGCGAAAACCATACCCTGACAGCTAACCTCGAAAATGACGGCACCAGCTTCTGGGCACAGCTTCCGGCAGAGAGCGTAACCACATTCGTTGTCACCATGGGCGAAGGCTCCATGACACTTCCTGACGGTGACCCCGACGATATCGGCAATACTGCTCCCAAGCCCAACGAATACGGCTGGTACTTCCATGATGAGTTTGAAGCAGATACCTGCACATGGGAGGGCAGAGGTGCTGCAACCGTTATGACCTCCGGCAGAACTTCCTATGTCGGTGATGAAGCCCTGCTCGTACAGAACAGAGAATCCGCATGGAACGGTGCTTACAGAAACCTCAATCCGCTGGCTTTCGTGCCCGGTCAGGAGTTCAGCTTCAGTGCAAATGTGACCTATTTCGACGGCGAACCGACCGATACCTTCTACCTCAAGCTCCAGTATACCGGTGCGGACGGTGAAACACATTATTCCACCATCGCAGAAGTGACCGGTGTCAAGGGCGAATGGGCACAGCTTGCAAACAAGAACTATCAGATCCCCGAAGGTGCATCCAATATGATGCTCTATGTGGAAACCGCAGAGTCCACCAATAATTTCTACATTGATGAGGCGATCGGTGCACTTCCCGGCACCACCATCGTTGGTGCAGGTCAGCCCGAGCTTCCGACCGAAACAACTCCCCCCTCCAGCGAAACAACACCTCCCGTATCCGTACTCAAGGGTGACGTGGATATGAACGGTGCGATCACAGCATTTGACCTTGCAGCTGCAAAGAAGGGTCTGCTCAGGGGCTTTGCATCCGACGAGGCAAGCCGTGCAGCGGACGTGGATGAAAACGGCACTCCCACAGTCACCGACCTCATCCAGCTCACCAGCTTTGTACTCGGCAGAATCGACCGCTTCACAACCGGTGGTACATGAAGGGATCCTGATGCAGATACGGTGATTTCTATGGAAGCTTATACTGCACAGATTCAGGCAAAAATGGTGGAAACCGAACCCGAAGCAGAGCGTACAGAAAAGGCGGGTGTCACCTACGGCACACTGCAAAAGGTGAGCTATTACTCCAACACCTGCAAGAGAAACCGCAATTTCAACATCCTGCTTCCGGCGAATTACTCCACCAGCAAGAAATACCCCGTCCTCTATGCGATGCACGGCTACTGGCAGAATGAAGATACACTGAGCAGCGAAGAGGATGAGAGCATGCGTCTGCGTCAGATCATCGGCAATGCGATCGCAGCAGGCGAAGCAGAGGATATGATCGTTGTTTACCCGTATATTTACGCAAGTGATACACAGGATGCCTGCTCTGCGATGGATGATGCCAACAATGCGGCATATGACAATTTCATCAACGAGCTGAAAAACGACCTCATGCCCTATATTGAGGCAAACTATTCCGTTCTGACCGGCAAGGACAACACCGCCCTCACAGGCTTCTCCATGGGCGGCAGAGAGTCCCTGTACATCTCCAACAAGATGCCCGATACCTTCGGTTATGTCGGTGCGATCTGTCCGGCTCCCGGCGTATCTCCTGGACTGATCGCAGAATCCGACTTCAGGTATACAAACGGTTCTCCCTACCTGCTGCTCCTGACAGCAGGCTCCAACGATACTGTTGTATATGATTCCCCTGCCGGCTACCACGACATCCTGACAAACAACAATGTACCGCATATCTGGCACTATGTCAACGGTGGCTACCACGGCGGCAACTGCATCCGTGCACATATGTACAATTTTGTCAGAGCTGCATTCAAAGCAAACTAACAGCAAGAAGCTCCCGATTTTTCGGGAGCTTCTTGCTGTTGAAAAACCTTGTTAGGTTCAAAGGACGAAGTCCTTTGGCGGGTTGAGGGTACGCAGTACCCTCGCAATATAGCCCCTCCCCCTCTGGGGGAGGGGTTGGGGTGGGGGCAATCTTTGGGGTTCTAACCCCCAAAAAAGACTTTTTTGACAAGCTGAGAAGCTCCCGAAAAATCGGGAGCTTCTTGCTGTTAGTTTGC
>JAFTQJ010000074.1 GCA_017462785.1 Oscillospiraceae bacterium | reverse complement strand
GGGAGTCCAGAGGGCAACGCCCTCTGGTCGCTCACCGCAGTGAGCGAAATCTTCTAATGCCGTCGCTTTTTTCAGGGGTGAATTTCTAAAACAGTCCAGTGGACTGTTTTAGAAAGAGGGGGAGTTTTTTGCAAAAAACTCCCCCTTACTGTTCTCTTATGTGATCTTTTCTTTCTGCGAACGCAGAAACAAAATGGCTTTTCAACAAACAGCGAACCCCCACAAACCGTGGGGGTTCAGTCATACATCAGATCTTTTCAACCTTCATCATATTAGTCATACCGGAAATGCCCAGCGGTACGCCGGCTGTGATAACGACCAGATCGCCGTCCTCTACAATGCCGTGTGCCTTTGCAGCCGCAACAGCCTTTGCAAACAGCTCGTCCGTATTGGTTTCCTCATCAATGACAAGCGGTGTCACGCCCCAGCTCATGCTCATCTGACGCTGGTTCTCCGCATCCGTTGTGCAGCCCACGATCGGGAACGCAGGGCGGTACTTGGAGATCAGTCTTGCAGTCTGACCACGCTTGGTAACTGTGATGATCGCCTTTGCATTCAGGTCATGTGCGGTGGTAACGGTTGCATGTGCAATACCCTCCGCAATGCTGGTGTTCTCATCTTCCTTGCGGGTATCGAATTCATGCTTGTAGTCAATGTTCTTCTCCGTTGTCGCAGCGATCAGCACCATTGTGCGGACTGCCTCCACGGGGAACTGACCGGCAGCGGTTTCACCGGAAAGCATGATCGCACTGGTACCGTCATAGATCGCATTCGCAACGTCAGTGATCTCCGCACGGGTCGGACGGGGATTGCTGATCATGGACTCCAGCATCTGGGTTGCAGTAATGACCTGCTTGCCGGCATTGTAGCCCTTGGAGATCAGTTCCTTCTGGATCGCCGGAATCTGCTCGAACGGGATCTCTACGCCCATATCACCACGGGCAACCATGATGCCGTCAGCGACCTCAAGGATCTCGTCAATGTTCTGTACGCCCTCCAGATTCTCGATCTTTGCGATGATACGCACATTGAACCAGCCGAGGCTGTGTGTAAACTTACGCAGATAGTTGATATCCGCAGAGGTGCGGACAAAGCTTGCTGCAATGAAATCATAACCCATCTTTGCACCGAATTCGAGGTCGCTCATATCCGCATCGCTCAGGTACGGCATGGAAAGCTGTACACCCGGTACATTGATGCTCTTGTTGTTGGAAAGGATACCGCCATGGATGACACGGCAGATAATATCGGTCTTTGCAATCTTCTCTACGAGAAGCTCGATCAGACCATCGTTGATCAGGATGCGTGTGCCGATGGTGACATCCTGCGGCAGTTTCGCAAAGGTAATGCTGCCCACTTCGTTGGTGCACGGTACGTCAAGCGTTGTCAGCGTATAGAGATCACCGTCAAAGATCTCCACGGGCTTGTCATCCACAAACCGACGCAGACGAACCTCCGGTCCTCTGGTATCCAGCATGGTAGCGATCGGAAGATCCAGTTCCTCACGCAGCTTCACAACCTCCTTGAAACGCTTTTCATGGGTCGCATAATCACCATGGGAAAAATTGAATCTGGCAACGTTCATGCCTGCGAGCATCATTTCACGCAGAATATTTTCATCATCCGTTGCAGGACCAATTGTGCATACAATCTTTGTTTTTCTCATCATCAGCACTCCGTTTCAGTGTCAAATTGGGCAGAATCTGAACCAAACTCCACCATTTTATATTATACCGCAAATATTGTAAAATTGCAACCGTTTTTATGTTAAATCTTTATCAAATTCCTTCTGCTTGTGCAAAACTCTGAAAAAATGGCGAAATCGGGGAATAAGTTTTACATTACAATTTGTAGAATCGTACTTTTCAAAAGTTGGAAAATCGTGTATAATGAACATATAGGCAGATAAACAGAAAGGGGGATGCTATTGAAAAAGAAGCTGAGATTCATCAGAGGATTCTCCGAAAAGCTCGTAGAATCCGTCCGTTCCGTACTGCCGATCGTGGTCATTGTGCTTCTGCTGTCAGGAACGCTGCTGCACAGGGAGATCTCCGGCTATATGCTGCTTTCCTTCCTCACAGGAGCCGTGATGCTCATTGTGGGCAGTGCCTTCTTTACGCTGGGTGCGGATGTGTCCATGATGCCGATGGGTGAGGAAGTCGGTGCACATCTGGTCAGATCCCGTAAGGTCTGGCTGATCGTGCTGATGTGCTTTGTCATTGGCTGCATCATCACCATTGCCGAGCCGGATCTGAAGGTACTGGCGGAACAGGTTCCCATTGTGGAAACGCAGGTACTGATCTATGCAGTCGCAGCCGGCATCGGTCTGTTTCTGGCATTGTCATTTCTGCGAATCCTGTTCCAGATCGGGCTTTCGTACATCCTGATGTTCTTTTATGCACTGATCTTCATTCTGATCCTGTCACCGCTGATCCCGAATGATTTCGTAGCGATCGCATTCGACTCCGGCGGCGTGACCACGGGTCCCATCACAGTACCGTTCATCATGGCTCTGGGTCTGGGTCTTGCGTCCCTGCGTGGTGACAAGACCTCACAGGAGGACAGCTTCGGACTCGTTGCACTTTGCTCCGTGGGACCGATCCTGACCGTGCTCCTGCTGGGTATTTTCAGCGGCACGGACGGCGTGACTGCCTCCGGACAGACTGCCCCCGTTTACACAGGGATTGCGGAGCTTCTGGGAGCATTTGCACATGCCATACCGGAGTACGCACTGGAGGTTGCAACTGCACTCCTGCCGATTCTGGTGTTCTTTGTGATCTACCAGTTTGCAGCACTGCATCTGCCGAAGCTTCAGCTGATGAGGATTGCAGTCGGTCTGATCTATACGGCACTCGGTCTGACGATCTTCCTCGCCGGTGTCAATGTCGGCTTCATGCCGATGGGCTATGCGATCGGAGAAAAGCTGGGTGAGAGCACATTTTCGTGGATCCTCGTACCGCTGGGAGCACTGATCGGCTATTTCATCGTTGCCGCAGAACCGGCAGTACATGTGCTCAAGGAGCAGGTGGAGGACATCACGGACGGCGGTATTTCCGCAAGAACGATGGGTATTGCACTGGCAGTGGGTGTGGCAGTTTCCGCAGGTGTATCCCTCCTGCGAGTGCTGACAGGTCTGCCGCTTCTGTACATACTTCTGCCTTGCTATGCGGTCGCACTGGTGATTTCATTTTTCGTACCGCCGATCTACACTTCGGTGTCGTTTGACTCCGGCGGTGTCGCATCCGGTCCCATGACTGCGACCTTTCTTCTGCCGCTGGCACAGGGAGCATGTGCAGCAGTGGGCGGCAATCCGCTGACCGAGGGCTTCGGCGTGGTTGCAATGGTAGCAATGACCCCTCTGCTGACGATCCAGACATTGGGTCTGATCGCAAAGCTCCGCAGCAGAACCAAGCCGGTACCGCACGAGCTGGAACTGGTCGAGGGCGAGATCATGGAATTTACAGTCGGCTGGGACGACTGATATTTGGAATGGGAGGTAAACAACATGCAGGGAGGATATAAATTTCTGGCGGCGATCGTGGATTTCAGTCTGCGTGAAAAGCTGGTACATGTCATAGGAAAGTACAGTGCCATGCCCAAGGCTGCCACACACGGACACGGTTTTGCAGATTCGGACATACTGGAAATGCTGGGCTTTTCTGAAAACCGTAAGGCTGTGGCAATGATGGCAGTGGATGCAGATCTTGTGGGCAGCATTTATCAGGCATTGGACGATGAGCTGAAGATCTCAAAGGAGGGCATGGGAATTGCCTTCACAGTACCGATTTCATCTGCAAGCGGCTTCTGCGGCAAGCTGATGCAGTTCACAGCAATCAAAACAAAACAGAAAGGGGAGGTTCTCATGCCGGCAACGTTTGAATACACACATGAGCTGATCATTGCGATCGTGACCAAGGGAAATGCAGCAGAGGTCAAGGAGGCAGCAAAGAAAAGCGGTGCAAAGGGCGGTACGACCGTGCACGGACTCGGACTCGGCGGTGAAGAAGCTGCTCGATTCCTCGGTATTTCGATTCAGGAGGAAAAGGATGTTGTCATGATCGTGGTGGATAAGGAGCATCGTGAGGATATCATGCGTTCCATCGTCGCAGAGTGCGGCATTGAAAAGGAAGCAAGAGGCATCTGCTTCTCCCTCCCCGTTGACAGTGCAATGGGCTTACGCTAAGTGGGGTTGCCCCCACGGGCAGAATCACGCTTGCTTCGCAGAGCGTCATAGCGATTGGGAATAAAAAGAAAGGACAGTACCTCCATGTGTACTGTCCTTTTTGTGATTGAAACGATACGCTTTGCTTAATCCACACTCTGAATCTGTTCCACCAAGCTCTGCTTCTTCATGCCATGCAGTGAGAACAGAGCCGTGCAGAATGCAACTATGAATGCAGCTGCAGCGGCGATCCAGATCATCGGGAGAGGTTCGGCGTAGTTCAGCCGTGCACCATGATCTTCTTCCAGCGTCATCAGCCGGAGGAATTCTTCTG
>JAFTQJ010000073.1 GCA_017462785.1 Oscillospiraceae bacterium | reverse complement strand
GGCGGAAAGCTGACGATTTACAAGCGTCCCCGTCCGGCTCACAAGATGAAATTCCGCATTCCGAAAGGGACTTCGGCGGTGATGGGGCATACCCGCTTTACGACACAGGGCGATCAGAAGAAGAATTACAACAACCATCCGTTCCGTGGAAAGGCGGGGCGTGAATTCGCCCTCGCCCACAATGGTGTGCTGTACAACGATGCGGAGCTTCGCAAGGAAAAACAGCTCCCCAAAACGCCGATTGAAACCGACAGCTATGTTGCTGTGCAGCTGATTGAACGTGAGGGGGAGCTGAATTTTGAGAGCCTTCACAGCATGGCGGAGGCGGTGCGTGGGAGCTTTACATTTACGACTCTGGATGAGCGGAATAACCTGTATTTCATCAAGGGTTCGAGTCCGCTGTATCTGGTTTATTTCCCGGATTTCGGGCTTTATGTGTATGCTTCAACTGCTGGGATCATGCACAAGGCACTGAAGGCGGTGCCGCTGAATCACCTGAATTATGAGATGATCGAGGTGCAGGATGGGGAAATTCTGAGAATCAGCAAGAACGGCAGTTTCAGCCGTGATACATTTACCCTTGCACCTTCTTACAGCTTCGGCAGATATTCGGGGAGTATCTTCGGATGGGAGGATAACTATCCCGAAAGCACGGACGATTATGCGATTCTGCTGGAGATGAGCGGCTATTTCGGGGTGGCACCGGAGGAGGTGCAGAGGCTGATTGATCTCGGGTTCTCGTATGATGAGATTGAGATGATGCTGTGGGAGCCGGAGGGGGTGGAGGAGGAGTTGGCGATGGCAGGGGGTTAACAGGATACAGAAAACATGGTATGAATCGACATAACGAAAGGCTCCCACTCGGGAGCCTTTCAGAAGATGTTATTTTTTGTTGATGTACCAATGCAGTAATATCCGGAACTCTTAACGGAAAACCACTACAAACCATATTGGACGTAAATTCCCTATATCATTTCTCTTTGATAATCAGAATGCCATCTTGCATCCCGGAGAAAATCATGTTAAAATGATTCTATCACACTTGTGACTTTTTCAGTATTTGATTGTCTACAGATATGAAAGCACCGGAACTTTCAAAAATACGGAGAGGAGGAGGATGATGACCGATCAGGAATTGCAGGCACTCATGGACAGTGACCTTGATGCAGGTGCAAAGGCGTTGTACCGCCAGTATGCACAATATATGTACGCCATCATCTTCCGGATTCTTCGGGACTGCGGCAGTCGGGAGGATGTGGAGGACTGCTTTGCGGAGACGTTCGCAGAGATCATCCAGCATCGGGACGGCATTCATGCGGAAACCATGAAAGCCTACATCGGACAGGCTGCCAGAAATCGGGCGTTGAATTATGCCGCTTCACTCGGCAGACAGAGAAAGCACACGATCCCCATCGACAGCATCCATGAGCCTGTGACAGAACACATGCAGGAGGAACTGGAGCAGAAAGCGGCACAGCAGGCACTTCTGCAAAAGATCAAAGAGCTGGGTGAACCAGATGCGACCATTCTTGTGCAGAAGTACTACTTCGGCAGAACAATGCGTGAGATCGGGAAAATGGTGGGATTGAATCCCCATGCGGCACAGGTTCGCTGCGGCAGGGCACTGAAAAAGCTTCGCAAAGAAATGGAAGAATGGAGGTAGGACATATGCGGAAAAGAGAAATCATCCGCTTACTGCGGAATATGGACGAAAACGATGCCGCAGAGCTTGCAGAACGATATGACGGCATCGGCGATCATGCACGGCTTTTGCAGAAGGTGGAACAAAGGCTTTCTGAACAGGAGTTTTCCCCGAAAGCTGAACCCGTCCTGCAAAGCACGCACTGTGCATGGCGTTCCTATGCGGCGGCGGCAGCTTGCCTGCTCCTGTGTGTGGGTACGTTTGCAGGTATGTTCCGGCTGGCTGCACAAGCACCGGAACAGCAGAATGCCTATACGATCGGGGAAAGTTGTCCGGCGGCAAACCTGACCTCCTCCGGCACACTCCGGATCACTGTGGAAAACAGCGGATTTCTGAAAAATGGACAGTATCAGGTCATTCTGACTGTAAAAAATGACAATGCCCTTGCACCGGACGGCTCGCAGGTCTTTCTGGCTGATAATTTTCTGCTTGCCGTCGAATCGGAAAACGGCGTATGGCGGACTGTTTCTCCCTGCAGCATCTCGGATACGGGCGAAGCATACCCCTATGCCTACCGCCTCGCAGACGGGCAGGAGCTGACGCTGACCCTCACCTACCGTCCCGAAGAAACGCCCAGAGCACTTGTCACGAGCCACTCCGTCGGCTCGCCCTATATCACACTTACGGAGGAATGACCTATGCGATACAAACGAATTTCTGCCGCACTCACAGCGGCATGTCTGCTGCTCTGCGGATGCAGCACAGCGGAAACAGAATCATCCGCACCGCCGGAGGAATCCATTGCCGAAACGCTTTCCCTTGCGGATGATCCTCTGACCACGCAGGTGCGTGTGGAGGAACTCGAACTAGATATTACGGACGGCGGCTTTGCCTCCATCTTCCCGACTGCGGACGGGTACGGCACATTCCTGTACCCTGACAGGGAACGAGGTGTGCATTATGTACAGTTTTCGGAGGATATGACGGCAACAGCGGACACGCCCCTGACACCGCCTGCAACGCAGGAGGATTTCTACTATACATCCGGCTTGTACACCTATGTGGACGGGACGATCTATTCCCTTGCAGTCATGGAATGGCACAGCGGCATGGCACCCTATGACTATTCCGGCACCGGCAAGGAATTTGACTGGGAAGCCTATGAAAAGGAGGCGGAATTCCGCTATCTGCTCTGCACCTACACCACGGACGGCACGCTTGCGAGTGCAGTATCGGTGGACGGACTGCATGACTACCGGGAGGATCGTACGAACCTTTTTTCACAGTTTACTGTGGAAAACGGCGAACTGTACCTGACGCTTACCAACGGCTGTATCCTGCACATTGGCAAAGAAAATGGTGGTGTGACGGAAGTGTACCGGATGAAGGATGTCACGGACTCTATGGATATGAATCTGACGCTTTGCCGTGACCGTGACGGAACACTTCTGCTGCACACTGCCCGAAATATCCTGAATCAGAGCACCATGCTGTGGGGATATGAATCAACGCTCTGCGAATTTGACCTGCAATCCGGCACATGCGGTGCGGAGCTGTACAGAGTCGAGGGCGACACCACGGATTATGCAGGGTTTGTACCGGGATACGGTGACTATCGGTTTTGTATGCGGACAAAGGATCATCTTCTGGGCATCAAGTCAGATGGAACGGAAGAACAGCTCATTGAATGGAAGCTTTCCGATCTGCCGGCCCCGGAGATCTTTCCGCTTGGGGACAATCAGTTTTTCTCCCATTACTGGGGGGATTCCGGTCCGGAATGTTACCGCCTGACGAGAATGCGGCAGTCAGAAACACACGAGCCGCAGGTGCTCACGCTCATTGGTCTTGGCGGCGGCGGCAATCTTGCGGAGCTTGTGCGGAATTTCAACCGGACACAGGAGGATTTCCGGATCGACCTGCTGCACGATCCGCTGGAGGGCATGGACGAGGCAACCTATGAGGAATATAAAATGCAGATCCTTACAGATGACTCACCGGATATCGTGATCGTGTACCACCATGAGGAAGCACGGAATCTCGGCAAAAGGGGCGTGTTTGCGGATCTTCTGCCGCTGATGGAGAACGACACAGAAATGAACCGCAGTGCCTTTGTCCCGAATGTCCTGACAGCACTTGAAACGCCGGACGGTGCACTGTACACCCTGCCGCTTGCCTTCTCCGTGCAGACGCTTGCGGTCAAGTCGAAGTTCCATGATACGGAAAACTGGACGATCTCCGATATGATCGCCCTGTATGACAGTGCGGAAAAGGATGTGTACCAGTGGGAAACCCGTGGGCAGATGCTCTGGATGCTGCTGCGTGGCATGGACTTTGTGGACGAGGAAAACGGCACTTGCAGCTTTGATTCACCGGAATTTGTGCAGCTTCTCGAATTCTGCAAGCGGTTTCCAGAAAAGCCGGACAGACCGGAAAAGAACGAGGAGAGCAAGGAACAGATGCTGGCGATCGAGGAGTATTACCGAAACGCCCATTTCAGCCACCAGCGTGATGAAAACCTGCTCTATCCGCTGACATTCAGCTCAGACTCAGTGGGCGGCGGTTATTCCTATGCGAGAGCCAAAATGGGCGAGGATATCACGCTTGCCGGTTATCCCTCCACGGACGGACAGGGCGGCAGGCTCACAACCGAATCCTGCATAGCGATCAGCTCCCGCTGTGACAATATGGCGGTGGCTTGGGAGTTTGTGAAGTATTATCTGCAAAATGCAAACATGTATACAAGCGGTATGTCCATTCTGGAAGAACGCTTTGAGGAGGAGCTGGACAACTGGACAAAAACTGACTCACTGCTTGGCTATGTCGAGGAGGATGAGCTGAAGCTCTATCCGATCTCACAAACAGAGCGTGACGCACTGGAGGAATACATTCGCAGCGTTACAGCACTTTCTCCGCAGGAGCAGGAATCGCTGATGAACATCATTGAGGAGGAAGCGGAAATGTTCCTTGCCGGAGATCAGAGTGCACAGGATGCCGCACGAAAAGTGCAGAGCCGTGCGGAGATTATGGTGAGTGAGCAGAGCTGATACCAATCCTCTAAATTGCTGTAGACAAAGTCTACAGCAATTTAGCCGCCGCAGGCGGCGTTGAGGTTGGCATTCAGACGGGATTTGAACGCTTTGCGTTCAAATCGGCGGATGACGCAGTCAGCCGCCCCCCAAAAAACCAATAGACAATTGGGGTTTTGGGATTAGTATGAAATCACACCAATTACCTTCACTCTGATAGATAAAGTCTATCAGAGTGAATTTTTTTCAAGGTCGGCATCAGGGATTGCGTGAGACAGAATCTGAATGAAAAGCATTCAAATTTGAAAGCAGTATCTGCTGCAATGCTGATTTTATCCGTCAGCTAACTGATATCTCCGTTTGCAGGATTATCAAGAGCCCTGCCGTTTTCATCAAACCGTGAACCATGACAAGCACAATCCCACGAATGCTCCGCCGCATTCCAGTGCAATGCACAGCCAAGATGCGGACAGCGTTTGCCTGTAAACGAGAGCAGATTCACCGCAGATTCTAAATAATTGACAAATAGCTGCGGCTTCAGAATACTCCTTGATGGGCTGAAAATGTCCGCATACTCATTTTTCTTCCCCTGGACCAGATCCGAAAGCAGCATCGCCGAAACCATTGCCCCCGTCATGCCCCATTTGTTGAAGCCCGTTGCTGTGAAAAGCTGTGCCGTTCTGCTCGAATACTGCCCGATATACGGTACATCGTCAAGGCTCATACAATCCTGTGCCGCCCAGTGGCAATACTCCTTTGCATGGGGATAATACTGATGTGCAAAATGATGCAGTTCCGTCCAGTTGCCGCCCTGTTTGCCCGTACGATGACCACCGCCGCCGAGTAGCAGATATTTTCCATAGTTTCGGAACGATAGCCCTGTTCTGCACTCGTCCACATACATCCCGTCCACATCCTGGGCATGTTCGAGTGCCAGCACATACGAACGATGCTGATAGAGCTTGAGAAAATAGCTGCCGTGCTTGTTGATGAACGGAAAATGCGTTGCGACAACTACCGTTTTTGCTGTGATGTTCCCACAGTCCGTCACCGCTGTATTTCCACGCATTTCCTTGACAAAAGTATTCTCATAAATGGGAAGTCCCTGCGCAATGGCGGCGAGGAATTTCAGCGGATGGAATTGCGCCTGATCAGGGAACATCACCGCACCTGCCGTAGGAAAAGGCAGCGGCAGTTTCTCACAAAACCTTGCAGAATAGCCTATTTTTGCAAGTGCCGACATTTCTTGCTCCAATACGTCCCTGTCACCGATCGAATAGACATAGTTGTCTTTCTGCTCATAATCGCAGTCGATGTTTCCGCAAAGTTCTGCATATTTATCAAAGGCAAGTTGATTTGCTTGCTGGTATTTTTGTGCCGTTTCAGCTCCGCCGCTCTTGAGCATTTTGTGATAGATCAGCCCATGCTGAACTGTGATTTTCGCAGTTGTATGTCCCGTTGTGCCGGAGCAGATGCGATGTTTTTCCACGAGCATACAGTCCACGCCGGACTGTTTCAGAAAATACGCCGTCAGAATCCCTGCAATGCCGCCGCCGATGATGAGAACGTCTGTTGAAATATTTCCGTTCAGCTTCGGAAACGTCGGTAACTGCACGCTTTTTTGCCAGATTGACTCCATAATTCCTCCTGTAGAAACGCCGTCCGATGCGATTCAGACGGCGTTCAAATTATAAATCCTGCAAGTCCGCAGCGGTCAGGTCGTTCTCCACATTATCCCTCGCAAGGTCGTTGTCAATGACCGCATAAGCATCGGAAATGGGCTTTTCCTGCGAGAAAGGCTTTGTGTGGTAAACCTTCTGTGCAGGTGGTTTTGTTCCCGCAATAATCGGGTTGACGTGCGCCTTTCCGTGCTTTGCCTTCCCCTGAATTTCGGGGACTGCCGCTGCTGTATTCTTCGGCTGCGCGTGC
>JAFTQJ010000072.1 GCA_017462785.1 Oscillospiraceae bacterium | reverse complement strand
GATTACAGCGAGATTTGTGCATCAAACGGAGGAAGAAACGACAATACGGCGGCGATTTCTGCCGCCGTTTACATAGACTGGAGGAGGCGAAACGATGTGGAGATCCAAAGCGAAAAGAAAATGCGTAAAAATAATGGATGGAAGCCGATCATCTGCGGTGAAGGCAGCAGCATCCCCCAGCCGACGATCCGACTGCCGCCGCATCACCCATGCCACGGCTGTGTCTGGTACGATAGGAACAACAATGTGCTGTTCTGCCCGTTCAGAAGTTGTGTTAGACACAAAAAAGGCTTCACTGTGCGGTAAATTGACCGTGAAGCGGGGCGATATATTTTATGCTGATCTGTCAGGAACGATCGGCAGCGAGCAGGGCGGCACTCGTCCGGTGCTGGTGGTGCAGAATGATGTGGGAAATTTCCACAGTCCCACCATCATCATCGCCCCGATTTCTACAGCCGGAAAGCATTATCTGCCGGTACATATCCGCATTGGCAAAAGCGGCGGACTTTCGAGAAATTCCACTGTTTTATTGGAACAGATCCGCACGATTGACCGCCAGCGAATCCGGCATTATGTGGGAACGTTAGACGGCGAAATCATGCGAAAAATTGACAATGCAATTAAAATCAGTTTGGGAGTGAGCTTATGAAAAAATACGGACAAGCGGAATATGCGTGTCATTTGCTTGAAAAATTTGTGCAGGAAAAACTGGCAGGACTGACTGCGGAGCAGAAGGAACTATGCATGAAGAAACTGCGTGAACAAGTAATTTTCTGCTTTCCATCCGCAAGAGAATTGGAGGTGGGCGGATGATCGGATTTATTATCGGCTTAATGCTTGGTGGAGTCGGCGGTATGCTGTTCACCTGCTGCTGTGTGACGGCAGGAGGGGCTGACCGTGGGATGGAATGCACAGAAAATAAGGATGAAATTTGTTGACTATGGTGATTCCATTCTGCACGAAAATGTGGTATGGTGATAGAAACGATTCATAAAGGGGGTGGCAACATGCCAACTGTAACCGTAATCCAACCAACTTTGGTCGAAAACACGGCGAAGACCCGAGCAGCGGCGTACTGCCGTGTCAGTTCCAGCAGTGAGGATCAGCTCAATTCCTACATGGCACAGGTGACCTATTACAGCCATTAATTCGAGGATTCCGAAACGGAAATTCTCGTTGATGTGTACGCCGACGAAGGCATCACCGGTACTCGTGAGGACAAGCGTGACGAGTTCCAACGGCTCATGCAGGACTGCCGCAGGGGGGAAATCGACCGGATCTATACGAAGTCGATCAGCCGATTTGCGAGAAACACAAAGGAATGTCTGAAGAATGTTCGAGAGCTGAAATCGCTCGGAATTACGTTGCTTTTTGAGAAAGAGAATATCGACACGGCGAACATGACGGATGAGATGATGATTACGATTATGGGGGGACTGGCACAGGAGGAATCGGTGTCGATTTCGCAGAATATCAAATGGGCTTATCAAAAGCAAATGCATGATGGCACAATTTGTCCACACTCTGCACCTTATGGGTATCGCATTGCGGATGGAAAACTTGTGGTAGAACCAAAAGAAGCAGCGATTGTTCAAAGAATCTTTAATCTTTTTTTAAAAGGATACGGATATTCAGCTATTTGTCAAGAATTAAACAGAGATTTTACATCCAAAAACGAACGCAGTTCTCTGTGGAGAATTTCGGCGATTCAATATATTCTGACAAACGAAAAATATATCGGTGATTCTTTATGGCAAAAAAGCTATAATGTTTCACTTCCATTTCAAAAAAGACGAAATAAAGGAGAGAAAGAGCAATTCTATTTAACTAATACACATGAACCGATTATTTGCCGAAATGATTTTGAAGCGGTGCAGAAAATCATATCGGAACGCAGTTGTTATTTTACACCAGCCGACCAAACACATACATTAAGCAAAAGAATTTATTGTCAAAACTGCGGTTCAAGTTTTAAAAGACAAGTACGGATTTCTGAAATATACTGGGGATGCCGAAAGCACTATGAAAGTGCTTCACTCTGTGAAATGCATCGCATTTCTGAAATAAAAATACATGAAGCATTTATCCGGCTTTACAACAAACTTTCAGCGAATTATCAGGATATTCTTCTTCCTCTGCAATCCGCATTACAGGAACTCAAACTCAAAAAATACACCGGCAACCTCCAGATCATGGACATCCGCAAAGAAATCGCCAAACTGCGAGAGCAACAGCACGTCCTCACCCGACTGAAAACCAAAGGCTTTCTCGATGAAGCAAAGTTCCAGTCGCAGACTGCTGAACTGAACACAAAAATTTCTCGTTTACAGCGAGAATTGAAACGACTCACGCAATCGGATGACGAGGATGAAACCCTTGACCAGATCGAGATGCTGACGGATTTCTTCGCAAAGCGGCAGGATCTGATGGTATACTTCGAACCGGAGGCATTTGAAAGTATCGTGGAAAAGATTGTAGTGCATAGCCGGAACGAGCTGGAATTTCATCTGATCGGCGGACTGAAATTGACGGAAAGGATATAATTGCTATTGACATTTTAGCATAATTATGATAAAATATGAGTAATAGGAGGTGCGGCTATGAATATGATTCGACCGGTTTCAGATCTGAGAAATAATTTTGCAGATATTTCCAGAACTGTGCATGAAACAGCACAGCCCGTTTTTCTGACCAAGAATGGCTACGGAGATATGGTGGTGATGAGCATGGAGGCTTACGAAAAAATGCAATTTGAGAGCGATGTTTATGCAAAGCTTGTTGAAGCAGAGCGAGAAGCAGAGGCAACCAATGAACGTTTTTCATCCAAGGATGTTCTGATGGCGATGAAAGCCGCAGCACGAGGTGAATGATGTATACATTGGAGTATTTGCCGATCGCTATGCGTGATATGATTGAAATTGCATCGTATATCGGCGTAAAGCTTGCTAATCCGGATGCGGCAGAAGCACTTGCGGAGGAAATGGTAACGGCAGCGGATGCCCTTGCAGATATGCCGTACAGATGTGCAGTCTATACGCCGCTTCGACCGCTGAAACATGAATACCGCAAGCTGATAGTAAAGAAATACATCCTGTTCTACTGGGTGGACGAGGAGAAAAAACGAATTACAGTTGCCCGTGTTATTTACGGCGGACGGGATTATGAAAAATTACTTGATGAAAGATAATTATGATGCTCTGTGACTAAAAATCACAGAGCTTTTTTGTTGGTGTTGATGAATGGACTTCTGCGGAAAAATGTGATATGATGTGAGTAAAAACAGGTAGGTGAAGAAAATGGCAAAGAACAGAACAATCCCCTTCGGTTACATGATGCAGAACGGCGAAATCACAACAAATCCGACTGAAGTACTCGCAGTTGTCACGATTTTCAGCGATTATCTGGCAGGTCACAGCCTGTTGGACATCGCAAAACGCATGGAAGTCCCCTACAGTGAAGGTGCTGTATGGAATAAGAACATGGTCAAGCGGATTCTCGAAAATGAGAAGTATCTCGGCACGGACAAATTTCCGCAGCTTATTTCCGAGGAGATGTTCCGTGCGGTGAATGAGAAGAAAAGCCGGAAGGCGACTTCTCTCTGTGTGCTGCCGGAGGACATGAAAATTGTGCGGAATCTTGCTGTCTGCAAGGAGTGCGGTGGCAGGCTGTTCCGCAAGAACGAATTGTGGGACTGCCGAAATTCCAATTGCTATCGTTTTCAGTTCCAGCTGACCGACCAGATGCTGACGGGTGCTGTGCTGACGGTACTTAATTCAGCAATCGCCAACCCCAGCTTGTTGGAAAATGGTGGTGAAGTGGGAAAATATTCGCCCGATGCAGAGATCATCCGCAAAGAGAATGAGATCAGGCAAAAGATGGATGCCGCCAATCCCGATTACGACCGCACAAGAAACGAAATTCTGGAGCTTGCACAGCTGAAATACAGCCGATGTGCCTATAGCGATACACCGCAGAAAACCGCAGTTCTGCGGGATATTCTTGGTTTCCGAGAACAACTCAATACGCTTGATACTGGCTTGCTGAAATCCTGTGCTGCACGAATTTCTGTGAGCCATTTTTGCACCGTTGAGGTGGAATTGATCAACGGTGTGACCATCAAAAATACCACAGAGAGGAGTAATATCACATGACAAACGCCCCAAACGTAACCGTCATTCCAGCACGACCACAAACCGCAGAGAATCGGCAATACCACCAGCTGCGAGTCGCCGCCTACTGTCGTGTTTCGACCGAGCAGGAGGAACAGCAGAACAGCTATCAGGTGCAGATTGCCTATTATTCGGACTTAATCAACAAAAACAGAGAATGGACGCTTGCCGGAATCTTTGCGGATGAGGGAATTTCGGGTACGCAGACCAAGAAACGTACCGAGTTTAATCGCATGATCCGTATGTGCAAGCGGAAGAAAATTGATCTTGTGATCACAAAGTCGATCAGCCGTTTTGCCCGAAATACGGTGGATTGTCTGGAATATGTGCGGCAGCTGAAAGATCTTGGGATCGGGGTGATATTCGAAAAGGAAAATATCAACACCTTAACCTTGACTTCTGAATTTATGATTGCCCTCTACGGCAGTTTTGCACAGGCGGAATCCGAATCCATTTCCAAGAATGTCAGCTGGGGCGTGGAAAAGGCATTCCGAGAGGGCAGAGTGCGGTATCAGTACAAATACTGGCTGGGGTATCGGAAAGGGGCGAACGGGAAACCGGAGATTGTGCCGGAGGAGGCGGAGATCGTGCGGCTGATCTTCAGGCTTTTTCTGGACGGGCATTCACTGCAAACAATTGCAGATGTGCTGGAAAACCAGCATTTTACAAGCGACAAGATTGCGAAATGGCATCGTGAAGCGGTGAAACGGATTCTGGAAAATGAAAAGTACTCCGGTGACTGTCTGCTCCAGAAAACCTATACCGCCGACTGCATCACCCATAAGCAGGTCAAGAATAACGGCGATAGAGCAATGTTTCTGGTGACTGATTGCCATGATGCGATCATCGACCGTGACACATTCAACCTTGCACAGCAGGAGCTTGCACGGCGGAAATCCAAGCGTAAAATATCCGACCGCACAACAACAGAGCAGGGCAAGTATTCCAGCAAATTCGCCCTTTCAGAACTCATGATTTGCGGGCGGCGAACCGCCGCTGGTGATCGTTGCCTTTGCACTTCGTGCAAGCGGCAACCAGTGTTTTGCAAAGCAATTTTATGTTGATTTGAGAAGAACGTGCCGACCTTTGCGGCATAGCCGCATTGGGAGGCGATTGCCAGCGGGGGCTCCCCGCAAGAACCCCTGCACAGGGCAATTGTGGGGGCGGTGAACGAGTATTTCGACTGCAACAAGGAACTGCGACAACTGCTGAAAAATACCGTAGAATCGTCACTTCTGGCGAACAATCAGAAAGAAATGCAGGCGATTGAAAATCGGCTTACGGAGATCGATAACGCCCGAAATTCCTACATTTCCCTGATCGCCAGCGGCGGTGCGGACGAGGACGCACTGGATGCGGAATTTGCGAAATTATATGCAGAGGAGCAGGGGCTGAATGAACGTCTGACGGCGTTAAAATCCCAGAGTCCAGCGGATGTAAAGGGTCAGAAACAGGCAGAAACAGCATTGCAGGAAATAGAACAAACGCAATTTGTACTGACAGAATTTGATGACATTCTGATCCGGAAGGTGCTGGAGTGTGTGAAGGTTCTGACGAAAACGGAGATACTGATCATTTTCAAGGGCGGTCAGGAAATCAGAGTACAAATCGAAAAATAAACCAAAAGCGGCTTGAATGAGCCGCTTTTCTTTTGGGGGTGATCATATGCCAAATAATATTGAGGGCATCAAGAACCAGAAATTCGGCATTGAAATCGAAATGACCGGTCTGACACGGGCAATGGCTGCAAAGGTCGTTGCTAAATTTTTCGAAACCCATCCGTGGCATGAGGGCGGCTGCTATGACAAATACGTTGTGACCGATGGTACGGGCAGGAAATGGACGCTGATGTCGGATTCCAGTATCGCTTGCACTCACAAAAATGGTGCAGCGGCAAGCCGCAGCTACAGTGTCGAGTTTGTCAGTCCGATCTGCACTTACGGCGATATTCCGGTGATTCAGCAGCTTGTGCGTGATCTTCGGGCGGCTGGCGGCGTGTGTAACAGTTCAACCGGAATCCACATTCATATCAATGCCGAGCCGTACAACGCACAGAAACTGCGAAATCTGGTCAATATCGTGGCGAGCAAGGAGGACATGATCTACGATGCACTGCAGGTTGGCATGAGCAGGGCTCACTACTGCAAGAAGGTGGACAGAAGCTTTTTACAAAAACTAAACGATGCAAAACCACGCACTGTGGACGAAATTAAAGACATCTGGTACAACGGACGGGATGGTTCAAACTATCACTACCACGACAGCCGGTATCATTTGCTGAACCTCCACAGCGTCTTTTCAAAGGGAACGGTTGAGTTTCGGGCGTTCAATTCTACGCTACATGCCGGTGTGATCCGCAGTTATCTTGTTTTTTGCCTTGCGATAAGCAATCAGGCACTATCGCAGAAATCTGCACAATGGAAACCGATGCATTCGCCGAATCAGAAATATACTTTTCGGACGTGGCTTTTACGGCTCGGTTTGATCGGCGAGGAGTTCAAGAATTGCCGGAAACACCTGCTTTCTCATTTGGAGGGCAATATCGCATGGCTGCATCCGGAGGATGCGATTGCACAGAGAGAACGATTAAAACAGGAACGGATTGCCGCCAGAAGTCAGCAGAGAGAACGGCAAGCCCCTTGTGAGCCTGCTGTCGCCGCCGTGTGCGACGTCCAGGAGGAAGTGAGGGGAACAGCCCATGAAAACTTGCAGGGCGTTGTGAGCGATTGTGAGGAGTTTGACGAAAGCGAAGAAATGAGTATGACGATGTGAGGAGGAAAAGTGATGAAATATAGACGAATTTACCTTGCCTATGGCAGCAACATCAACCTCGACCAGATGGCACGGCGTTGTCCGACGGAGAAAGTTCTTGAGAGCAAGACATTGCAGGGGCATGAGCTGGAATTCCGAGGTGTCGCAACCATTGTGCCGAAGAAAGGTGCAGAGGTTCCCGTGCTGATCTGGGAGATCGGTGAGAGGGATGAGATCGCATTAGATCGCTACGAGGGCTTCCCCAGTTTATATCGGAAAGAGATCTTTGAGATGGAGGTCAATGGAAAAATGCGTGAGTGCATGGCATATGTCATGAACCGAGGTGAAATCGCCCCACCAAGTCACCAGTATTACCAGACGATTCTGAACGGTTACCGTGCAAACGGCATGGATGAGCGTTATCTGGAACGAGCCTTGACACAGGCGATGACGGAGCAGGAGGAGCGTATCCGGCAGGAGGAACTGGACGAGGAAGAAGATTTTGTCATGGGATTGGAGTGAGAGCAATGAAGTACAGAGGATTTTATGTGAAGATTTCGCAGGAATCTGTTTCCAGAGTAGATAAGGACGGCAACGAGGTGCAGTGTGCTGGGTTTATGATGGAGATATTCGAGAACGAACGGTCGGCTATTCCGCTGGACAGGATTTCGGCGGCGGTGGATTTTGAGTTGCTCGAACCCAGTGTGGCAGAGGCGGAGCAGTTTGTGAAGGATTATATCGATTCGGAGGTGAAATACTTTGAGAAAGAAATGCAAGATAAGTGATAACTATTATGTCCATTGAGCAAACGAAGTAGCATATTAATGATTGGGTTAGCATTACATTTCAGAAGCTAAGAAGGATGGAACAAATTTGACTAAATAACTTGTTTTTCGCTTTTATATGTGGTATAATTATACATGAGAATTATCTCTTGCTGATGTATGATGTCAGCAAGAGATGTGTTATTTTGCAATTGTTACCGAATAGTGGAAAGCAGGTGTCATATGTTCATAAGTAAATTAAGAATCAAAAATTTTAAGCAACTAAAAGATGTAGAACTTAATCTTCAAGAACGAACAACAATTTTAGCAGGTCCGAATAATAGTGGAAAGACTTCATTAATACAACTCCTTAATCGTGTATTATCTGAAAAAGGCTTTTCATATGGAAAAAATGATTTTAATATATACGATTTGACAAATTGGGCAGATGAAGTGTACAGCAGATTAAAAGAGCTTTTTGAAACTATAGAAGATATAGATGATGAGCAGTTTAAAAAAGTATTGATGGATAATTTGATTGTCGAAGGAGGCTTATCTGCTGAATCTATTTGCAACTTCAGTATGGAAATTCAGGTCGATTATAACGATACTGATGACATATCTAATTTTGCAGATTATATCATGGATCTTGATGAGGAACATCACTCCTTTTATTTTCAGATACAAACGGAATTGGATAAGGAGTCATATATAAAGGGTATCAATGAAAATTCTGGTAAACTATACGATCTGTTAAAAAGAAATGAAAATGACAGCAGCAAAATAACAATTATAAGCCTTCTTACGGATATTTATTCCGCTCATTTGACAGTGAAGTATTATTTTACAGATGAAACCTATGCATGTCGTTCCGAGATAAAAGAAAGCAGTTCTTTCAGAAAATTATTCAATTTTCAATATATTGCTGCGGCAAGACCGGTTCGTGATTCTTTTGAAAAAGAGAATCATGAATTAAGTAATGTCCTTATAGATCATGCATCATCAAATCCTGAGTGGAAGGCTGCATTAACAGATTTACCATTTGATGTCTTGAAAACACTAAATAATGCTCAAATAAGCAAGACAATAGAAAATGTGTCAGCTATTGCATTGAATGACGTGATTTCTTCTGTTTCACAAACAAGTGGCGGACACACTGGAACAGTACATTTAGGTCTTGATGTAAGTGAAGAAGATTTGCAAAGATTTATAAAAAATACCACAAATGCATCTTTTGAAGTATGCCAAAACCCTGGTCAGTCATTTTTGCTTAGTGAAACTTCACAAGGACTGGGATTTAGTAATTTGATTTATATGCATACCCAAATAGAAAGTTACATTAAGCTGAGGGATGATTCAAAGGTCAATCTGCTCATCATTGAAGAACCAGAATCACATATGCACCCTCAAATGCAATATGTTTTTTCGAGAAAGCTGTTAAAACAGTATGATGATAAGCGACTTCAAGGATTAATCTCAACACATTCTTCTGAAATTGTCAGAGGAGTCTCTTTTGATAAACTGCGTGTAATGCGAGAAGAAACCTTATTTAATACCAGGATATGTGATTTATCCTCTTTTGCAAGCCCATTATTTGATCCTGATGATGAAGAAAGTGACACTATAGATTTTCGCACATTCTTTGAAGAAATTGGAATCAGTGAACTGATTTTTTCCGATGCAGCGATCTTGTATGAAGGCGATACAGAAAGAATGTATATCAGAAAAATCATTTCATTGCCTGCTTATGAGAAACTCCAACAGAAATACATTGCATATATTCAGGTTGGTGGTGCATATGCATATAATTTCAAATCCTTGTTGGAGTTTTTGAAGATCAGAACTTTGATTATAACTGATATCGATTATAATGTGAAGAATCCAAATGACAAACAAGATATTCTTTCAAGTTCAACAACCAACTCTACCATAAATAAATTGCATGATGATTTAGCATTTGGGCGTGAAGCAGAACGTCAAATGTCATCAATGACAGTTGAAGATGTATATAATTGGGTTGCCTCCATCAATCATATTGTTATAAAAACAAAAAAGACTGCATTAGATGGCACTGAAACGGAGAATGATCTCATCTATCTTGCAACTCAGACAGAAGCAGATGGCTATAGCAGAACTTTAGAAGCTGCAATGCTATGTAGAAAGTTTGACATAGATGGGTGTACTAAGAAAAATAGAAGTGTATGGAAAAATTGGAAAAAAGATTCTAAGCTAAAGTTTTCCTTGCCAAATAACAAAAAGGACGATAGTGATGCTGGCAAAGAGAGTGAGTTTACACTTATAGACATTTTACAGTCTACATCCAATAATAAAACTGATTTTATGTTTTCTGTTATTTTAAATAAATGTGCAGAAGAAATGCTTCCCAATTACATTAAGGAGGGCTTGGAATGGCTGATGAAAGAATGAGTGATAACATTATTCTTATAAATGCACCAGCAGGAAGCGGAAAAACCTATCGAATTAAGGAAGAAATACGCAGATATATACTTGAAAATCCAAAGGATAAAATTTTATGTATTACCTACACTAACAGAGCCGCTGAAGAACTATTAAGAGATATAGATTCGGAAAACGTATATATAAGCACGATTCACGCTTATATAAATGCTTTAATGAGCTCGCTGTACAGCAAAAAAGAAATCGTCTCTTTATATTTTGAATTCTATGAAAATGACATTTTAGGAAATTTATCAGATCCAGCGAAAGAAACAACAAAGGAAAAGTGTGCTGATAAGTTTGGTGTTGCACCAGACGATCTGACTTTGGAAGTAGTAAAAGAAAATGTTAGGAACATATTTTATACCGAAACGCAGTTTGATTCACTATATTATGGTGGACTTTCTCACGACAAATTGCTGGAGTTCTCATTTAAGGTGTTTGATCGCTTTCCAAAATTATATCAGAGAATTAACCGTAAGTATAAAAGAATAATCATAGATGAGTATCAAGATACCTCTCCAGAAGTGTTTAAAATATTCTTTCGAGCTGTTCGTGATACAGATGTGAAATTATTTCTGTATGGAGATAGAATGCAGCAAATTTATAAATTATATGATGAGGACTTTAATAACACACTTCTGCAGTTAGAGCATGACGAGGGAAAGATCGTAAACCATCGGTCAATTCCGGTAATCGTTGATATTTTGAACAAGCTCTACAATAATGAGGATCTTGTACAAGAGTATTATGATGCTCTCAGAGAAGTTGCTCCAGAACATAATCCTCAAATTTTGCTTCGGGGCAGCAATGAATTTGATACTGTCATTGACGAGCTTACACAGCAAGATCAAAATACATTAACGCTCTACATTTTTAACAGTCAAAGATTTGAAAGGATTGGTGCAGCAAATCTTTTTAAAATGTATGGGAAAATTCCAAAATACGGGCATGGAAATCGATATACTGCTAAAGATGTGCTTTTGACCTGGGGTGAAAAAGATAATCCTGACGATTTAATGAAAATGCTCATCATAATGCTCAAATCCAAAAGATTGTGGTGTGAACATAATTACGGTTCATTTTTGCAATTGTGCAGAAGCCATAAAACAATTTTCGATAGCAAGTATTTGAAACTTAACTGTACAGAGGATAAGAACACTCTTAAAACGATATGGACAGACGTTTTTTCATTGTTTGATTCCGATGAAGCAACGATAGGGGATTTGGTGAGGCTACTTGTGGTCAAATCTTTATTGACTTCAAAGTATGTTGATATGATATATGAAGAACAATTATATGATGGAGTGATGAAAGTTAGTTTATCCGAGCTGAAAGCATTGGAAAAAAGCATATTTTTTGCAAATGTATCAACACAACATGGCGTAAAGGGTGAGAGTCATGATTCGGTTGTTTTTGTAGCAGAAGATAGCAAGATCGAACCAATGGCTCATATGTACGCTTTTTTTAAGTTGTGGTCATTGACGGAGTTTTCATTAAACCAATTCGAAGATTTTTGCTTGAAATATGCAGTATTTTGCAAACAAGTTGAGTCGGATTTAGGAACCAAAATATCAGAAATCAAGCAGCCAATTCACGAATCGAAAAAAGAGAGTCTCCTTGGTAAATGCAGAGAAATTCTTGAGCGGTTTAGAGAATATTCTTTTTTTGATTTGTCTTTTAAAGAGGCTTATGAAAATTATATCGCAAAGCAGACAATTGCTAATTTGAAAAAATGTTTTAGAGGAAAAGATGCGATTGCAATTTTGAATGCATACAAACTATTCTATGTTGGGTGTTCTAGAGCGAGAAAGAATCTAACGATTTTGGTGGATGAAAATAAGATACATGATTTTAAAGACGCATTTGTAGAAAGAGCAGAGCATGTGGGATTTGAAGTAGTGGATAATTAACAAGATACTATAAAGTACAAACATGCTTAGAATTTATACAGAATACATGAAAATCGGGATTGTAACAATGTCATCTATTTTGTCACACCTTGACAGGTGCGGAGCCCGCACAGGCAGACGCATTTGAAAGCTTTCCGATCAGGAAGGCTTTCTTTTTTGCGGTGCGGAGCCCGCACGGGCAGACGCATTTGAAAGCTTCTCTTTTTAGAGGGGCTTTTCTTTTTTGCGGAACAGTGCGGTTTGTCGCATGACGCTTGCTACGCAGAGCGTCATAGCTATTGGGAGTTTTAGAACTGAAAAGCATGTCATCTATTTTGTCACACCATGACAGGTGCGGAGCCCGCACGGGCAGACGCATTTGGAAGCTCCCGATTGATCGGGGGCTTTCTTTTTTGCGGAACAGTGCGGTTTGCCGCATGACGCTTGCTACGCAGAGCGTCATAGCTGTACAGGAAAGGAATGGATTTTTGTGTTTAAAAAACTCACAGCCCCTTGCAACCAGCCCCATAATATGCTATAATAAAAATGGAGCCTTTGCTCTCCCCAGACCATGAATCGGGAAATACACGACCGCAGCGACTGCGGAAAAGGAGAAACCTATGTACCGTAAAACAGCATTGTTCTGCATCCTTGCCCTGCTTGCAGGCGTTTCCGGAGGATGCAGTGAAACACCGGCTCCGGCGGATAGTACAGCCGAAACACAGGCTGTCACCGAGGCAAAGCCGGTTTCCAAGGAGCTATATTATATCACCGGAAACGGCACGACCGCTGCCGCTGACGTTTCGGATTTCCGTGCACAGCTTGAAACGGACGGTTATGTCTGGCACGAAACCACCCTGTCCGACATTCCGGCAGATGCGGATGCCATCATCGTGAATGCCCCCACACAGGACATCACAAAGGAAGAAATGAACTCCCTCAATGCCTATATGAACGAGGGCGGACACATGCTCCTGCTCCTGCCTGCCTATGAGGAGGACACTGAGTTCAAGTACCTCTCACAGTTCCTTGAACCCTACTGCATTGCTTTCGATTATAACCGCATCGCTGAAACGGATGCATCCCGTACCCTGAACGGGGACATGTACTATGTGCAGACGGATTACATCAGCCGCCCCGACAACATGCCCCTCTATTCCTCCGCACAGGATGCCGGCATCGTGCATTTCCGTGATGCACGCAGCTTCCACTACCTCTATCAGGATCATTTCAGCACCGTCAAGCAGGATGTCATACTGAAAACAGCCGCTTCCGTAGTGGGTGAACCTTATGGAGGTCAGGAGGATGATCCCCTGACTTATGAGGATACAGCACTCTCTGTAATGGGTTTCGCCCGAAATGAAACCCTCGCCAACGCTTCCATTGTCTTTGTCGGTGCCGCAGATTTTCTTGAAAATTCCAATTATTCCGATGAAAATTGTGCTCCGGCAGCCGCTTGGGTGCACAGTTCCCTTGATTGGTTTGTGCTTTATTAATAGGGTTAAAACTACTTTGATAAAAAAATTGGATAAATTTCACAAAACCTATTGCATTTTGCCTCAAAATATGCTATACTGTAAATAGGTCAACCGAAATCGTTTAAGTTGACGGAGAAATAACAAACAATTTTATCTATGGCAATACCGCACATAGCCGACAGGCGGTCTTTGGGCGGTATTACCGCAATCATCCATTGTGGGGGTGGAGACATGAGGACCTGTAATCATATCTATTCGACAGTGCCGCAGTTCAGAGAGTTTCTGGAAGAAAACGTGATCGACTGCACTGCACCGATGTTTGTGAGGATCCACACAGCGGTGCACGATGCGGACGGTATGCGTGAGCTTCTGAAGGAGCTGAAGCTGCTTCTCCCGCAGGCGGAATTCATCGGATGCAGCAGTCCTGCCGTGATTCTGAACGGCAGAAAGCTGACTGAGGTCTGCATGATTTCCGTGACGACCTTCACAGAGGCGGAGGAGTGCAGCATGGCGAGTGCAAGCATTCCCTGTTTTGTGACCGGTGCGGAAGGTGAGGAGCGGATGCCTGTTGCCGGTGATGAGCTGGCAATGCAGGTGGTGGATGCCCTTTCTCTGAGAGAACGAAAGGGACAGCTGCTGGTATTCATGCCGGAGAATTATTTTCAGGCGAGCAGATTTGCAGAAACCATCGACAAGCTCTGTCCGGACATCCGCATCATTGGCGGCATTGCCAATGACCAGCAGGTGCAGTTCAGCGAAGAGGGAAGAATCACCGAAATGAAATTCACGATTTCCACGAACAGATGCTGCTCCGGTTATCTTGCGGCTGCGGTGCTTTCTTCTCCGAAAATGCGTTGCTTTGAAGGCTATGCACTCGGTATGGAGAAGATCAGCGGCTATGGAAAGATCACAAGCTGCAAGGGGAATATCATCTATTCCGCAGCAGGACGCACACCGTATGGATGGCTTCAGGCACTGGGCGGTGATAATCTCGACACAGCCAATCTGGACGTGATCCGAATTTTCCCTCTGGTGCGGAAGAAGAACGAGGTTTGTGCATGGCCGATGGCATTCTGCGGCGGTGCAAAAAAGCAGGATGCAGTCATGATCATGGATGATATTGAGGAAGGTGAGGAGGTTGCACTGGGCTATCTGAGTCCGAGCAACGTGGTGGACGATGTCAACCGCCTCTACCGCAATATGAAAAAGGAACCGAGTGAAACGGTCTTTGCATACAGCTGTACGCTCCGTGCAGAGATCATGCAGAACTGTTCCGAATGGGAGCAGAAGCCCCTCAAGCACACCACGGCATCGGGAGCATTCCTCGGCGGTGAATTTTTCTACGACGGCAGTCATAACCGTTTCGGCAACTGCACCTTTGTGGTGTCATCCCTTGCGGTATCGGATGAACCGATCGTACTCGACATGCAGACGCTGACTGTTACCCACAGTCTGTACCATGACAATGAGCATCTGATCGACTTCCTGACCATGAGTGCCGCACAGTCCAACAAGGAAGAGAATTTCTTCTATCGGGAGATGAAGTCCCGACTCTATAACAACAAGGAGCAGCGGCTTGGCAGACTGACGAAGCTGATCTATGACATTCAGGTGCACAAGATCAACAAGCTTTGTCTGATCTATCCCCGCAACTGCAGCGAGATGATCGCCTATGCAGGGTATCGTGCCTATGACCGTCTGACCTCCGATGTGCTGGAACGGATGCAGGATTTCCTGAAGGACTACCATTTCTGGTACTATCTTTCCGATCAGGGCGAGCTGATGGTTTCGGCAAATGATGATGTGACGGGCGAGGAATTCGAGCAGCTCATGCACAAGCTCTACCGTCATCTGGTGAATGCGGATTATTACCGTATCCAGCCCATTTATGATTTCAGTCTGGTACTGAATGAAAAGAATCTCCTCCGCTGTGCAAAGGTAGTGCAGACCCATCTGCATGACCGCATGGATCAGCATTTCCTTGTGTACTCCAAGGAAATGGGCATGGAGGAAAAGAGCGTCAGGGATGTACATATGGTGCATGTTATCAATGATGCGATTGCAAACGGCGGTGTCATGCCGTACTATCAGGGTATCCACGACAACCAGTCCAACCGCATTGTGATGTATGAAGCCCTGATGCGTCTGCGTGACACGGACGGCAACATGTATTCGCCGGGGGATTTCATTCCGGTGGCGAAGAAGTACGGACTTTACAACCAGCTTTCCCGTCAGATGATCGCAAAGGTCATGGCGTACATTGAGGAGAAGAATGTCCTTGTGACGATGAATATTTCCGTGCGTGATACGCTCGACCCCATGATGACGGAGCTGATCTACACGAATATGAAAAATTCTGCACATCCGGAGAACTATGTATTTGAGGTCGTGGAAACCGAGGAGATCAGTGATCCGGAGGCAATGGCGGAATTTGTCAAGCGGATCCACGAATACGGCGGCAAGATCGCACTGGATGATTTCGGCAGCGGCTTCTCGAATCTGGTCCGTGTGATCTCGCTGGAGCTGGATTTCCTCAAGGTGGACGGTGAGATCGTCAAGAAGATCTGTGATGATTCCAACTGCCGACGCCTGCTGGAGATGCTTTCTCTGTGGTGCCGCATGACGGACAAGAAGATCATTGCGGAGTTTGTGGAGAACGATGCGATCCAGAAGCTGCTCTGTGCATATCATATTGACTATTCACAGGGTTATCTCTTCTCGAAGCCGAAGCAGCTGATCATGTTTGATGAAGTATAAATGGAGAGCTTCTGCACGTTGGTGCAGAAGCTCATTTTTATGAAATCTGCATATCCTCCGGCATCATGCCGCCGAAGCCGCCTGGCGGCGGTTCCATGCCCTCGGGCATCGTCATATCCTGCGGCGGTTCCATCCTTTCGGGGATCTCCATGCCCTCAGGGAGCGTCAGTTCGCCGTTTTCATCCGTGGGCAGCTGCATGTCCTGACGATTGCCACGTCCGCCGCCCATGCCGTGACCCCAGCCGCCGCCGTGAAAACCACCCATCATGCCGCCGGCTTCACCGATGTAGGAAAGAACGGATCCGATCGTGCAGGAGCCGCATTCCGTACCGCTGACGGAAGCGGTGAGGGTTTCGCCGTCCATGATCTCCGGACTGCTGAAAATGACGGAGCTGAATTGCTTCGCCGGAGTATGGGTGAGCAGCTTTGTACCGGAGGCATCCATGAGCACGACCTCAGAATCAGCCGCCTGATAGCTGCCGAGCGTGAGCACAACGGTATTCTGTGAACCCCTCGGGTACTCCGCCATACCGGAGCTGCCCGATGCAATGAGTGTACCGCCCGTGCAGTACATACCGCCGTTGCCGTCAAGTGCACCGTTGCCGTCATTGGTGGGACCGTCCACGATCACCGTGCCGCCGCTGATGAGCATGTCGCCATTGGAATCCAGACCGTCACCGTTTGCATTCACATACAGCTCACCGCCCGTAATTTCCAGTACCGCACCCGAGGAATAGGTGCCCATTCCGCCCTGTGATGTTCCGTCACTGGCATTCAGACCATCATCCGATGCATTGACCTCGACCGTACCGCCGGAAATGCGGATGCCTGCCGCTTCAATGCCCTCATTCGAGCGAGTGATCCTGATCTCACCGTCTGCAAGATCTGCCAGCATATCGGCATGGATGCCGTCACCGCCTGCGGCGATTTCCAGAGAGCCGCCGCCGATGAAAAGGCTCCCGTTGGAATGCAGTCCGTCATCCGCAGAATCAATGGTGCATGTACCGCCCGTGATGTGCAGGAGCGTACCTGCTTTGAGTGCCTTTGTGCTGACTGCCGTGTCCTTCGCTGTTTCGGCGGCATCCTCGGACCAGCTCTTGTCAAAACCGCCGTGCATGTTGAAATTTCCGAAATCATTGTTCATCTGTGGCTGTGCATTCTCCGCACCGCCGCCGGCTTTGAGGTGCAGGGTGCCGCCCGTGAGGATGCATTCGGATTCCGCCTGCACAGCATCCTCCTGTGCATCGACCGTCACCGTGCCGCCCTCGATGTACACAAAGCCCATACCGGCATCCGTGGCATTGTTTGATTTGATGCCGTCCGCACCGGCGGTCACAGTGACATCCCCTCCGGCAATGGCAACATAGTCCCTGCCCTTGATGCCGTTCCCGACGGAGGTAATGCGGAGTGTGCCGGATGTGATCACGAGGTCATCCTTGCAGGTGATACCCTCGTTGTAATTGCCCGAAACGGTCAGTGCTCCGGTGCCGTTCACAGTCAGGGAGTCCGCACTGAAAATGGCTGCATCCGGCTCATTTTCGCCCTCCTGTGCGTAGACATAGGCGGTGCCGTCGGAAATGGAATTTTCCGTACCGTCCGCAAGCGTCAGAAAGCATTTCTTTGCCTGCTGCACATAGATCGGGGCAGAATCGGAGCAGGAGAGGGATGCACCGTCAAGGACGAGCTGCACCTTTCCGCTGGAATTGACAAGGATCTGCCCGTCATTCAGGGTGCCGGAGATGAGGTAGACACCCTCCTCCGTGATGGTCACATCCGTTCCCTTGGCGGATGCTCCCATACCCTCGACGGATACCGCATCCCCCGTGCAGGTGATCACCGCAAGGGGTGTGTCGTAGGTATTCCGCTTATCCCTGTCCGTGAAGAGATCGGAGATGTCACAGGAGGGGGAGGGGGCAGGATCGGAGAGGAGCACCGTGGGGATCTCCTGCGAGAGGGGAACGCTTTGTTCCTCGGCTCTGTTCTCCTTGGCGGTTTCCGACGGCTTCTGCTCCTGTACGGAAGCGGTTCCTGTCGGGTCTGCGGAGGAATTTGTTTCCTGATCGCTGCATCCTGCCGTCAGCAGTGCAAACGCCGCCGCCGCACTGCAAAATTTACGCATATTCTGATTCATTGCAAACACCTTTCTTTGTTGTTTTCCCAATTCCGGTGTGTTTCTCTCTGCTGACAGAATACCTTTTTTCTGTGGAAATCATGTGAAATCTTTCTAAATTCTTGCAGAAATCACGCCGCAAAGAATTCCTTTAATTCCTTCCAAAGCTCCAGACATTTGAACTTTACCTCATATTTCGGAGGATTTTCGAGGATCTCCACCGTTTCACTGTCGAAAAAAACCTCCGCAGCATCCGCATCCGCCGCAACTCCGGCAGCCGCCGGAATGCAAAGCGGAGGATACATCACACACCACCAGTTCTGTCCCTCCGCTTCCCCGATCAGAATGCGGAGTGCATCATAGGTGCCGGCAGGCATGGTGATCTCCTCGTACTGCTTGTCATCAAATTCCATCTGTACAAGCTGGACATTCACAATGTCATCGCTGCCGTTTTCCTCCACGACCGCCTGTGCCAGAAGCCGGATGGTTTCCTGCTCCTCCACCGCACGCTCACGGATCTCCTCCGGCGTATCACAGCCGGAAAACAGTGCTTCGGACTGCTCCAGAAGTGCGTCACGCACTTTCAGCTTGAGTGCCTGATCCTCGGCAGAATCCGAGTTGGCAAGGATATGCAGCCGCAGGACATTTTCCTCCAGCCCGTCAATGCAGTCCGCAAATTCCGAAATGTTTCCGCAGAAGATCGCCGCCGCAATTCCGATCACCACTGCAATTTCAAATTTTCTCATCAAAATCACCTCAGCAGAAGCATGGGCAGCGGAGGAAATTTTATACAGGCAGTGCTGATTTTTGTAAAACTACTTGCAATCCTTTGTGAAATATTGTATCATGTAAATATGGAGCATACTATATACCATACAGAAAGGCGGTATCCCTATGCAAATGTACGACCTCATTCAGAAAACAAGACGGCGTGAGCCGCTGACCGAGGAACAGATCCAGTGGATCGTGCGGGGCTTCTGCTCCGGCGAGATCCCCGATTATATGATGTCCGCATGGCTCATGGCAGTCTGCTGTCAGGGGCTGACAGCGGCGGAAACTGCCGTGCTGACCCTTGCCATGCGTGATTCCGGCGAATGCCTGTCGATGGCACCCATCGGCGGCGTGACCGTGGATAAGCACAGCACCGGCGGCATCGGTGACAAAACGACCCTCCTCCTTGCACCCATTGCGGCAGCCTGCGGCGGCTTTGTCCCGAAGATGTCCGGCAGGGGACTGGGCTTCACGGGCGGCACGATCGACAAGCTCGAAAGCATTCCCGGTTTTTGCACCAGCCTGCAAATGGAGGAATTTATGCGGATCACCAAGGAGGTCGGCTGCTGCGTCATTGCACAAAGCGGCAACCTTGTGCCGGCGGATAAAAAGATGTACGCACTGCGGAATCTCACTGCCACCGTGGACAGCATTCCGCTGATCTGTGCAAGCATCATGAGCAAGAAGCTTGCCCTCGGTGCGGACTGCATTCTGCTCGATGTGAAATTCGGGCACGGTGCATTCATGAAAACCCCCGAGGATGCCGAACACCTTGCTGCTGCCATGGTCGAGGTCGGCAAACGTGCCGGCAGACAGTGCAGAGCCGTCCTGACGGATATGAACGCTCCCCTCGGTGCGAATATCGGCAATGCCCTCGAAGTGCTCGAAGTCATCCGCATTCTCAGGGGCGAGGTCAGAAATGACCTGTCAAGACTTTCCCTCACCCTTGCCGCACACATGCTCTCCCTCTCCGGCAGGGGCACGGTCGAGGCATGCTATGCACAGGCACAGGAAGCCCTCGATTCCGGAAAGGCACTGGAGAAATTCGCAGCCATGACCGCAGCACAGGGCGGCGATCCGAGGATCACGGAGGATCCCGCACTGCTTCCGCAGGCAGCGGAAAGCTATACCGCCGAGGCTCCGGAAAACGGCTATATTTCGTCCATCCAGAGCGAGGAAGTGGGGCTTGCCTGTCTGGAGCTGGGAGCCGGAAGAACTTCATCCTCCAGCGAGATCGACTACGGTGCCGGCGTGGAGCTGCATGCCTTTGTGGGCGATGCCGTACAAAAGGGACAGCCGCTGTTCACCGTGCATGGAAAAACGCAGGAGCTTTGCCGGAAAGCCGCTGCACGCATCCTGCAAAACATCCGCATCACCGCAGAACAGCCCGTTCCTGCTCCGCTGCTGTATAAGGTGATCTCATAAGCGGACAGCGGAAAATTACCGAAGCCATCCAATCTTTTGGCAGCTGCGTTGTGATATGAATACCAGCATTTTACACATTTAGGAGGTACAACATGAAAATCCAGAAAATCACCGCCGCATTTGCCGCAGTACTCATGATGCAGGCACTGCCGGCAAATGCCGTTTACCAGAGTCAGGACGAGATCGCATTCGCCCTGAGGGGTATGGAAACCGAAAACTGCGGCTACCTTGCACAGGGGAATACCGTCTACCTTTCCCCGATCGCTGCCAAGGAGGGCACCAATGTCCGCATGGGCATGTTCATTGAGGCGGAATATGCCGATTTTTCCATCATTGAAATGGAGCTTTGCTCCACAAGTCCCGCTGTGACCTTTGTGCCGGAAAGCTTCCACAATCCGACCGATAACTATACAGCGGACAAGACGACCTATGTCACCGAGGATGGTCTGGAGTTCTCCACAAGACTCAAGCCCTACTGCTTCGGCTATGTCAACAGCTCCGATGTCTATGTGCATTCCAGTGCCGGTTCCTACGGCAATTTCAACGAAACCAACGACGGTTTTAAGATGATGTGGTATGCCTCCATCAGCCGTGAGGCGGCATTCTTCGGCAATCGCTCCGACGAGTTCAGTTTCATTGAAATGGATCTCGCCGTTGCCCCTGAAACCGCAGCAGGGGAGTACAGTGTGTACTTCCATTCCGAGCCGACAGCGGATGACCCCTACGGCAACACCTTCATCACCAGCGATGAAAGCACAGCGGATAAAACCATTTATGCGGATTTCATTCCGGCTTTCAAAAATCTGAAAATCACAGCCGTCAGCGGCGGTGATGCCAATCTTGACGGCGTAACGGATGCAGCGGATGCGGCAGCCGTGCTGATCTATGCCGCTGCCAAGGGTGCCGGCGGCTCTCCGGTGCTGGTGCAGGGACAGGAGGAGCTTTCCTGCTTCAATGCAAACGTGACCGCCTACATGGGCACGGCGGACGAAATTGATGCCAAGGATGCCAGTGCGATTTTGCAGTACGCAGCGATCGACGGCTCCGGCGATGCACCGGACTGGGGCGAGATCCTGCAATGACAGTGACACGGGCATAAATCCCTCTGTTTTGCACAGAATATCCTTGAACAAAAAATGTTTTTCGTGTTTTTGCACATAAGCATATTGACTTTTTATGGGGAATATGTTATAATCAACAATGACCGGAAGAACAAAAATGACAGCATGAATCACAAAAAGAGGAGGATACTATGAATATTACAAACGACATTCAGTACATTGGTGTCAATGACCGCCGGATCGACCTGTTTGAGGGACAGTATATCGTTCCCAACGGCATGGCGTATAATTCCTATGTCATCATGGACGAAAAGATCGCAGTCATGGACACAGTTGATGCAGCATTTACTCATGAATGGCTCGATAATCTCCAGAATGCACTCGGCGGCAGAACGCCGGATTATCTGATCGTACAGCATATGGAGCCGGATCATTCTGCCAATATTGCAAGCTTTGTCAAAGCCTATCCCGATGCAGAGATCGTTTCCTCTGCCAAGGCTTTTGCCATGATGAAAAACTTCTTCGGCACGGATTTTGCTGACCGTCAGGTGGTCGTAGGTGAAGGGGATACCCTCGCCCTCGGCAGGCATACACTGACCTTTGTCACTGCCCCCATGGTGCACTGGCCGGAGGTCATCGTGACCTATGACAGCACGGACAAGGTGCTCTTCTCTGCGGACGGCTTCGGCAAGTTCGGTGCACTTGATGCGGAAGAGGACTGGGCATGCGAAGCAAGACGCTATTATATCGGCATCGTGGGCAAATACGGTGCACAGGTGCAGGCTCTGCTGAAAAAAGCGGCAGGTCTGGACATTCAGATCATCTGTCCCCTGCACGGTCCCATCCTGACGGAAAATCTCGGCTATTACCTCGATCTTTACAATACATGGTCAAGCTATCAGCCCGAAGAAGAGGGCATCGTGATCGCCTATACATCCGTTTACGGCAATACCAAAAAGGCAGTGATGCAGCTTGCAGAACGTCTGGAGGCAAACGGCTGCCCGAAGGTCGTTGTCAATGACCTTGCAAGATGCGATATGGCGGAGGCTGTGGAGGATGCTTTCCGCTACAGCAAGCTTGTGCTGGCAACCACCACCTATAATGCAGAAATTTTCCCGTTCATGCGTGAATTCATCACCCACCTGACGGAGCGTAATTACCAGAACCGCACAGTTGCATTGATCGAGAACGGCAGCTGGGCACCGATGGCGGCAAAGGTGATGCAGGGAATGTTTGCAAAGAGTAAAAACCTCACTTTTGCAGAAAATACAGTGAAGATCCTCTCAGCTCTGAACGAGGACAGCACCACACAGCTCAATGCACTTGCGGACGAGCTTTGCAGGGAGTATATTGCACAGCAGGGCAGCAAAGCGGACAAGAATGACCTGACCGCACTGTTCAACATCGGCTATGGTCTGTATGTTGTCACCTCGAATGACGGCAAGAAGGACAATGGTCTGATCGTCAACACCGTGACGCAGGTCACCAACACCCCGAACCGCATCGCTGTGACCATCAACAAGGAAAATTATTCCCACCATGTCATCAAGCAGACGGAGAAGATGAACATCAATTGTCTGACTGTGGATGCACCGTTTGCAGTGTTCGAGAAATTCGGTTTCCAGAGCGGCAGAAATACGGACAAGTTTGCAGAATGCGAACCGCTTCGCTCCGACAACGGGCTTGCGTTCCTGCCACGATATATCAACTCCTTCATGTCCCTGAAGGTGGAGCAGTATGTGGATCTGGAAACACATGGCATGTTCATCTGCACCGTGACAGAGGCGAGAGTGATCTCCGACAAGGAAACCATGACCTACACCTATTATCATGAGAATGTCAAGCCCAAGCCGGAAACGGACGGCAAGAAGGGCTTTGTATGCAAGATCTGCGGCTATGTGCATGAGGGCGATACACTCCCCGATGACTTCATCTGTCCGCTCTGCAAGCACGGTGCAGCAGATTTTGAAGAGATCAAGTGAAATACAGTTTCTGCATATCAAGAAAACTGTTCAAAAATACAATGGAGGTAATCATTATGAAGAAGTATGTATGCGACGCTTGCGGCTGGGTTTACGATGAGGAGCAAGGTGCACCGGATCTCGGTATCGCACCGGGTACCAAGTTCGAGGATCTGCCGGATGATTTTGAATGCCCGCTGTGTAGTGTCGGCAAGGATATGTTCAGCGAAGAGGCTTGAGTCAACTGAAAGGGTGATATGCTATGAAAAAGTACAAATGTCTGGTCTGCGGTGAGGTTTTTGAGGTACCGGAGGGAACACCGGCGGTATGTCCCCGCTGCGGCGTAAGCGGCGATAAGCTGGAGGTCATTGCAGAGGCTCCCAAGAATCCCTATTCCGGCACACAGACCGAGAAGAATCTGGAAGCTGCCTTTGCAGGTGAATCTCAGGCAAGAAACAAGTACACCTATTTCGCATCCAAGGCAAAGAAGGAGGGCTTTGAGCAGATCGCTGCACTCTTCCTCAAGACTGCGGACAACGAAAAGGAGCATGCAAAGCTGTGGTTCAAGGAGCTGAACGGCATCGGCACAACTGCGGAGAACCTCGAAGCTGCCGCTGATGGTGAGAACTATGAGTGGACGGATATGTATGAGGAATTCGCAAAGACTGCGGATGAAGAGGGCTTCCATGAGCTGGCACAGAAGTTCCGTCTGGTGGCTGCGATCGAAAAGCATCACGAGGAACGTTACCGTGCACTGCTGAAGAATGTGGAAATGGCTCAGGTATTTGCAAAGAGCGAAGTGAAGGTATGGGAATGCCGCAACTGCGGTCATATCGTAGTGGGCACCAATGCCCCTGAGATCTGCCCGACCTGTGCACATCCGCAGAGCTATTTTGAGCTTCACGCTGAAAATTATTGATCTGAACAACATGACGGCTCAGGAAATTTTTCCTGAGCCGCTTAGTTTTGTGCGATTAATTAAACGTCAGTTCCATCTCAAAATCACTGAGATACTCCGGACTTACCGCCGGAACATAGAACAGCCCAAAATCCTTCAAACCCTCGGGAACATCCACAAAATGCGAGGTATCCAGCTCTACATAGAAACGATAGTACGGCTGGAAAAACTCTTCATTGCTCCGGTTCCGGTAGATCAGCTCGGTTCTGGCAATGTCCTCTTCTGCGATCACACCGCCTTTGAGGTATTCCTCCGGCACCGTGGTGTAATAGCTGCCGGAGAGCAGTGCCTGCTGTGCTGTTTCTGCCGTAATGATGGGATAATCCCCCAGATATTCCGCTGCACAGAACGCATTGTTCCGCCGGATGAGCATCAGACTGCCGAAATCATCCGGTGCAAACTGTACACTGGCAAGATTGTAGTGCAGAATATCCTGCACCGGATCCCCCGTCCGGTCATAGGCATAGTAGGAACGGTTTTCCCCGCCTGCATAGCTTCTGTCCGCATACGACCAGCAGACAGGATCCTCCATCTGCAAAAATGCAGCATATTCCTCCGTCAGATAGGAAAGTACTTCATCCGCTTCCTCTGCGGTCGTGTCATCATAGGTGAAGCTGTAACCGGAGGGAAGCTTTTTGTTCCGGAATCTCAGGCAGATCTCACCGTCCCCATAGACGGAAATGCTGATACCGCCGCTGCAAACCGCCTCAATGCTCCATACGCCCTTCATCAGCTCCTGCGGATAGTCACCGCCGACCATATCCTTGATGAGGGTCAGTTTGGTGGAGGTGATCATCACGTTCAGTGCATCCGCTGTATTTTGCAGGATCTCCTCCATCCGTTCCTGCGGCAGGTATGCCATGCCGCTGAGGGAGGGATATTCCGGAATACAGCACAGATTCCGGTACACCGGCAGTGCGTCAATCTCCATTTCTGCATTCCACGGGTTGGCATTGTCCAGCTCAGAAATGTCATACGCCATCATCCCCTCAAAGCCCATGCTGCCGGGTACGATCTCGGAACGCAGCGGCTGTGTTCCTGCGGCGATCTCCCGTTCGGCGGTGTGGGGCAGAGCACCGTAGATGGACGTGTTTCCGGACGGCAGGAGCATTACACCCACAAGCACCGCCGCCGCACATGCACCGCAGGTCAAAGCCCATCGCAGGGGCTTTCTTTTTTTCGTGCGGGAAAGCTCCGGAATCAGCTCTTCCTTGGTTTCCCCGATCTCTTCCAGCAGTATTTCCTTGTTCGTCATATGCCCACTCCTTCCTGTTCGAGGTAATCTTTCAGCTTGTTCCGGACTCGCTGTAAGGTCATTTTGACCGCACCCTCCGTCATGCCGTAACGCTGTGCGATTTCGGCAACGGGGAGCATGTACCAGTACCGGAGCAGAAAAATATCCCGTTTTTTGGGGGGAAGTCCGCTGAAAAACAGGTGCAGCAGTTCACGCAGAGCGAGCCTGTCCTCAATGGGTCTGCTTTCACTGATGCATTCGCCCAGCTCTTCCAGACAGAGTGCAGTCTGACCGCCGCCGTATTTCTGTGCTCTGTGCATCCGGTATCTGTCAATGGCGAGGTTGCGTGTGATCCGTCCCAGAAACACCGCAAGTCTGCTTGGTTTCTGCGGCGGCATGGCATTCCATGCATGCAGCCATGTGTCATTCACGCACTCCTCCTCGTCCTCCGTCCGGCGGAGGATATTGTGAGCGATGGTGGTGCAGTAGGAACCGTATTTCGTCCGGCTTTCCTCGATCGCCGTTTCGTCCCTCTGCCAGTAAAGCTCTATGATCTGTTCATCGTTCATGATGCACCTCCTCTCACTCATATGGACGGAAAATGGGTGGTGTGGGTAACGGGATTGATCGTAAAAATTTGGAAGAATCTGTATCAAGCACTACAGCAGTGCCGCCTCCATCCCGATCACGCCGGAAATTTCGGGCGAATCCGCATCCCAATGCACCGAATAGAGCCTGCTTCCGTAGCGGACGGCTTTCATGTGATCCATTGCTGTGCAAAGCGGATCATTCTCAAATCCCCCCCACAAAAGCAGGGAGAAATCCGTTTCCGCCGCCGCAGAACGCAGGAAATCCGCACAGAGCCGCCGGTCGTTGTCCTTCACATACAGGTACGACACCACCCCATGCCGGATGATGCTGTCGGGCTTCGGGAATGCCGGATAGCCGAAAAGCTGCGTTGGCAGATGGGACAAAAGCCGGTAGATCCCCCCGTAGGAGCACATTCTGTACTGCTTGAACGCCGTCTGATCCCCGATGAAACAGCAGGCTTTCAGTTCGCCGTTTTCACGGTAGGAATAGAATATTTTCTCCCCGAAGCCTGCATAATCCGGATCACACGGCACAAGGCTCTGCTCTGCAAAATGCGTTTGCATGAGATCGGCAAAGCCGTCCATGCGGTTCTGTTCCAGCTTCAGGAGGCGTTTCCCTCCGTGGAAGCAGTAGGTCGTGTAATGCCCCAGATAACGGTATTCCGGCATGTTCCGGTGCTTCTTTTCGAGCATGGCGATCGCCGGAGCATTGTCGTCAAGGATGGTCGTGTAGCAATAGCGGCAGTCCGCAATGCCCTCGTGCAGAAAGGCATATGCCTTGGCAATGAAGCCGATCCGCTTCTGGTAGTCCGGATGGATCTTCAGCCCCGTCAGATAGGCACATTTCGCCCTCTCACCGCTGACATATTCCTCACGCACGACCGCACCGCCCACCGCCGCCGTGCGGTGCTGTTCGTTGTCGAGGATCACCAGAATGCGGCTCTCGTCCCCGTCTGCGGAAAAGGATTCATAGGGCGTATCCCCCCGCAGATACTGCACGCTCAGCCCTCCGGAAAAACCCGATGCCGCAAAGATCTCACAAATGCCGGCATTGTCCGAAGCATCCGCAAATTTCAGCGTATAGCGGTTATTTTGGAAGTTCATCAAGATTCTCTCCGATCGGTACATGCATTTTCTGATCGACCTCTTCCCCAAGACGCAGGTTCATGCCCCAGAACAGCCCCCAGAGCAGAGGACTGGTTCTGCCGAGGGATGCAAAGCCACGGCTGAGAACCGTTTTCGGGGCGGAGAATTCCTTGCGTGCATCACGGCAGAGCTGGCTCATTTTCTCCGCTGTGACAAGCTTCGGATGGAATGCAAGCTCTCCGTAATTGTACCCATCCGCCAGCCACCATTTATCATAGATCAGACGGTTGTCCGCTTTCAGGCGGTCATAGAGGGCGGTGTTCGGAAACGGCAGGAGGTGGTTGAAAGCGGCGGTGTAGAAATTATGCTTCTTTGCAAATTCCAATGCATCGTGAATGGTGCGTTCATCATCATTGTCATAGCCGAATACGAACGTTGCATAGATGCCGATGCCTGCATCATGGATGCGTTTCACCAGTTCGTCACGCTCACCGAGGGCGTAATTGAAGGACTTGTTCATCTGCTGCAAATTCTCCTTGTTCAGGCTCTCAAAGCCGATGAGGATGATCTCGCAGCCGCTTTTCTTCATGGTTTTCAGGAGGTTTTCGTCCTTTGCCATGGAAAGCGTTCCCTGTCCAGCCCATTTGATGCCCAGCGGCGTGATGTCCTCGAACAGCTTCATTGCATTGCGGCGGTCTGCAACGAGGTTGTCATCCACCAGAAATGTATATCTGTGCTTGGATTTCCGGATGTCATCCACGATCAGTGCATGGTCACGGCAATAGTATTTGCTGCAATAGAAACGGGAGATCGAGCAGAATTCACAGCTGTGGCAGCATCCCCGTCCGGTTTCCACGAGGGATACGGGCAGGTACCCCTTGCCCTCGAAAATGCTCTTGTCCGGCTGTACATCATATGCCCCGACCGATCCCCTGTAAAGGGGTTTGAGTGTGCCGCCCTTTGCATCCGTGAGCATCTCCAGCCAGACGGATTCCGCATTGCCGGCGATCACACTGTCGCAGTATTCCGCCGCTTCCTCTGGGCAGAGCGTCACATGATAGCCGCCCATGACGACCGGAATCCCACGCTCACGGAACCGCTGTGCGATCCGGTAGCTCCGCTTTGCCGTGTAGCTCTCCACTGTGATGCATACAAGGTCGGTTCGGGTGTCGTAGTCGATCAGCTCCAGTCGGTCATCGAACAGCTCCGTTTCGATTTCCGGCGGTGTCAGAGCTTTGAGCACCGCAATGGTCAGCGGCTCCATTTTCCATGTGCCGATGTATTTTTTGCCGGGTTTCTTGCCGATCGCCGGCAGAATGAAGGTAATTTTCATAGCTGCCCCCTTACAGTACCGGAATATCCGAATTGTCGCACATCACCTCTCGGGTGAATTTGTGCCACTTGTCCGCATAGCCCTTGTAGCCCAGATTCAGCGGAATGGACAGCCACGGACTATGATTGAACGGTGCAAGCCGCTTCATGATATTGGCGTTGGAATAGGTCGCACGCCATGCACGGTCAGTGCCGGCTTCGAGCTGTTCCTTGGTCATGAGCTTGGGCTGGAATACACAGTGCTGTACATCGTACATTGCCCAGTTTCTCTCAATAATGCGTCCTTCCTCCTCCAGCTGGCGATAGTACGCCGTCTGCGGAAAGGGTGTCAGGATGGAGTACCTCGGCAGGTCGATCTTCGCCTTGATGATCATTTCGACAGTACGGTCAAAGACGCTCTCATCCTCCTCGTCACCGCCGAATGCAAAGCATCCCTGTACCAGAATGCCGTTGTCATGCAGCTTTTCCATCAGCTCCACATAGCTGTCCACACGGTTCACGCCCTTGTGGATGTACTTCTGGGATTCCTGCGTGATGGATTCAAAGCCGATCAGCAGACCCCTGCATCCGCTTTTGCGGAACACGGTCATCAGCTCATCGTCAATGCCGACGGAGGATGTCACCAGTCCCAGCCAGATGATTTTCAGCGGGATCAGGGCATTGAAAAGCTCAATGGCATAGGCTCTGTCCGTGATGAGGTTCACATCGGGGAAGAGCACATGCTTTGTGTGCAAAGCTTCGATCTCCGCCACGACCTCCTTCACCGGACGCTTGTGCACGGGCTTTCCGAATGCCGCAGGATAGGCACAGAAGCTGCATGTGTGGCAGCAGCCACGGATCGCCTCAACGGTTTTGGTCGTGATGTAGCGGTTCTTTTTCAGCAGTTCACGCCTTGGGAACGGTCTGCCCTCGATGGTGAAATCCGCATTCTGGCGGTAAAGGCTGCGGTGCTCGCCCTTGACATAATCATGCAGGAACTGCGGAAAGGTCTGCTCCGAAAATCCCGTGAATACCACATCCGCATGCTGTGCCGCTTCATCGGGCAGCATGGACGGATGCACACCGCCCATGAATACGGTCTTTCCCTTTTTTCGGAAATAATCCGCATAGGCATAGCATCTCGGAGCAGTACCGGTGATGCAGGTAATGCCGATTAGCTCCGCATCAATGTCCAGCGGAATTTTCTCGGCAGTTTCGTCATAGATCCTCACCTCTGCATCAATGTCCTCCGGAATCAGTGCCGCAAGGGTCGTGAGTGTCAGGGGGGCGTAGTGGAGCGATTTTCCGAAGCTCCCCGAATATCTGTGCATCGCTCCGGCGGGAGCAAGCAGTGCAATTTTCAGCATAGTTTCAAGTCCTTTCTATCTCAGTGTGAACCATTCATTCCATCCGCTTTTCCGGCTCAGAACGGCTGGTTTAATATCGCCGAGCCGCATTCCCTCAGCGGTATGGCGGCGAAGATAATCCTGTGCCGGATCGCCGGAAACCTGCATGACCGCAGCACATTCCAGCTGTCCAAGACTCCGGCAGTAGGCATAATGGTAGCTTTCGCACAATGCCGCATCGAGTGCCTCGGCAGTGATGTGCGGGGCAGTCGTGTAAAGACAGTAGCGTTTCCCCTCCGGTGCGAGCAGACAGAAGCTCTGTGCAGTGCCAAGCGTCACAAGAACGCTGTGCACGAATTCCTCCGAGAGCTTCTCACCGAACAGGTCGGAGAAAACGCCCTTTCGCCGGAGAAAACGGATCCTCGGGGGATGGTCGGGAAAGGTTTCCAGCACCTCGATCACATCCCCGATGCAGTAGCGGTAAAAGCCGCCGCCCGTGGTCACAATGACCTCATATTCCCCCCGTTCCAGCTCTCCGGCGGTTACGATCTTCCCGTCCGGAAGCCGCCGGAATTCAAAGAAATGGGAATGGATGCTCAGGCGGCTGCCCACCTCACCGCAGAGGGGGAACGAGATGAAGCATTCGGTCGCAAGCAAGCCTTTCGGCTGGAGGTGCACCTCCGGAAACCGGCGGCGTATTTCCTCCACATGCTCCGCCGCCCGTCCGTCCGCCCAGCAGCTGATGATTTTCAGGTCGGGGAAAATACGGTCGAAGCGTTCCGCCCTTGCAGCGGCAAGGAATGCGGTGCGTTGTCCCTCCGGCAAAGCGGAGGAGAGTTTTTCCGCATTGTCACGGATGAAATCGCTGAGGATGCTCAGGAATGTCGGATTCCAGACAGAGATCAGCGTAAGTTCTCCGCAGGTGAGGAGCTGCTTTGCAGTGGAGAAATAGAAATCCTCTATGTTTTCGGGAAATTTCACGGATCCGTCCACGGCAAAGATCATCCGCATGATGTGCTGTTCGAGCTTTCCGAAGTACTCCGCATCCTCCTCAAATCCGACCGGAATGCCGGATTCTGTGAAGCTTTTTCCGGCGGTCACGGGCGTGATCGACCAGTAGCTTTTGCCCTTGCAGACCTCCGGCATTTTTGTGTAAATATCGCAGAGCCACGGACGGATGCCCCTCTGGAATTCCGCTTTGAGCGAATCGGTGTAGGGGATCAGCTTTTTTCCGCCCGAGGAGCCGCTTGTCAGCTCAAACAGCCGGATGCGTTCCGCTGTCAGCACTTTTTCGCTCCCTGCCGCCATTTCTGCGATATAGGGTTCATAATCCTCATAGACCGACAGCGGCACCCTCTCCGCAAAATCCGCATAGCTGCGGATGCCGGAAAAGCCGTATTTTCTGCCGTAAACCGTGTCTGCATTCCTTTGCAGGAGGGCTTGCAGGTACTGCCATTGCACCTGCGTCACATCACAGGGGGCTGTGAATTTGCGGTACTCCCTCCGGTACAGCGTCCGGCAGAGGGTGTTGAGCATTCTGCACCGCAGGCTCATTGGAACACCAGCTCTGCGGCTCGTTTTTTCAGGAGCTTCCGGTCAATTTTTGCCAGACAGACCAGATCACAGCCCTCTACATGTCTGGGATTCCGTTCACAGAAATAGGCAATGTCCTTGTTCCGCAGCTCCTTTGTCCCCACATCGGCAACGCCCGATTTCAGCTTGTCCTTGATGCCCCTGTATTCGATCACGCCGGTTTCTGGATTGTATTCATCCGGATAGAGAGCATGGGCATAGGCATCCATGATCTTCTGCTCATACTCCGGCGTTGCACTGCGGTGATTCGGGTAGAATTCCGACCAGAACAGCGGCATGATGCGGTAGGTCTTGTACCCCTTGCAGATGAGGAACCAGTAGAATTCCTCGTACTGCTCGGCGAAGGGAAACCAGAATTTTGCCCATGTGCGGAACAATTCCAGATCCCCCCAATGATCCTTGCGGATGATGGTATCACCGGAGAACATACCGTGCACGGTTTTGCCGTCCACATCCAGTGCAAGCACCTTCTGCGTGGTGAATCCCACAATGCCCTCCGTTTCGTGGTAGAGAGCGAGGCAGTAGTCCTTGTCAAAGAAATCACGCCGGAATACTGCTTCCTCCGTATCGTCATAGAACTGTGCCATAATGCGGTACATCGCCTGAATTTCCTCCTCCGTGTAGGCGGAGATGGGTTTTACGATTCCTTTCAGCATTGTTCCTGCTCCTCCTTTCCTGTTTTCAGTCCGAACCGCATGCCCTGCTTTTTGAATACCTCCTTGCGGAACAGGGGGTTGTAGATCAGGTAGGTTCCGAAGCGGTACGGTGTCCGCATGTTGGTGCGTGGTTCGAGTGCACGTTTGAAAATGGACATGGGGCTGTTGAATCTGCGGCGGCAGTCAAAGGAAATTTCCGTCAGCTCGTCCGGTGTCATATTCTTCGGGACGATGCTGCAATAATTGAAGCGGTAGTCCTCGTGCAGCCACCATTTGCCGTCATAGAGCAGCCGCCCCTCCCGTTCCATTTTTTCATAGAGGGGCGTATTCGGGTAGGGCATGAGGATGTTGAACGCCGCAAAGGTGAATTTGTTCCGGATGGCAAAATCACAGGTCGCACGGATGGATTCCACCGTGTCGCCGTCATGCCCGACCGTGAATGCCGCCCATGTCTGCAAGCCCCATCTGCGGAGCTGTTCGATCTCGGAAGCGTACATATCCCCCGAACCCTTGCGGTTCGTGCCCTTGTTCATCTCGGAAATGCAGTCCGGCGAGATCGACTCAAAGCCGATGACAAGCCCTAAACAGCCGCTTTTCACCATCAGCTGCATCAGCTCCCTGTCAAGCAGCATATCGATGCTGCCCTGACTTACCCAATGGATCTTCAGCGGAATGAGGGCACGGAACAGCTCTTTTGCCTTTTCACGGTTGCACACGATGTTATCATCCACAAAGAAGAGGAGCTTTCGTTTCTGTGCCTTGATTTCCTTGATGACATCCTCCACCGGACGGCAGTAATGGTGAGCCTTGAAATAGACGGAGGACGCACAGAAGCTGCATTTGTGGCTGCATCCTCTGGAGAATTGCAGGAGCGTGATGGGCAGATAGCCCTTCCCCTCGAAAATATCACGCCTTGTGATGACATTCTTCTGCGGATACGGCGGCTGTACGGCATCATATCTCGGCTGGAGTTTTCCGTTCCGGTGATCCTCGATCATCTGCTCCCAGACAGGCTCCGCATCCCCGACGATCACGCAGTCGCAGTGCTCCGCCACCTCCTCCGGAATCAGCATGGCATGCATGCCGCCCATCACGGTTTTCACTCCTCTGCGGCGGAATTCCGCACTGATCTCGTAGGCTCTGCGTGCGGTAAAGGTTTCCACGGTGATCGCCACAAGGTCGGTCGGCTCGTCGTAGGGGATCTTCTCCATACGGTCGTCATAGAGCACTACTTCCACATCCTGCGGCGTGAGTGCCGCCAGAATGCCCAGCTGCAGCGGCTCCATTCTTGCTTCATCGACATACAGGCTGTGCTCCCGTCTGCCGATATTCGGTTTAATCAGTGTCAGTTTCATTCAGAATTCCTCCCAGAAGCTGTCCTTGTTTTTTGTGAATTTCCCGTCTGGAAATGAAATTTGCCAGCAGAAAGACAAAGGCATTGATCGGTTTGAGATGCACCGGATTCCCGAACAGCCGCTTGAAAATACAGCCCACGGAATAGAAGTCCGTCCGCATTTTCAGGCATCCGTCCCGCAGCTCCTCCGGTGTCATGCGTTTCGGGCGATAGGCGGTTTCACCGTAGCGGTAGGTATCGGAGAGCCACCATTTTTTGTAGAGCATCCGCCCCTCCGCTTCCATGCGGCGGTAGACCCCCGTGCCCGGCATCGGGATGAGGGGGTTGAAATTGGTCACGGCAATGTGATTTTTCACCGCAAAATCAAAGGTGCGTCCGAACACATCCGGATCATCCCCGTCACAGCCGAGCACAAATGTCCCGTAGATCAGCAGCCCGTGCCTGTAGATCCTTCTGATGATCGCTTCATAGTCCGCTGCCGCATTCGCCGCCTTGTGCATCTCCCCAAGGCTTTCCGGATTGAGGGACTCAAATCCCATCAGCACCAGAAAACAGCCCGCCTTTTTCATTTCAGATAAAAGCTCATCATCCCTTGCGGCATCCATGCTGATCTGACACGCCCATTTCTTTTTCAGCGGTGCGATCTTCCGGAAGAGTGCAAGGGCGGCGGTGCGGTCGGTGAAAATATTATCATCCACAAAGAAAATGATCTTTTCTCTTGCTTTCGACAATTCTTCTGCAACCATCTCCGGCGTTTTGCTTCTGACGCATTTGTACATGGTCTTGATGGAGCAGAAATCGCAGTTGAATTTGCAGCCCCGTGAGATCTGGTACACTCCGATGCCATAATAGCGATGCTTGTAAATGGACGGATCATCATGCAGCACCCGAAGCGGCGTATTTTCATTGGAGATGTACTTCTTCTGCGGTGTACCGTTTTCGCAGTCCTGAAGGAATCTGCCCCATGTATCCTCCGCATCCCCGATGATGACGGAATCGGCGTACTTCAGCATTTCATCGGGCATGACGCTTGCATGGAATCCGCCCATGACGATGATGTTCCTGTCCGTGCGGTATTTTTTGGCGTGGATGTATGCCCGTTTTGCCGTGTAGGTTTCGACTGAAAATGCGATCACATCCGCATCGATCGTATCGGGGAGGGGATCGGTGCGTTCGTCGAGAAATGTAATTTCATGCTTCTCGGGCGTGAGGCTTTTGATGATGCCGAACAGCAGAGGCTTCATGGCATCCGAGCTGATGTGCTCAAACATGTTGAGCCGGATCAATGCAATCTTCATTTTCTGTACCTCTTGTCAATGCCAAGGAATTTGAAGCCGATGTTCGCACCGAGCAGGATGAAGATGTAGGCGTTCTTCCGCCACGGGGAGGAGAATGTCCGCCGGAATACATGCTTCCAGCTGTAGGCTCTCTTCCAGACATCACGATAGATCTCGTTCAGGCGTTCCGGCGTAAGGTTCGCAGGACGGAACACCGCCTCGTGCTGCGTGTAGCGTCCCCAGTTCCTTGTCAGAATCCTGTTGTCACGGTCGTATTCCTCGAAAAGCTTTGTGCCCGGATAGGGCGTAAGCACCGCAAAGCGGCAGAGATCCAGCCCCAGATCCGCCACTCGCTCCGGCAGAGCCAGAAGTTCTTCCTCCGTGTCACTGTCAAAGCCCAGCACAAAGCAGCCGTTGACTGCAATGCCGTGGCTGTGGATGTTCCGGATCACTTCCTTGTATTTGTCCGTTTCACGGAAGCGTTTCCCCACGCCGGTCAGCGATTGGGCACTGAGGGATTCCAGACCGATGAGTACACCCCTGCATCCACTGTCGTAGGCTGCCTGCATCAGCTCATGGTCATAACCGAAATCGGCGGTCGCATTGGACACCCAGAGAATTTTCAGCGGTTTGAGAGCAGCCATCAGTTCCAGGGCATATTCACGTTTGCCGAAGAAATTCGGGTCGTAGAAAATGAGCATCTTCGTTTTCAGGGATCGGATCTCAGCGACCACATCTGCCACCGGACGGGGACAGCTCTTCCACATCGTCCGCATGGAACAGTATTTGCAGGCATTGAAGCAGCCACGGTCAGCGGTGATGCCGGGGATATTGAGCTTTTTGTGCTTTGTCATCTTGTCACGGGCAGGAACGGTGAAATCCGTCGGACAGACGTTGAAATCACGGTACAGCGTTTTCGGTCTGCCGTTCTGGTAATCCGTGAGGAATGCCGGCAGAGAGCGTTCCGCAGGGCCGCAGATCACGGTATCGCAGTGCTGCAAAGCTTCGTCGGGCAGAGCCGTTGCATGGTAGCCGCCGCAGACCACATAGGAACCACGCTTGCGGAAAGCATCGCAGTGCTTGTATGCGGACAGGCTCGAAGAGGTTTCAAAGGAAACCATCACAATATCATAGTGCTCTTTGTCATATTTCACCTTCTGGGAATTCTCATCCACCACGTCGATCTTCTCGAACATTCCCTCCGGAATCAGAGAATATATGACCGCAAGGGTAAGGGATGGGTAGGAGAGCAATGCAGAGAATTTTCCTCTGTAAGCGACTTCCTTCTCATTCCATGCATGGATCAGCAGAAGATTCATAAAGATCATCTCCTTATTCGACAGTTATAAAAGTTAGTGCATTTTAATGTAATAAAATTACGGAGAATCCTGCACAAAAAACACCACCGCATTTTGTGACATTTTCCGGTAAAGACATGTGCTGTAAAACATGGTATAATAAAACAAAAAGGGGTTCAAAGGGCGAAGCCCTTTGGCGGGCGGAGGGCACGCAGTACCCTCTGAGGATAGCCCCTCCCCAAGGGGAGGGGTTGGGGTGGGGGAATTTCTGCATATCTTTTCTAAAACTGCTGAAAATTCTCCCATAAGCACAAGATCAAAACGTATCTTCCGAAAGGAGCTGAAAGCATGAACCACACCAATATGGAACACCTCCTCGACTGTATCATGGACATCGGTGAACAGATGCTCATCAGCGGTGCAGAGGTGCACAGAGCCGAGGACAGTCTGCAGCGGATCTTCGCCGCCTACGGCACCAAGCGGACGGATGTGTTCATCATCACCAGCAGCATGGTGGTGACGATCCATACAACGGACGGAAAGGTATTCACCCAGACAAGACGCATCACCGAAACGGCGGCGGATTATGAAAAACTGCACCGCCTCAATGAGCTTTCACGCAGCATCTGCCAGTCCAGGTGTGCCCCCTCCGAGATCCGCAGACAGCTTGACGAGATCAACACAGGCAAAACCTGCCCGCTCTGGCAGGAGTTCATCTGCTACGCCGTCATTGCAGCGATCTTCACCATGTTTTTCGGGGGCGGCATTGCGGAAACGCTCACCGGCTTTGTGATCGGTGCTCTCATCCGGCTGATGCTGCTGGTCTGTGACCGCACAGTGCACAACAAGATCTTTGCAAAATTCATGTCCTCCATGATGGCGACCGCACTCGCTGCACTGGCAATGCACACCGGACTGATCCCGACAGTCGATAATGTCATCATCGGCAATATCATGACCATGATCCCCGGCATCGGTCTGACCAATGCATTAAAGGATCTGTTTGTCGGGGACAGCATCGCAGGACTTTTACGAACGATCGAGGCATGCATTACGGCACTTGCCATTGCTGCCGGATATTTCGCCGTTGTATTTCTGGCAGGGGGGAGCATCACATGAAACAAATCGAGATCATCCAGCTTGGAGCCGTACTTATCGGTGCATTCTGCTTCGGCACGCTGTTCAACCTCAAAGGAAAAAAGCTCCTCGCTTCGGCATTCGGGAGTATTCTCTCGTGGGGGCTGTTCCTTCTGCTCGGGCGTGTGATCGACAATGAGCCGGTGAATTATTTCATCGTGGCGGTGGTCGTTTCCCTCTACTCCGAGGTCATGGCACGGCTTCTGCGGACACCTGCCACCCCCATCGTGACGACCTCCCTCATTCCTCTGATCCCGGGCGGTTCGCTCTACTACACAATGGCGTATGCGTTCGAGAGTGACTTCAGCAAATTCCTTGCCAAAGCCGTTTCCACTCTCAAACTCGCCTCCGCCCTCGCCCTTGGCATCCTTGCCGTCACCGCCCTCTCACAGCTCATTTTTCGGCGGTGGAATACGCAGAGAACGGGTATCAAGCTGCGGAGCACCGGCTCTAAAAAATAATGATTTTTCAGAAAAAACCAGCAATGCCTGAACCGTTCGGGCATTGCTGTCAATTTTTTTGAAAAAACTGTAAGGTTTTCCATTTTCGTTTGTCTGTATAGGATGAAGCACCATGGAAGCTTTGAAGAAAGGAGGCAGTCCATGACGGACAGTGAGCTTTGCAAACTCATTCAGACCGATCCGGAACAGGGGCACAAAGCCCTGTATGAAACCTATGTGAAATATGTCTACGCCATCATCTTCCGCATTCTGCGGGAGATCGGCAGTCCGGAGGACATCGAGGACTGCCTTGTCGAAACCTTCAGCGATGTGATACTGCACCTCGGATCCATCGAGGGCGGACAGTACAAATCGTATATCGGGCAGTCCGCACGGAACAGGGCACTCAATTATTACAACGTGCTCCGCAGACAGAAAGAGCATACCATTCCGGCGGAAGAAATAGCGGAACCCTCCGTCCTGCATGTGCAGGAGGAGCTGGAACAGAAAGAACTGCGGAATCAGCTGTTACAGCGGATCAAAGCACTCGGGGAACCGGATGCGACCATCCTCATACAGAAATACTATTACGGCAGAAAAATGTCCGAGATCGGGAAGCTCGTCGGACTGACTGCCAATGCAGCACAGGTACGATGCAGCAGAGCCTTGAAGCGGCTGCAAAAAGAACTTGCAGATTGGAGGTAGGAATATGCGAAAAACAGATCTGATCGGCTTGCTCCATAGCGAGGACGAAGAAACTGCCATCCGGATCGCTGAGGAATTCCCTCCCTTTTCGGAACGGGAAAATGAACGCATTTTCCGGCGGATCAAGGAAAGCGTGGAAATGCAGCAGGAGCTGCCGGAGGAAACGCTTGTCATCAGCAGGGTGTCCCATGTGCAGGAGCTTCGCCGCATTGTTTCCGCTGCCGCCTGCCTGCTCATGCTCTGCGGTACATTCGGCGGCTTGTTCTGGCTGAAAACCCAGATGCCCCAGCCGCCCGAGCAGTACGAAGCAACGGAAGCCGCCGTGCACAGTACGCCCTCCCATCGCATCGGTGAACGCTATGCCGCCGTGAACCTCACAAGCTCCGGCACCCTCTGGCTGACCGTCGAGGAGGCAGGCATGATGCAGGAGCAGCTTTACTGCGTCCGCATCAAACTCGAAAGCCGGCATGCACGATCCCATGCACGGAGCAGCTCCACACTGTTTCAGGCGGATAATTTTATGCTTGCAGTCGGGCAGGAGGGCGAGCTTTGGAATACCATCCGCCCCTGCGGTATCCGCACAGACAAAGACGAGGCATGCCCCTATGCCTTCACCCTCGAATCCGGTAAGACAATCGAGCTGACACTCTATTATCCGCTGGAGCAGCCGCCGGAGGAGATGTTCTTTGTCACAAGCTACTGTGCAAAACAGCCCTTTACTGTGCTTGCGGAGAAACCCGATCCCGAAATGGAATAGGCACAGAACGCTGCCGTTCCCAATTCAGCAAAAGGAGAACCGAACATGAAATACAAACGGATTTTTGCCGCAGTGACTGCATTTTCACTGCTCCTCTGCGGCTGTCAGACAACCGAACAGCCGGAGGATTCCGGCACGGTACAGGAAACCCTTGCCACCGAGGAAACCGGAGCGGTCACGCCCCTTGCGGACGATCCCCTCACGACTACAGCAAAGCGGCAGAAGATCACCATGCCCGAGATGATCGGCATGTATGACCACCCCGAACCCACCGAAAACGGCTTCCGTGTTTTCTCGCAGGATGATGACATGGTGATGCACCTCTATGAATTTGATACGAATTTCACCCCCACCTCTGACCGCATGTTCGTGCCGCCTGCCTCCCATGATGGCTACTACTACTGCGGCGGTCTGTATGCCATCGGCGAAACGGCTTACTACAGCTTGGCAGTTCTGGAAAACCACAGCAATATGGAGCCGTACAAGGAGGGCATGGAGGAGTATGACTGGGATGCCTACCATGGAGCATGGGAGAGCGAATACCTCCTTTGCAGCTATGCACAGGACGGCACCCTGACGGAGAAAGTCACCATCGAGGGGCTGGAGGATTACCGCCAGTCACAGGGCTATGACCAGTTCAGCCAGCTCTATGCCGGTGACGGCGTGTTCTGGCTCCTCCTGTGGGACGGCAGGATCCTGAAGATCACGCCGGACGGTGCACTGGAGGAAGCCTATGTTCCTGAGATGGAGGGGGAGGACCATGTTCACCGCAGCAGTATTGTCCATGACCGTGACGGAAAACCTGTTTATGCCATGCAAATTAGTGGTGTCAGCCCTTCTGATGGGAGTTCGATCAGCAAACTTGCCCTCTGCGAATTTGACCCCGGAACGGGACGTGTTTCCGAACCGTTCAGCGTGATCGTGGAGGAGTATTGGAATAGTTTTGATCCGAGCGTCTACTCCGGCGGCGGCGGCGATTACCGGCTGTTTGTCAGCACGGAGATCTCCCTGTTCGGCATCCGTGATGACGGTACGCTGGAGGAGGTCGTCAACTGGGAGGACTCCGACCTTTCAAGGCTGGAGGTCATCCCCATGCCGGACGGCAGCTTCCGTGGCTATTCCATGTATAACGGTGACAAAAACTGGTACCACCTGACACGCATGACCCTTTCGGAAACCAAACAGGAGAAAAAGGAGATCACCCTCGGCGTACTCGGTGAGGGTGAGGGCATTGCGGATTTTGTGCGTGAATTCAACGGCTCACAGAACGCATTCCGTGTGAAGATCGTCCGCTACCGCAATTCGGACGGCAGCTATATCGGTGACGAGAACGGTGCCAACGATGCCCTCCGGAATTTCAAGCTCGACATCATCAGCGGCGATGCACCGGACATCATCGTCATGTATAACAGCCACGAATCTATTATGCAGCTTGGCAGGCGTGGTGCATTCCTCGATCTCTATGAGCTGATGGAGGGGGATGCGGAGGTGAACAGGGATACTGTGCTCCCGAACATCTGCACTGCAATGGAATCGGAAAACGGTGCACTCTACTCCCTGCCGCAGCAGTTCAATGTGGCAACCATCGCCGTCAAGTCACGCTACTGTGACAAGGAGAACTGGACGGTCGATGACATGATCGCCCTTTATGACGGTGCAACGGACAAGCAGTTCCAGTGGATGTCACAGGCACAAGCCCTCGAAATGCTCCTGTACGGCACGGATTTCGTGGATTTTGAAGAGGGGACATGCAGCTTTGATTCACCGGATTTCCTGAAGATCCTCGAATTTTGCAGCCGCTATCCGGAGAGTGCGGATCCGCCTCCGAAAAACTATGACGATCCGGCAGCAATGGAAAAACACCAGAATTACTACTACAACAAGTACATGAGATATAAGCGTGATGAGGACTACCTCTGTGCCTTTGAGCTGGTCGGTGAGAGGGGGCTGGCAGTCGGGCAGTATTCCTACACCCGATACAACGACCTCGGCGAAGAAATGACCCTTGTGGGCTACCCCTCCGACAACGGCGAGGGCGGTAAGCTGACCTTTCGGGGAGAGCTTGCGATCTCGTCCGCCTGCGAGAACAGGGAGGAGGCATGGGAGTTTGTGAAAGCCATGCTGACAGGGGACGGTGACATCAACGACAACGGCTATCCGGTGGTCGAGGAGCTGTTTGAAACGAAGCTCGATGATGAGATGTATGTCATGATGTTCGGTGAACGCACGGATGAGGAATCTCTGGAGGATGACGGCACGGTCTACCCGCTGACGCAGGAGGAGCGTGACGATCTGGAGGAATATGTCCGTTCCTGTGACACAGTACTGAGCATGAATGATGCGATTCTGAACATCGCCCTTGAAGAAGCCGGAATGTATTTCGCCGGCGACCTCACCGCCGAAGCCGCCGCCCAGCGGATTCAGAGCAGGGCGGAGATTCTGGTGAGTGAGCAGAGCTGACACAAAACAATGCCGCCTTGCAAACAGGGCGGCAGTTGTTGTTCTGGCAGATTTTTCAAAATCCCCCTTGCATTTGTGCAGAAAATCAGTTATAATAAAGTAAAGTGTCGAATTTTGCTGGAAGGGGATGAATGAAAATGAACGTGGATGGCAGTAAGTTCAGAAATTCTGATTTGCCTGCGGTAGAGGATAGATTGGGAACGGAAAAGCATCGACAAGGTCTTTTGAAATTTATGAGTGAATGCAGTACGCCTATGACTATTGCAGTGCAGGGTGACTGGGGGACGGGAAAAACTTCGCTTATGAAACAGCTAGAGGACGAATTGAAACAGAAACATTTCGGCTGTACTCTGTGGTTTGATACATGGCAGTTTGCGGTGCTCGGGGAACAGGACAGGCTGTTGATGGATTTGATTGAGATGTTATATCATAAATTAGAGGAAAGCCTTTCGGATATATTAAAGTCTAAATCAAAAAATGGGCGAGCAGAAATAAAACGAAGTGCCAAACGAATAAGACGTGTACTGGCAATGTCAGCTTTGTATTTAACTGCTGAAACCGCCAAAGCAGCAACAACGGTTGATTTTCCGAATGTTTTCCAGTATATCGTAAACCAATTTAAAGAACTCGATAGGAAAAGAAATGGAGATTATGTCAGCTATCCTGTGCTTATCAGCGGGATGCGTGAAGATCTGACAAAGCTTATTAATTCATATCTTGGAGAAGATCTGGAGCAGCGTCTTTATTTTTTTATAGATGATCTTGATCGCCTTGAGCCAGTCCGTGCGGTGGAGCTTCTGGAGGGAATCAAGAATTTTTTAGATATTCCAAGGTGTGTATTTTTAATTGCTGTTGATACAAACATTATAAAAGAAGGACTCCGCCAAAAATATGGTGAGAACATGCGAGATGTAAAACAGAGCCGCTTCTTCGATAAAATTATTCAGATTCCATATAAATTACCAGTACATAATTACGACTTGCAAGTTTACATGGAAGATGTGCTTAAAAATTATGATGGGCAAATTATATTAAAGTATGTGAATTTTTTATGCAATGCGGGTGTTCGTAATCCTCGTACCATCAAGAGATGTGTTAATTTCTGTCTGCTTTACAAGTGTATGGATCAACAAAGTAAGACTAATGAGGAGGATTCAAAAACGGACTTGCAGCGATTTGCTCTAAAAATGCTAGAACTGGAACAGGAGGAATTATATTGGCAGCTGCTTGCAAAGGCGATAGAAATGGGTGAAGATTATGTCGGATTGAAGGAATGGTTTTTGGAATATGTAAGTAGAGAACGCAGTGAAGCATCAAAAAAAATATTGGATGCTGTGAATCAAGTTTTTGATATCGGAAGAAAAAATTCCATTGAAGGCATTTGTTTGTTTGCCTATTTATTAATAAATTCCACGCCATCCAACATTAATTTGGAAAAGTATATTTCGTATGCACAAATGTTTATAGACATATCGAGCATGATTATTGGTTCTAAATTGAAGGAATCTGTAACTGAAATAGCATTAAGTATTGAAAAAGACGGAAAATTTCGTTATGATTTGCGGAGAAATAATATGCCTATTAAGTTGATTTGTAATGATCAACCAACCGAAATAGGGGGGACCCCATTGGTTGTATTTATTTATAATTGCCCATGTAGCGATGAAGAGTTATTTGCCGGAGTAAAAAAATATAGAAACGAGGTTACAAGACCTTTATTTCCGGATGGATTAATCTATAAAACATATGGTCCACATTACGAAATCTGGAACATCCGAGACACCTCCTCTCCTGATGCCCCCATTTATAAAGTCCTCCGCAACGCCGGCATCATCACCTGATCCCCCTTAAAAAATATTTAATAAATCCCGATCCACCGCCGTCCTGCATCCGGATTTTTCTCCGAATATCGGAGAAATCCCGAAAAACAGGGCGGCGGTTTTCCAGATTCCCCCAACCCCCCAAGGATTGACATTTTCGGACTTTTTCGCTATAATAAATACCTGACATACTTCATAGACAAAAAAGAGAAGGCATTCCAGAGCCTGTTTACATAAAATGAATATGCAGATTTTCGAGCATCAATTTTACGCAGGCAAGGCAAAAAGCCGCTGGCATACTGTATGTATGGCAAGGCTTTTTAACGCAGACTGCGTGAAATTTTGCCGAAAAGATGCGTATGAGATTTTAATGTGAACAGGCTCCAGTGAAATTGGCGGCATTACGCCGCTTGGGAGGAATATTTGTGTTAGAAGAAAGAAAAAGAAGAAGGAGAATTTTCACCATCACCGCCGTGCTTCTGCTGCTCGGCAATATCCTGCTGTTCCTGACCATCTGGCTGCTGCAAAAGTATGACCATGTGTACTTCGACCAGCTGCTCTACCAGCTCAAAGCCCCTGCCGAGGGTGCACAGGGTTCCCTCGTTTCCAGTGCCGCTGTACGGGTCGGCGTGTTCGCTGTCGGGCTGACGCTCGCAGAGGTGATCCTCTGCCCCGTGACCGCCCGTAAGCTCCGCCGCAGATGTGCCGGAAAGCATCACAGGATCTCCGGCGGCATCGCTAAGGTCAGCCGCTTTTTTATGCGGCGTGCCCTGCCGCTTGCATTGTCGGTGTTCATCCTCTGCCTGTCCGTGTTCATCCGCAAGTTCGACGTGCTTGCCTATGTGGACACCGTTTCCACTGAATCCGATTTCATCGAGGAGCACTATGCAGACCCCGAAGCCACCCCCATCCGTTTTCCGGAGAAAAAGCGGAACCTGATCTATATTTTCCTCGAATCCATGGAAAATACCTTTGCCGATGTGTCCGCAGGCGGCTCCATTACGGATGATTTCATCAGCGAGCTTTCGTCCCTTGCGGAGGAAAATGTCAATTTTTCGCATACCTCCGGTATCGGCGGTGCCTATTCCTATTCCGGTGCCACATGGACGGCATCTGCAATGGTGGCACAGACCTCCGGTCTGATCGTCAAGGTTCCGCTTGCAGCGGATGCCTACGGTGCGGAGAATGGCTACATGCCCGGTGTTGTTTCCATCGGTGAGCTGCTCAAAGCTCAGGGCTACCGCCAGACCCTGCTGGTTGGTTCGGATGCGGAATTCCACGGCAGAGAGCCGTATTTCATGCAGCACGGCAGCTATGAGATCGTGGACATCAATTCCCTCAAGGAGGAGGGCAGACTGCCGGAGGACTACGATGAATGGTGGGGCTTCGAGGATGAAAAGCTCTTTGCCTTTGCCAAGGAAGAGCTGACGGAGCTTGCAGAAAGCGGTGAGCCGTTCAACCTCACCATGCTGACAGCGGATACGCATTTTCCGGACGGCTACGAATGCCGCCTCTGCGGTCATACATACGAGGAGCAGTACGCCAATGTGCTTGCATGCTCCGCAAAACAGGTGGCAAAGTTCGTGGCATGGGTGCAGGAGCAGCCGTTCTATGACAATACCACCATTGTCATCAGCGGCGACCACCTGACCATGGATCCCCTGTTTCTGGAGGACATCGACCAGAACTATGTCCGCACGACCTATAACTGCATTATCAACGCACCCGTGACCCCCGTGCAGGAGAAGGGGAGGGAATTTGCAGCGTTCGACATGTTCCCCACGACCCTCGCAGCGTTGGGTGCAGAGATCACGGACGATCGTCTGGGACTTGGCACGAACCTCTTTTCGGCGGAGAAAACCCTGACCGAGCAGTACGGCTATGCGGTACTGGATGAGGAATTGCAGAAAAATTCTGCGTTCTATAATGAACAGTTTCTGGATATGGAGGAGCCGCTGGAAACGCTTCTTCCGGAATCCATGCGGTTTGCAAAGGAGGAGGACTAATGCAGAAAGTCAGACTTCGCAGGGCAGTCCATCTGCGTGACTGGTGCAGGATATGGCGGCTCTATTTTCAGGCATTTCCGGCGTGTGAGCGAAAGCCCTTTGCCATGATCCTCCGCATGTGCCGGCAGGGGTATGCGGATGTGTGGGTGATCGAGCAGCCACGCAGATTTTCCGGTCTTGCCATCACTATGAAAGCGGATGACCTTGTCCTGCTGGATTATTTCGCAGTATCCCCGAAGGTGCGTGGGGGCGGCATCGGCAGCATGGCTCTGCGGACGCTCCAGCGGATGTACGAGGGAAAGCGTTTCTTTCTGGAGATCGAGTCCACGTTTACGGATGCAGAGGATCTCCCCGAGCGTCAGCGGAGGAAACGCTTCTACCTGCGTAACGGCATGCAGGAGCTGAATGTCCATGCCGACCTGTTCGGCGTGGAGATGGAGCTGCTCGGCTATGAATGCAGCCTGACCTTTGCGGAATACCACCAGCTCTACCTCACAAGAGTGGGCAGCTGGGCGGAGGGGAAGGTGAGGGAGATTTCCCGCCTATAAATCCGATTTTTCATGATTTTGTGCACCTTTACAAAAAAAAAAAAAAACGGTTGACTTTTATTTGTAAAAGTTGTATAATGGAGGCGGTGAATTTAAAGCCGCTGCAGAGGTGAAGTGAATTCACACATAACGTGAAAGGATGAATTACAAATGAAAACAAGTACATGGAAAAGACCGCTTGCATTCCTCACAGGTGCTGCAATTTGTGTCCAGCTCATGGCGTTCGGTACGGTTGGTTCCATTGCAGTCACGGATGACGATCTTCCGGCTGCTGCCGTCACGCAGACAGAAACTGCCGCACAGGCAGCGGAGTACATGGAAACCACGACCACCCCACCGGTTCATGCCGACTATGCCGGTGTACTCGAATACGATGATTCCCCCATGCAGGTCGGTGAAACAAGGGCGATCCGTTTCTATGACCCGACGACCGGAACAGGAAGCAAGGCGTATTTTGAAGCAGTTTCGGACAATATCTCGTACACCTATGAAACGGGCAGCGATACCTTCTATGTGACCGCACTCGAAGAGGGTGAAGCGAGCATGCATGTCCTCGTAAGCGGCTGTACATTTTACTCCGTTCTGCACCTGACAGTCGCATCCGGAACAACAGCACCCACGGAAGAGCATGAGGAAACCACAACGACAACTACCATGGAAATTCAGGCTGATTATGTGACAAAGGTGGAATATGACACCTCCCCGATGCAGGTCGGCGAAACCAGAGCCATCCGCTTTTATCATCCGGAAACACTGAAGGGCGGCAAGGGCAGCATTTATGAGGTTTCAGACAATCTTTCCTATGCTTATGAAGAGGGGAGCGATACCATTTATGTCACCGCACTTGCGGAGGGTGACGCAAAAATGTATGTTATGGCGGAGGGCTGTGCATTCGGTTCGTATGTCCGCCTGACAGTCGAAGCTGGTACAACAGCTCCTACGGAAGATTATGAGGAAATGATGACCACGACCACCGAGCCGGTTCATGCGGATTATGCCGGTGTACTTGAATACGATGATTCCCCCATGCAGATCGGTGAAACCAGAGCGGTCCGCTTCTATGACCCGACGACCGGAACAGGAAGCAAGGCATATTTTGAGGCAGTTTCGGACAATATCTCGTACACCTACGAAACGGGCAGCGATACTTTCTATGTGACCGCACTCGAAGAGGGTGAAGCGAGCATGTATGTTCTTGTAAGCGGCTGTACATTCCATACGGTTCTGAAGCTGACGATCGAAGCCGGAACGGCAGCCCCCACGCTGGGTGAGCTTAATGGTGACAACGCTGTGAATGCCAATGATGCCGCACTGCTTCTGACCGCTGCCGCACAAGCCGGTGCAGGAGAACAGCCGGACGTTGTGCAGAACGAAGCCGCCGATCTCAACGGCGACGGCACCGGTGATGCCGCTGATGCTGCACTCATTCTGCAATATGCCGCTTATGCTGGAACTGGCGGTACAGATACCGTTGCAGACTTCCTCCTGAATCTCCAGTCCTGATTCTGACTCCGCCTCACCCCCGAGGCGGAGTTTTTGCGTTTCTGCGGAAAAAACTTGACAAAAACCAAAAAAGATGCTATACTGTTATAGTGTATAGCCAGCTTTCCGGCTTGCTGAGATTTTATGAAAATACAGAGGTGATGATAGAATGAAGTATGCAGAACTCGCAGGCAAACCCAATGTGCCTGAAATTC